>JAZNNY010000079.1:0-19741 GCA_045580505.1 Lentihominibacter sp.
GCCGATGATCCCGTGCTCCTCCGCTGTGACGATGGCGCCGGTCTCAGCCGCCGCCTTGATGATGATCTCCTCATCGATCGGCTTGATCGTATGGATGTCGATCACCCTCGCATCGATGCCCTCTGCGGCCAGCTTCTCAGCAGCGGAAACCGCATCGCTCACTATGATGCCGGAAGCGATGATGGTCAGGTCCTTGCCGTCCCTTAGCAGGTTGCCCTTGCCGAGCGTGATCTCATCTTCTTCCTTATAATAGACCGGCACGGCGGCTCTTCCGAGTCTCACATAACACGGTCCGTCCATCTCGACCGCCTGCCGCAGCAGTTTTTTCGCCGAAACCGCATCCGACGGGTTGATCACGGTCATGCCCGGAATGGTCCGCATCAGGGCGATGTCCTCAAAGGTCTGGTGGCTCGCCCCGTCCTCTCCGACGGTGATGCCGGCGTGCGTCGCGCAGATCTTGACATTGGCGTGGGTGTAGCCGATGGAATTTCTGATGATCTCGAACGCTCTTCCGCTCGCGAACATCGCAAAAGTACTCGCGCACACGATCTTCCCCGACAGGGCCAGTCCCGCCGCCTGCGCGTACATGTTCTGCTCCGCGATTCCCATATTGAAGAACCTCTCCGGGAACACCTTCTTAAACTCTGCTGTCTTGGTCGACCCGGACAGGTCCGCGTCCATCACGACCAGATTCTCATATTCTTCTCCGAGCACCTGGAGGATCTCTCCGTATGCCTGTCTTGTTGCGATCTTATCTGCCATACTTCTATACCTCCAGTGCTTTCTTCTGCTCTTCCAAAAGCAGGCCCAGTTCGTTTAATGCCTGCTCTGCCTGTTCATCATTCGGGGCCTTGCCGTGCCATCCGGCCTGGTCTTCCATGAAGGAAACCCCCTTGCCCTTGACCGTCTCGGCGACGATCATGGTCGGCCTGCCTTTGCATTCGCGCGCAGCCTTGAACGCCTCGAGGATCTGTCCCATGTCGTGCCCATCGATCTCGATCACGTTCCAGCCAAATGCCCGGAACTTCTCCGCGATCGGCATGACCGTCATGACGTCATCGTTGCGTCCGTCAATCTGCAGTCCGTTGTGGTCAACGATGCCGACCAGGTTGTCGAGCTTATAGTGCGCCGCGGACATGGCCGCCTCCCAGACGATGCCCTCCTGCAGTTCGCCGTCGCCGAGCAGCGCGTAAACCCTTCCGGGATCACCGTCCAGCTTACCCGCCAGCGCCATTCCGCCCGCAGCGCCGAAGCCCTGCCCGAGCGATCCGGTCGACATCTCAATGCCCGGCACATAGTCCATGTTCGGATGGCCCTGGAACTTCGATCCCATCTTTCTCAGCGTGAGCAGGTCTTCCTCAGGATAATACCCGCGCACCGCCAGCGCCGCGTACTGGCACGGACCTGCATGGCCCTTGGAAAAGACCAGCTTATCCCTGCCCTCTTTCTTTGGCTCCGCCGGATCGATGTTCATCTCATCAAAATACAGCGCGGTTACAATGTCCGCCGACGAGAGCGACCCGCCCGGATGGCCGGATCCAGCCGCATGCAAGGCTTTGATGATATTACATCTGACCTCTGTTGCTTTCATCTCAAGTTCTTTGATATTCATGCTGCTCCTTTCCTATTTCAAGGTTTAAGTTGCAATAAATGTTAATTTATGGTTAAACTCTGCGGATTGATCTCTATTTAACGTTTCCCGCAGAGTTAAGCGAGCAGTGTTTGGTAATTTATGGTTAAACTCTGCAGATTGATCTCTTTTTAGCGTTTCCCGCAGAGTTTTACCCTAAAATCGCGAATATTTCTTCTTCAACTCTGCAGAAATAGCTTAATTCAGTCCATTTTGCAGAGTTCAGGCCGAAATCGGCCTACTTCGTACTGATCAACTCTGCAAAAAACACACAAAATGACTTTTTCTGCAGAGTTTTCCCATCTCACCGTCCGGCGATTCTTAAAAACGCCTCCGGTAACGCATCGATGATGTCCATCGCAGTCATTCCGATCTCGCCCAGGCGCTCCGCAGCGATGTCCCCGGCCAAACCATGCATGTAAACGGCCGCGCGGGCTGCATCCAGCGGGGTCAGACCCGCAGCAATCGCAGCATCATCCGCGCTATGCTTCACCTGCGCCCTTCCGTATCCAACCAACGCAGCAACCACGCCCGTCAGCACATCTCCGCTACCGCCGGTCGCCATGCCGGGGTTGCCCGTGGGGTTGCGGAACAGGTCGACGCCAGAAGGCCCATCAACCCCGGTCGAACCTGCCTTTCCACCAGCCGCCTGCGCAACCAGCGTCCCGGGGCCCTTCAGTACGGTAATCGCACCGGACTCACATGCCAGCACCTCCGCCGCTTTATCCCGGCCCAGTTCTCTATACTTGGGCTGGCCCAGATACTCCAGCAACCGGTCCGCCTCGCCCGGATGCGGCGTCATGATCACTGGATGCTTCCGGCGCGCAGTGATCTCGGGCAGCAGGGCCGTCATCTTTCGCGGAATGTCCATCTCGTCGGTCTCGGCCGAAGCCGCGCTGCCCACATAAGTTTCCTTCTCGGGCACCTTCGCATACCTGCAAAGGCAGTTCAGTCCGTCCGCGTCCAGCACCAGCGGCCCGCGGTAGCTGACCAGCAGATGCTCGATCATCTGGTACTGCTCTCGCCCGACCCGAAGGCCCGGGCCTGCAGCAATGCAGTCGAACTGGTTGATATCGATATTATCGTAGATGATCGTCGCCCGGTCGATGCACATGGCCTCGGGCACGGCAGTCTGCACGATGGGAAAGAGTTCCCCCGGCACGCAGACCGTGACCAGCCCTGCCCCGGACCGAAGCGCCGCCTTCGCGCTCATGACCGCGGCGCCGGCCATGCCGACCGAACCGCACACCATCAGGATGCGCCCGCAGTTACCCTTATGCGCATCCGCCTCCCGCGGCGTGATCATCTCGCGTATGTAATTCTCACTTGTTTCAATTGCCATTTCTTACACCTACAGCGCAATCCCCAGCACCAGCGAAGCGGTGAACAGGAAGATCACCGAGGAGACCATATCCGTGATCGAGGAGATCATCGGGGTCGCCATCAGGGCCGGGTCGACGCCGATCTTCTTCGCCGCCATCGGGAGCATGCCGCCGAGCAGTTTCGCAAACATGACGACGATGATCATGGCGATCGCGACCGTAATGCCGATCGATGCCGACTGCTGATCGATCAGGACGATCTTCCCGAAATTGAAGATACTCAGCACGATGCCGATCAGGATACTGACCCGCAGCTCCTTCCAGAGCACCTTGAACACATCCTTCAGATCGACCTCATCCACGGAAAGTCCACGGATGATCAGGGTCGCTGCCTGCGTACCGGTGTTACCGCCGGTACCCATCAGAAGCGGCAGGTAGCCGACCAGGACGATCACCTGGGACAGCACGTGTTCGAACTGGTTGATCAGGGTTCCCGTGATCATCAGGGTCACGGTCATAAACAAAAGCCAGGGCAGACGGTTCTTCACGTGCCGGAACACGCTCATGTCCAGGTATTCCTTGTGGTCGTCGTCGCCCATGACGCCCGCCATACGCTCGATGTCCTCGGTCGTCTCTTCCTCGATGATCTCCATGATATCGTCGAAGGTGATGATACCGACGAGCCGGTGCTCGTTGTCCACGACCGGAATGGCCAGGAAGCCGTACTTCTTAAAGGCCTCCGCGACCTCCTCCTGGTCATCGTATACATTCAAATAGACGTAATCCGTCTCCATCAGGTCGCTGATCATCATGCTGTCATCGGCGATGACCAAGGCACGCAGGGAAACGACGCCCTCCAGCTTGCGTCCACCGTGTTTGACATAACACGTATATACGGTCTCGCTGTTGAGGCCCTCCTTCTTGATATAGGCCATGGCCTCCCCGACCGTCATCGTATCCTGCAGACTGATGTACTCCGGCGTCATCAGGGACCCCGCGCAGTCATCAGGATAGTTCAGAAATTCATTGATGAGTTTCCGCTCCTCACGGGGCGTCTTCTCCAGAATCTTATCTACAATATTCGCCGGAAGTTCCTCCAGAACGTCGATCTTATCGTCGAAGTCCAGTTCCTTCATGATATAGGAAATCTCTCGATCGGTGATCGTCTGCACGATGTTGACCTGATCGTCGCTCGGCAGATAAGAGAACACATCGACCGATATGTCCTTCGGCAGCATCCGGAAGATGATGACCACCTTCTCGATCCCGACCTCCTCCAGGATGTCCTCCAGCATTTCGGCAATATCGACAGCATTATATTCCAAAAGCAGGTCTCTCGCCTTAAAGTATGCGCTGGTCTCGAGGAACGCAATGATCTTTCCCAGGTCGCGCTCAAACTGCTGATTCTTCATGTCCATGTCCATCGTTTCCATTTCGGCCATGCGATATCGCCTCCTTTCTATCGATTATTTTCATACACGGGGCGTTCCGCCCGTATGAACCGGGGCTGCCCCTTCCCGGCAGCCCGCCGCACTTACCCCAGCAGCGCCTGCCCTGCCGCCTCAATCGCGGCCAGCTTCTCATCTGCCTCTGCGAGCGAATCGCCGGCAGCCATCATATAGAATTTGATCTTAGGCTCCGTACCCGACGGACGTATGATGGCCGTACCGCGGTCCGCCAGATCATAGAACAGGACGTTCGCCTTCGGCAGTCCTGTCGGAGCAGTCTCGCCGCTCGCAAGGTCGGTAATCAGGCCGGATTCGAAATCGCGCACCCGCAGCACTCTGCTGCCGATGGCCTCCGGCGCCTTCTCTCTCAGGCCCTGCATGATCGCAGCCATCTTCTCCTGGCCGTCCAGTCCCTCGAAGACAAAGGACAGCACCTTCTCTCTATAATATCCGTAAGTGGTATAAAGTTCGTTCATGGCATCCATCAGCGTCTTGCCCTGCAGGTGATAGTAGCAGGCCATCTCGGAGATCAGCATGGAAGCGACGACCGCGTCCTTATCCCGAGCGTAGGATCCGGTCAGGTAGCCGTTGCTCTCCTCGAAGCCGAACAGGAAAGTGTGTTCCCCGGTCTCTTCGAATTCCTTGATCTTCTCGCCGATGAACTTGAAGCCGGTCAGTACGTTCATCATCTCAACGCCCTGTACCTCGCAGATCCGGTCGGCCATGGTCGTGGACACGATGCTCTTGATCGCGACCGCATCTTCCGCCAGCGTTCCCTGTTCCTTCCTTGCCCGGATCAGGTAATCCAGCAGCAGTACGCCGATCTGGTTTCCGGTCAGCGTCCGATACTCTTCCCCATCGCGGACCACGATGCCGGTTCTGTCACCGTCCGGGTCGGTTCCGATGATCAGGTCGACGTCGTGCTTCTTCGCCAACTCTACCGCAAGGTCGAAGCCTTCTCTATATTCCGGGTTCGGTGACTTGACCGTCGGGAAATCTCCGTCGATCACCATCTGCTCCGGCACGCAGATCACGTGCTTCATGCCGAGGCGGTCCAGCACCTCCGGCACCAGCTGATATCCCGTCCCGTGGAAAGGCGTGTAGACGATCTTCAGTTCATCCGCCGCCTTCGCCACGTATTCCGCGCCGACGGACTGAGCCAGGACATTCTTCATGTATTTCTCGTCCATGGCCTCGCCCATGAGCACGATCCGGCCGTCATCGACCGCAGCCTGATAATCCATGGTCTTCACGTCGCGGAACATATCGATCCGCCCCATGACCTCGGCCACCTTGCCCGCCTGCTCCGGCGCCATCTGCGCGCCGTCGGACCAGTAGGCCTTGTAGCCGTTGTATTCCTTGGTGTTATGGCTCGCCGTGATGTTGATGCCGGCGATCGATCCAGTTTCACGCAGGGCGAAGGACAGCTCCGGCGTCGGCCGCAGGCTCTCGAACAGATAGGCCCGGATCCCGTTGGCCGCCAGCACGCAGGCCGCTTCCTCTGCAAAGGCAGGACTGTTATTTCTAGAGTCATATGCTATGGCAACTGAGGCCGGCACATCGTTGGTAGAATGCACCATGCCGCCGGTCTCTTCGATGATCAGCTCGGCAAGACCCTGGGTGGCAAGCCGCACCATGTAGATGTTCATCCCGTTGATCCCGGCTCGCATGATTCCGCGAAGGCCTGCTGTACCAAAGGACAGCATGTTCGTGAACCGTTCCCGGATCTCCTGGTCGTCGTCTTTAATTGCGGCCAGCTCTGCCTTTGCATCATCGGAAAGAGCCGGTGTGGACATCCACTGTTCGTAACTTACCATGTAGTATTCCTGTGCCATAACAAATCACTCCTTTTTTCTCATAGTTAATTTATTGTATCTTTTTTGTGCGTTATTTTCAATGCTAATATACGATGCAAAAAAGCATTTTTACAGTCAGAAATCGCCCGGTTTCGCCTTTCTCCCCCATTGACGAAAAAATATCAAAGTGCTATCATATTCGTACAAGGCATTAACTACTTGAATCTATTTTTTAAGGTAAAGGAGAAACGTAAATGTCAAACTATGTAGAAAGATGTATTGAGCTTTGTAAAGCTAAGAACCCTGGCGAAGTTGAGTTTCACCAGACTGTTGAAGAAGTCCTGACTTCTCTGATTCCGGTTATCGAACAGCATCCGGAATATGAAGAGGCTGCTCTTCTCGAAAGACTGACAGAGCCTGAGAGAGGAATCACCTTCAGAGTCGTATGGGTTGACGATGCTGGCAAAGTCCAGGTCAACAAGGGCTACAGATATCAGTTCAACTCCGCACTCGGCCCCTACAAAGGCGGTCTGAGATTCGCACCGAACGTCTATCCTGGAATCATCAAGTTCCTGGGCATCGAGCAGATCTTCAAGAACTCCCTGACCGGCCTCCCGATCGGCGGCGGCAAGGGCGGTTCCGACTTCGACCCGAACGGCAAGTCCGATGCTGAAGTTATGAGATTCTGCCAGGCATTCATGACAGAGCTGTACAGACACATTGGACCGAACACTGACGTTCCGGCTGGCGACCTGGGTGTTGGCGGCAGAGAGATCGGCTACCTGTTCGGACAGTATAAGAGAATCGTTGACAGATATGAAGGCACACTGACCGGTAAGGGTCTCTCCTACGGCGGACTGCTCGGAAGAGCTGAAGCTACCGGTTTCGGTATCGTATGGTATGCTGAGGAAATGCTGAAGGCTAACGGCGAAGACTTCAAGGACAAGGTCGTTGCTATCTCCGGTTTCGGTAACGTTGCTTGGGGCGCTGCCTGGAAGCTGAAGGACCTCGGTGCTAAGTGCGTCACCATCTCCGGTCCGGACGGATACATCTACGATCCTGAAGGCATCTGCACAGACGAGAAGGTTGCTTATCTGCTCGAGCTGAGAGCTTCCGGCAAGAACATCTGCGCACCTTACGCAGAGAAGTTCCCGGGTGCTAAGTTCTACGAAGGCAAGAAGCCTTGGGGCGTACAGCAGGATGAAGGCATCAAGGTTGACATGTTCATTCCTTGCGCTATGCAGAATGACGTTCACATGGAGCATGCTAAGCAGATCGTCGAAGGCGGCTGCAAGTTCTACTGTGAAGGCGCTAACATGCCGACAACGAACGATGCTCTGCAGTACCTCATCGAGAACGAGACAGCAGTAGGTTCCGCTAAGGCAGCTAACGCTGGCGGCGTTGCTTGCTCCTGCATCGAAATGGGACAGAACGCTTCCCACGCTGTATATCAGCACGAAGCAGTTTACGAACAGCTGCACGAGATCATGAGAAACATCTACAAGAACAGTGCTGCTGCTGCTGAGAAGTACTTCGGCAACAAGAACCTCCTGGTCCAGGGCGGAAACATCGCTGGATTCGAGAAGGTTGCTGCTGCTATGATGGAGCAGGGTCTTGTATAAGTCGTAACTGACTGATACAATACATCGAAACGAAAAAACCCCCGATTCCCGGGGGTTTTTCTTTGATCAAATTTCATCGATGAAATCTGGTTTCACCAGAGCCGCTGTTTTTACAGCTTGACTCTCTTGATGTTCTTGGCAGGGATACCCGCCTTCTTGAACTGCTTCTTCAGGCTGTTGAACTGCTTCTTTGTAAGCTTCTTGCTGATCTTGACCTTGATCTTCTTCAGCTGGCTCTTCTTCAGTCCCTTGAAAGCATTCTTGCTGACCGTCTTCAGGTTCTTATTCTTGATCTTGATGGTCCGCAGTTTCTTCGCTCCCTTGAAAGCCTTGGCGTCGATCTTGGTGACCTTGCACTTAACGCCATCCTTGGTGATGGTGTTGTTGAAGACGATCGTCTTGACCTTCTTGTTGTAGAGCGATTTCAGTGTCGCTGTCTTCTTCGTCACATTGCAGTAGTAGTTACCGCTATTGCTTCCCTTAACATAGCCGTTCTTCGCGGTTACTTTATCGCCGCCTGCAGCACCCTCAGTCGGGGACTCAGTCTGAGCGAATGTCATTGAGAATGAGAACACCAGCATGCAAGTTGCTGCAATGATGATCGAAAGAACTCTCTTGTAATTGCCCATTGTTTCCTGTTTCACCTCCTTCCGCTTTAAGGGTATATTGAATCGCCGGAATCCCCATGCGAGCAATAAGCACATTCAGTTTATTTGGTGTAGTATTTATCGTTGTAATACTTCTTCCCGTAATACTTGTGATAGTATCCGCTTCCGGCTCCGCCTACCCGGTTCAGTACGATTCCGAGCAGCGGACAGCCAGCGCGCTCCAGCTGCCGCAGCGAGTGCCGTACGACGTTTCTTGAGGTCGAGCCCGCGCGTACGCACAGGACCGCGCCGTCGCACACGCTGCCGATCAGTTCACCGTCGGACACAAGGCCGAGCGGCGGTACATCGAGAAATACATACCTGTAGTTCTCTTCAGCGTATTTCATCATCTCTGTGAATTTCCTGCTCTCAAAGAGCATGGAAGGATTCACGATATTATCCACATTCGGTAGGATATCTCCGAATTCCATCTCCGTATGGAGAATCATTTCCTCGATCGGTTCCTCTCCGGACAGGAAGTGGGATGTCCCCTTCAGCTCCACCCCATCGGAACGCTTCAGTTGATACTTGCTTGCCATGGTGGACTTTCTCATGTCCAGGTCGATCAGGATCGACTTCTCTCCCGCCATCGCCATCTGCTTCCAGAGGTTCATCGCGAGGAAAGACTTCCCCTCGTTTGGCTCCGAGCTGACGATCATGATCTTCTTGACGTCACCTCCCAGAAAACTGATGTTGATTCTGAGGCGGTTGATGGCTTCCTCGATCGAGTACGGCATCGTCGGCTTCACGCCGAAGATGACCTTTCGCTCCGCGGGTTTCGGAGCCTTCGCAGTCTCGAGTTCTGCGGTCTTCGTGGGCGCAGGAGCCTCTACCACGGGCACCGGGATCTCTACCGCAGGTGCCGGAGCCTCTACCACGGGCGCAGGAGCCTCCTCGCGCTTCTCTTCTTTTTGCGCTGCCTGAATTGCCTCGAGTTTCGCTGCCTGAATCGCCTCGCGCTTCGCAGCCTGAGCTTCTTCGCGAACCGCTTCCGCCTTCACTTCCGGCGTCACTTCCGGCGTCTTTTCGCGGTCCTCTTCGGAGGATTCCATCGACTTGAAAAGCTTTGCTACTTCAATCGTGTCGCGCTTTGGAGTCTCGCCTTCGGGCTTTCTCGCCGGTTGCAGGATCCACTGTGTATTGTTCGTATTTCTTTCACTCATGATTTATTGCTTTCTTTTTTTGTTGCGGCGTTTTCGTGCAGGAGCGGCATCGCCCTTCCCGTCCAGACCTTCGATCTTGCCCTCCGGTATGACGGTCAGCGGCATGATGCCGAAGTGCTTCTCCACATCCTCTGCGCTCTTCAGCGTATCATCCATTAGATACATGACGGTCAGGATCGCGAGCGTCAGCAGCAGCAGCAGCAGCGCTCCGATCATCGTATTCTTCGTGAGCGACGGGGAACTCTTGTGCTTTGGCAGGATCGCCCGCTCCGCTATGTTCGGTTTCGGCGCGTCCATCAGCTTCGGGAGCTGTTCCTCCGCCTTGACGGCAAGCTCGTTGGCGATGTTCATCGCCTCCTCCTTGTCCGTACTGGTCACCGAGATCTTGATGATTCTGGTATCCGTCACCACTGAGAGGTTCAGCATGCCGAGCACCTCTTCATAGGTGTAATCCAGCTGCTGGTCCTTGATGACGTCCTCGATGATGGGCCTGGTTTTGATCAGCTCGATATAGTCGCTCGAGATGGACTCACCGATGTTCAGGTCGGTCAGGTCCACGACGGACCCGCTCGAGGAGGACACCATATACATGGTGGAGGTTGCCGTGTACTTGGGCGTGATCGCGAACTGCGTGATCACCCCGGCGAGCAGCGCCCCGATCAGGAATGCTGCGATTATCCATACGATCTTGGATCTGTAATAGTAAAACAGATCCAATAGATCAATTTCTATTTCTTCTCTATCATTGTCAACCGGATTGATTTCGGGTAACTGACTCATTCATCCTCTCCTGTGTCTTCTGTAATATGCGCTTCGTCGATGCCGCACAGCGTGATCATCGCATCCGCAATGGACCCTTCGTCCGCGTAAAATTCTTCGTGCTCTATTCCGTCTCCAAGCGTTTTGCCGAGCTTCGTCTCGCCATCGATGGTCAGGATTCCGAGGTCTTCTCCCTTATAGATCTGGTTCGCCATGACGGAGAGCCTGTTCTCCGGCAGGTCCGTCACCGCAGTCTCCTCCATCGCCTGGTACAGATCGTTCACAAAGTTCGAATCCTCACCGAGCAGGGTCTTGGCCTTCGCCTTATACCCCTGCATATAAGCCATCTGACGGATCATACGTTCTTCGTTGGTTCCGCCGCCGACATTCATACGTCCTCTGACGAAGATCTCGGCCTGCTCATCGCTCAAGGTCAGCGTTGTTCCCTTGGTCATCGCCGGATCCTGCGCTGAGAAATCCTCATCCAGCGTCACCTCCACGCCGCCCACCGCATGGTTCAGCGTTCCGATGTCGCTCATGTGGATCTGATAGTATCCGTCGATCTCTAGTCCGCCGACCAGCTCGCCGACGGTATATACCGTATTGCTGCAGCCGTGCTCCGGCTTCCCTCCGTACCAATTGGCAGTGCAGATCTGTTCGAAAATCTCCTCAGTTCCGTTCCCGTTCGTATCGACAACCGGAACGTCTGTCATCGTGTTTCGGTCGATCTGGAGGAACCCGTAGGTGCCGGCCGTCTTATCCATAACATACAAAAGCAGGAAATCCGCCATCTGCCCTCTGTATTGATCGGTTCCTTCGGCCTCCACATTGCCGCTGTCGTCGGTTCCGATCATCAGGTAGGACTCGATGGAATGCGTAATCTCCATTTCTTTATTGTCCACATACAGGACCGCTGCGTCCTCAGCCTCGCCTACATCCTCTTCCCCGCCGTCAAAGATATGTTCCATCATATAAAGGCAGGTCCCAAAGGCCGCAATTACTGCAAGCGCGATCGCGATGCCGAGCACAGCGCGTTTTTTGCTCTGTTTCCTGTGCAAACTCTATTCCTCCGCCTGGGCCCCGATCAGCGCCCGGCTGATCTTCTCGATCTTGGACAGTTTGTCTTCTCCAAACTTAGACCGGATCATGGCTTCAGCTTCCTTCATATTCGGCCGGCGCGTATCCATGTTATGGCAATCACTGGCCAGAATCACGTTATCTCTTTCTTTTAAAAGGTTCAGACAGTATTTCCTGCGGGATCTGCTTCCCAGAAAACTGCCCGTATTCAGCTGAATCACCAGAGGAAGATCCAGGATCTCCTTCATGATATCCCCGTGTTTCTGAAACTCCGGGTAGCGCTCCACGTGCGCGAGCACCACATTCAGCTTCTGCTCCTCGATGATCTGCCGGATCTCTTCCAGGATCTCCTTCGTCCACTGAACGAACGGCATCTCGACGAGAATGGTATTCGTTCCCCGGATCGTCAGGTCGCGCAGCCGCTCGGCCCTGCCCATCCCCGGAAAATAGTACACTTCTGCCCCGGCATAAATACCCTCAAATTCTTCGGAAATGAAAATATCTCCGCACTTAGACAGATATTCATCCCACGTCTGGATGCTCAACTCTCTTTGGCGAAGAAACCCCTCAACCGATATTCTGTTCGCATAAAAATGCGGTGTTGCGACAATGAGTCTGACCCCCTGCCGCATCTCCTCCTGCAGCATCTCCGTGCTCTCCTGCGCGTCTCTGCTGCCATCATCCACTCCGGGTAAAATATGCGTGTGAAAATCTATCATAGCTTTAGCACGTATTGAACCAAGGATATTATATCGAAGTCAAATTGCCTTGTCAATTTCTCAGTTTATTCAAATAAAACAAAGTGATGAATCCTCCCACCACAAGCAATCCGTATCCGCTCTTCGGGTTGGATACGCTGAAATATTCCGTAATAAAAGCAATGCCCGTGATGGCGATCGTCATCCCCATCGCCGCGGCAATGATGTAAAAAAACTGTCTTCCCATACTATATCAACATCCCTTATTTACTACACCTGCGGCGGAATCGTCCGAATCGCGGACTCCACAGCAGCTGCGCTTTTTTTCAGCATTTCGTACTCAGCATCCGTCCACCGCTCCTCAAGCCTGTGTTCCACGCCGTTCACGCCGATGATCGACGGCACACTGAGCGAAACGCCTTCGATCCCGTACTCTCCCTGCAGAGGACTCGTCACAGGCGCGATGGTCAAACGCTGGTTTAACACAGCGTCCGCCAGGGAGCATACGCAGGTCGCGATCCCGTAGTGGGTCTTGCCCTTGGCGGCGATGATGTGCGCGCCCATATCGCGGACGTAATTGTAGAGCATGTCCTGCTCCCTCTGTCCCCAGGCCAGTCCGACGTTCTCGCAGTATTCCTCCATGGGCTGGCCTGCGATAGCAAGCCGGCTCCAGACCGGGAACTGAGAGTCGCCGTGCTCCCCGACGACATTGCACTTGATCGCCTCGATCTTCAGGTGCGTATAGCGGGCGATGGAACGGATCAGACGCGAAGTGTCCAGAATGCAGCCCGTTCCGAAGACATGTCCGTTGGGCAGGCCCATGATCCTGTCGCACTCCCAGGTCAGGATGTCGACAGGGTTCGATACGATGATGATCGGCCCGTGGTTGTAGTGCGGCTTGATCTTCGAGGCGACGTCCCGGATGATCCCGATGTTGTCGGCGATCATGTCCAGCCGGCTCTCACCGACCCGGCGGTTTCTTCCTGCGGTGACGATGATCAGATCGCTGTCCTCGCAGTCCGTGTAGTCGCCCGACCGGACTTTAGAAACGCCCATGTAGGGAATGCCGTGCTGGATGTCCAGCGACTCGCCGATCGCCTTCTGCTCGTCGACGTCGATCAGGATGATCTCACGCGCCAGGTTCGTAATGGTCAGCGCATAGGCAATCGAAGCGCCGACGTATCCGGCGCCTACGATCACGACTCGTCTATGGGTCACTTTAGTTGTAATGCTCATGTCCTGTCCTTCTTTCTAACCCATCGGCTAACCCATCAGATAAGAAAAAACCCGGTAAGCCGTCTTCAGTTCGTCATGTTTGATGCTGGTCCCGTCGATGCGGATGATGTCATCGGAAATAATGTCCGCCCCCTGCTCCTGAATCGCATTCACGTCCAGGTCCACGACCGACTTCTTCTCCTTATCGCGGTACACATTGGAAATCTCCCGTTTCACGGTGCCCGTATTGGCCAGCACCACGTCGATCTTCCGCTTGCCCAGATACTGATTGAGCACGCGGATGTGGTCGCTCACCGTATACCCGTCCGTCTCCCCCGGCTGTGTCACCAGGTTGGAAATGTACATGATGGGCGCCCCCGTATTCTCCAGCGCCTTGTTGACTTCGGGCGCCAGAAGATGCGGGATGATGCTCGTGTAGAGGCTGCCCGGACTCAGTATGATCAGGTCCGCTTCTGCCACCTTGCCTTCGATCTCCGGCGTAATGGTGATGGGATGGTCGTAGGTCAGATATTCGATTTCGCTGATGTGCTTTCCGACCGCGCTCTCCCCGAAGAATTCACCTTTCGCCCCGTGTCCGATCAGCTCCACCTTCTCCTCGGTGAGCGGAAGGACCGTGCCCTTGACCTGCAGCATCTGGCTCATGTACTTACAGGCCTCCGTCAGGCTCCCCTTCAGATCGATCAGCGCCGCCAGCATGACATTTCGTACGGGATGGTTGTAGAGTGTCCCGCCCCTGCTGAACCGGTAGCGCAGCAGGCGCACGAAATCTTCATCCACATTGGCCATGGAAAGCAGGACCTTGCCCAGGTCCCCCACGGCCGGAATGTCCAGTTCCTCTTTCAGGACCCCGGTACTGCTGCCGTCATCGCTGACCGCGATCACCGCAGTCACATCCACCGGAAACAGCTTCATTCCCTCGAGCAGGCAGGAGATTCCCGTGCCTCCTCCGAATATGACAACTTTTTTCATTGGATTTCCCCTTATTCGGCTTCGATCTTCAGGCCCAGTGCCTCTTCCTCGAACCGCCGCACCGCTCCGGCCAGATTGCCTGCCTTCGTACTGACGGACAGGTGACCTTCCTGCGGCTCATTCAGATACTCATCGAGCTCGCTGATCGCGTTCTCATAGACCTTCTTGGACGCGTGCGTCACCACGAAGTAAACATCCCCCTGAAACTCGTGGCCGTGCTGTTTCAGCAGCCCCCGTGTCACGCAGCAGCATTTCTCCGCCCAGATCGGCAGACCGATGATCACCGTCTCATACTCCGAGAGCGGCTTCTCTGTTTCAAAAGGCAGGACTTCCGGCGGTTCCTTCCGGTAGGTGTCCCTGCAGCAGCTCAGATACCCCTTGCGTCCGCTCCGGTCCTTCCCATCGGTGTACTCGACCAGTTCCGCCCCAAGATCTGCGGCGATCTGCTCCATCACGATCTTCGTCGTCTGCGTCCTGGTATAATACAGACATAAACAATTACTCATAATTCTCCATTCCTCTCAACTTACATTGACTTACAGATATTGTAAATGAAGTCGCCAAAAAAAGCAAGTTTTACCCTTAATCATCCCCCAGCCGTTTGATCTTCGGCTTTTTCGCCTCGGCCTCTCTCTGCCGTTTCAGTTCCTGCTTCTTCTCGATCTTCTTCTGTTTGGCGAGCTCCAGTTCCTTCTGCCGGGCTTCCTCCTCGGCCCTCACCCGCTCCTCTTCGCGGCGGGCAGCCTCGGTCTCCTTCCTGGTCTCCTTATTGATCTTTCTCTGCTGGATCGCTCCCTTGATAAATCCGAGTATGATGCTGCCTAAGGCAAACGCAAGCACAAACAGAATTCCGGTTTTGACCATTGGACTCATTGCAAATATCTCCTTTACTCCAGTCTCTTTCTCTTCTTCCTCTTCAGCATACGCCGGACAAAATCATCCGTGATCTCCTGCACGACCTGCTCCGGCAGGCCTTTCAGATAGATCCGGCTCATCACCCCGGGATAGTACTCGGCGACGATGATCTTCTTATACTCTTCCTCGCTCTCGATCCGGTGCGGTTCCGCCACGCGCCACTCGTCTCTGACCCGGTGCATCACCAGGCAGAAGCGCCTGTGCCGCTCCGTTTTATACAGGATCTCATAGGTCCCGCAGTAATCGAACATGCCGATCTGATCCCGGCAGGTCTGGAACTTCCGCAGGATCTGCGTCCTTCCCACCTCGTCCATCATGTAAAAGATGTCCGGCATGCCCAGGTCCGGGTCGATCATCCGCATATAAGGGTTCACCGAGGGATCCCTGCTTTTTCGCCTGAGTTTATGGATCATGTCAGTTCCTCTCCTGTGCGAACCGCTTGCCCGGGTCCAGCTTCTGGAAAATCGCGTAGCACACAACGGCGATCCCGACGCCCATGACCACATCGATGATGTAGTGCTGCTTGCAGAGCAGCGTAGAAAGGCAGATCAGCGCGGCCACGATAAATGTGTAAATCCTAAATCCCTTCGAGATGCTCTCCTGCTTTCTGATGCCCAGATAGGCGTAGGTGCTGAGCATGCAGTGGTAGGAAGGCGCCAGGTTATACGCCATCTCGCCGCCATCCGCCATGTACACGCTGTGCATCAGCTGGTTGAAGATGCCGAGCTCGCTGGTTGCAACTAGTATCCCTTCTGCGACCCGGTCCATGTAAGTCGGGACCAGGCAAAAAAACACAAAGCCGATCAGCTGGGCTATGGTGAACCCGATCACATAGTTGACGAAGTTCCTCCTGGGCGTTGCCGCTACGACCGCCGGCGCCATGATCCAGAAGATGAAGGAGTAGACGTAGACGATGACGAAGATCGGCACCAGCGGGAACAGGTCATCGATCACCGGTATCTTCAGCAGCAGTGCGTGATCCGCCGTTCCGAGCACATGGCTCAGGTTCATACCCCACATGTACAGCTGCCGCTGCAGGGCGAAAAAGGCAATGCCCAGCAGCCATCCCCACCAGGGAATGCGTTTCACTCTACCAAGAATCGTCATTTCAGTCACTTCCTTCTCAGTCATCTTTATGCTTCCTCATATACTCCACCGTCCTGTGCAGGACGTCATTTTTATACAGTTTCTCAAGGTTTCCGGCAAAGTCCAGGTGGTAGCGCTCCCAGAGGTGCTCCAGCCCCTCCTCGATCACCTGACTTCTGCTGACCATGGCGTCGTCCAGCAGGTCCTCGATGCTCATCTGCCAGCCCTCTTCTCCCGACATGTGGTATATCCCGGCCCCGATCAGGCGCACCGGCCGATGCTCCACCTGCCGCAGCAGGTCTGCCGTCTCCTGCCAGATCACCGCCGGCGAATCGGCACCCGCCACCAGCCTCGACCTTGTGATGTTCTTCATATCCGCGTAGGTCAGTTTCAGGGTCACCCCGCCCGCGTGCAGGCCGGTCCTCTGCGCCCGGTGCTCCACACATAAGGCCAGCAAAAGCAGGACATCCTCCAAAAATCCGAAGTCGTCCACGTCCTCCTGGAAGGTAATCTCCCGGCTGACCGACTTGGCGTCCTCCGGCCGGTAAGGGGTGACCTTCCTCTCATCGATTCCGAAGGCGAGCTGCGTGATCCAGGCGCCTTGCTTCCCCAGCTGGCGGATCACGTCTTCCTTCCTCTCCCGGATATCCCGCACCTTGTAGATGCCCATCCGGTTCAGTTTCTCAGCCGTCTTAGCCCCGACCGTATACAGGACCCGGACGTCCCTGTCCGTGATCAGATTGACGAAATCCTCCGCCGTCGGGATCTCGAAGTAGCCGTTCGGCTTCTTCTCCTCGCTCGCCGTCTTGGCCGCCGTCTTCGAATAGCCGACGCCCACCGAGCAGCTGAGCCTGAGCTCCTCCCGCGTTCTCTGTTTAATCAGGTGCCCGATCCTGCGTGCTCCCGCAAGGTCCTTTGCCTGCTCTGTCACATCCAGGTAGGCCTCGTCCAGGGCGATGTACTCCGCCGCCGAGGCGTAACTGTTCCAGATCTCATGCAGCCTTGCGGAGACGGCCCGGTACTTATCAAAATCCGGATGCCGGTAGATCCCCTGCGGACAGAGGTAGTAGGCCTCCTTGATGTTCATCCCGGAATGCACGCCGTATTTTCTCGCCTCGTAGTTCGCCGTCGCCACCACCCCGCGCTCTTTGGGAAGTGCCCCGATGATCAGGGGCTTTCCCACGAGGGACGGATCATCTCTCATCTCGACGGACGCATAGAAGGCATCCATGTCCACATGTATGATCAGCTGCATAGTATCTCCGCCCCGGCCCTCTTCATATCCGCAAGGTTGGCCTGCTGGATCTCCTCGCTCTGCGATGAGGTGCAGTCCGCCAGCACAAAGGTCCGGTAATCCAGCGCGATGGCATCGTAGCAGGTCGTCCGTATGCAGTTCGGCGTGGTCGTCCCTGCCAGAATGACGTTTTCTGTTCCGTGCTCCCGGAGCATCTCATCGAGTCTGGTCTTAAAGAAAGCGCTCCACCTGGGTTTGATCACAACCGTCTCGCCCGGCATTCTGACCAGCCCCTCCGGTTCCTCTACGCTGTTGATGCCTACAGAACCCGGGGCCAACACGCCGGTCACGCCCTGCTCCTCCAGCATCTTTCTTCTCGGAATCTCCATATCGCTGCCGTCCGCCTTGTATTCCCGCTTGACCCAGATGACCCTGATTCCGAGCCGCCTGGCCTCCTCCAGCACTGCCGCGCAGGCTGGAACCGTGGCCGCTGCCCCTTTGATGCAGAGCGCAGCGCCGGGATCCACAAACGCCCGCTGCATATCGATGATCAGCATCGCCGTCCTACCTGGATCGAGCCCTTCGATTTCCGAGAATCTTCCCATACCTATTTTACCTCAAAACTCCCCAGATAGCGGAACTCAAACGTTCCGTCCTCCGTCAGTTTCTCATATTCTTCGTAGCTGCAGCCCTCACATTCGATCAGGTAGATGTACTGGCCGAGCGTCGTCTTCTGCGGCCGGTCGTGGATGGTGACCAGGTCCATCTCCTGCTCCTCGATCTTCTCCATCAGAAGCGGCAGGTCTTCCGCGCTGCCCGATGCGATGAAGGCGAGCCTGGACCCGGCATCCTTCTTCGCCTCCTCCTTTGAGAGAATATAAAAGCGCGTGACATTGCTGTCGTTTTCCTGAATCCCGGGCGCCAGCGTCACGAGGCCGTATACATCTTCACAGGCAGCCGATCCGATGGAAGCGCAGGACTTATCTCCGCCCTCTGCAACCTTCTTAGCGCCCTCTGCCGTGCTCGTCACCTCGATCAATTCCGCATCCGGCAGATGCTCCTTCAGCCAGGCGCTTCCCTGGGTCAGGCCCTGGGGATGGGAATAGACCTTCTTGATATCCTCAAGTGAAGCCTCCGGCAAGGCCAGCAGGTTTTGCTGGATGGGCAGTTCCACCTCGCCGACCACGGATACGCCGGTCTCGGCGATCAGGGTATCCACATTGTCGAGCACCGCGCCGCCGATGGTATTCTCCTGGGGGATCACCGCATAGTCGGTCTTCCCGCCGGCCATCGCCTCGGCTGCAGCTTCCGCCGTCTCATACGGAACATACTTCCCCTGTCCCTCGAAGAACACGCCGCACGCCTCCTGGGTATAGGTTCCTTCCGGCCCCAGATAGCTGACAGTCGCGGACTCATAGGAAACCTGCTCCGTCTGGGCTGCCTGATCTTCCGCACCGCACCCTATCAAAGTAAAGCAAATGGCCACAAGTAGCAGGCTCAATATCTTAGATTTCTTAATCATAGTATACCTCTTTTTAACCTGTTTTCAATACGCCACCAGGCTCATCACCACATAAAAGCAGATCATCCCGCCCAGCACCAGCGCCTGTTTCCCTCTGTGCTCGGTCACGATCCCTACGAACTCCCGGACCCAGGCGTTCGGCCAGAAGTACCACTTGGTCGGCGCGGAGATTCCCTCCGCCCGCATCTTGACCCGTCGCGCATAGATGCCGGACCGGAACTCGTGGTAGTTGGTAGTCGAGAAGCCGATGCGGGGCTGTCCGTTCCCGCCCCAGGCCTCTTCAATCTTCGCCTTGGAAAACTTCATATTTTCAAACGTGCTGGTCGATTGATTCTCTTCGATGATCTGGTCTTCCGGAACGCCGCGATCCAACAGGTAGTGTTTCATGGCCGTGCTCTCCGGCACTGCCTCATCTGCGCCCTGCCCTCCGGAGGTAATGAACACCGGGGTGGAGCCTGCTTTTGCATGCTGCATCTGCCAGAAGGAAAACGCCCGATCGAGCCTGCCCCGCAGCAGCGGCGTCGGCGTCCCATCCGCCCGCAGCCCGCAGCCGAGCACGATCAGAAAATCCCGGTCCGGCGGTGGATCGTGGCGCACCACCAGCAGGCAGGCAACCA
>JAZNNY010000080.1:0-4208 GCA_045580505.1 Lentihominibacter sp.
CCGCGATGGATGGCCTCGGCGGCCTTGGCGCGGGACATGCGGAAGGCGGAGGCGGTAATGCTGTCAAGGCGCAGGGATGCGACTGTATCGCTGCGCATGAGTGAGCCCGATGCTTCGATGTGCAGGTCCGTGATCGGGAGCACCTGCACCGCCAAACTGGTGTGGCCTGCCTTTGCATAGTTCAGCTCGATGAAGTCAGCCACTCTGGTGAGCACGATGATGTCGGCTCCGGGACCGAGCGCAGAATCCTCACCCCGGACCAGAATGTCCCCGGTCACCTCCCGGTCGATCCCAAGGGAAAGGAGCGATCCCAGGTAGTCGCGGTGGGTCAGACGGCGGCCGCCTTTCGGCGCAGTGACGCGGATCACGCGAACCAGGTCGCGCGCATCTTCCTCGGTCGCATAGTCCGGCAGGAAGACCGGCATGCAGCGCTCCGCATCTTCATACCCTCCGTAGAAGAGAGGCCGGACGCCCGCCCTGCGGCTGCGGCAAAAGTCTTCCGCCACCTTCCGCTGGTGCGCATCCAGAAACACTCCCGCGGTGACCATGTATCTGTCCTCCGCCTGCGCTGCCTTATCCTCCAGCTGCGCGATCAAAAGCGCGTCATCGTTCAATGTCTTCCTCCACCCTCTCAAATACCGTCTTCATGCCGTGCGGATCGGTCATGATCAGTCTGCCTTCTTTGATTTCAAGCCTGTAGTCGATGCAAATCTGGGCTGCAAGCTCCACTTGAAGTTTCCGGCCTTTTCGGACGACCGGCATCTGCTCTCCCCCGATAAAATACGCAACCCCGTCCTCGCCAAAGCGCAGCGTATGCGGCAGAGTTCCCGGCGGAAATACCACAAGCCGTTCTCCTTCCATCACGCCGATGCTGACCCAGAGGCCGTCGAATTCATCCGCCGATGCGAACCATGCGAAAAGTGCTCCTGCTGCCAGGAGCACAATACATGTGAAAATCAGGGATGTCGTGATCATACAAAAGCAGGCCTCCCGTCCCTACTCCATCTCTTCCTTCGTCGGCATGGCGGGAATCGCGCCGGCTCTGGAACAGGTCTTCGCCGCCGCCCGGTTCGCGTAGCGCAGGAAATCCTGCAGCTCCGCTTCCGTCAGCTGAGCCAGCTCCTCTTTAGCGGAGAGGCCCTGAGTTTCCCCGCCGGATGCTTCGGCGCCCGCGGCTTCCCCGCCGGATGCCTTGCACACGATCTGCGCCAGCATAGCGCCGAGGAAAGTATCTCCCGCTCCGTTGGTATCGGCGACTTTGACCTTTTCACCCGGAATCAGACCGCAGCAGCAGCCCTGCTCGCCGGTCAGCCGATAATAGACGCCTTCGCTTCCGAGCGTCACGAGAACCAGAGGAATTCCATATTCCGCGAGAATCCCGCTGCCCTTCTCCAGATCATCGGTCCCTGCAAGCATGACGAGTTCCTCGTCCGAAACCTTCAGAACATCGACCTGCTGCATCGGCTCTTTCATCCAACGGATCGCATCCGCCTCACTGCCCCACAGGGCCGGGCGGTAATTCGGATCATAACTGATCAGGATGCCCTTGTTCCGGGCGTGGGAAACCGCCTCCAGCGCCGCCGTGCGGGAGGGTTCACTCGTAAACGACAGGGATCCGAAATGGAGAACCTGCGGACAGGCGCCATCGATGGCCCGGATCGCCTCTCCCGTCATCAGCCGGGTGTCCGCACCGGGCTGACGGTAGAAGGCAAAGCTGCGCTCGCCGGCATCATCCACGCTGACGATGGCCAGCGTCGTCGGGCTCTCTTCCGTTTCGAAGAGACCGGCGGTATCCACCTGTTCCTTCTCCAGAGTCTGCCGCAGGAAACCGCCGAAGCTGTCCTTGCCGACCTTGCCTGTAAACCCGCTCTTCGCGCCCAGCCGGGATGCTGCAACGGCAACATTGGCCGGCGCCCCTCCCGGGAAGGCAGCGAACTGCGGAATTCCCTTTTCATCCGTTCCTGTCTGGGTCAGGTCGATCAGGACCTCTCCCAGTGCCATGATCTCGATCATCGTTCTATCCCCCGCTCTTAATGGTACCGGATCAGAACCGGCACAGTGTCTTCAGTCTGCCTTCTACATACGGCTGCAGTTTGGCCTGCACGTATTCCGGCATATTGATGATCTTAACCGGATCCGCGACATCGGCAAACTCGTTTGTGAAGTCCGTGACTGCCTTAAAGTAATTCTTCAGGAATTCCGTTCCCAGATTGAATTTGTTGATTCCCTTGGAGAAGGCAACCAGAAGCTGGTCGTCAGGAATGCCGCTGCCGCCGTGCAGTACGAGCGGAACATCGGTCGCGTTCCGGATGTCCTCCAGGCGCTGGATGTCCAAGTGCGGCGTCTCCTTATATTCTCCGTGCGCGTTGCCGATGGAAACCGCCAGCGTATCGACGCCGGCCTGCTCGCAGAACTTTTCGGCTGCGTCCGGCTTGGTGAAGAGGTCTTCATTGTGGTTGTCGGAATCCGCCGCAACGCCGACGTGCCCGATCTCACCCTCTACGATCGCGCCCATTTCGTGCGCCTTGTCCACGACCTTCTTCGTCAGGGCGATGTTTGTATCCAGATCATTCATGGATCCATCCATCATGACGGATTCAAATCCGCTCTCGATGGTATGAATGATTGCATCGTAGGTATAATCGTGGTCACAGTGCAGGCCGATCGGCACCTTCACTTCGTTTGCCAGTTCCTTCACCATCGCTGCGTAAGCCTGGAATCCCGTCGTCTTCTGGATCGTGACGTGTTCCGGATACAGCATGACGATGGCCGGTGTGTTCGTGGCCTCTGCCGCGTAGACGACCGTGCGCGCCATCACGTAATCCTGGCAGATGAAGGCGATCGCGGACGTGTTGCATTCTCTTGCTAACTGAATGATGTTTCCTGTTTTCTCGTACATATTCTCCTCTTCTCTGTTACTCTTCTTCTCAGTTCTTCTCTGTTCTTCTCTGTTCTTCTCTGTTATTCTTCCTCGGAATCCTTTAATCCAACCAGTCCCGGAAGACATCCGCCGATGAAGGAATCGCCCAGGCCAACGACTGCCGGGTGCTCCACATGGGTCATGTCCTTGCTCGGAATGATGCAGATCCTGTCACCCAGGACCTCCCGGATGGCTTCGCAGAAGACCTCGCTGTCCGCCCGATTCGGAAGGTTCGCCGTCTCTTCGTAGTGTTCTCTTGTGATATCATCCCCGAGCCGGAACCGGGTCGATGCCATCGTCGCCCCGCCGATGAGCGCATCCTTGAGTTTTTCCGGATGCTTGCCATAGGCAAGCGCCCACTTGGCGGAATGGATGATGATATGATCGAGTCCGATCGATTCATAGACGCTCTTTACCGCTGCGCTGACGGCCTTCACATCCAGGATATCGATCGACCGGCCGATGTACTCCTGCATCTCGTCCTCGTTCATGCTGAGCACGTCAAAGTACTGTCTTAAATGCTCATGCACAGCGTAGCGGAAGGCCTTGATCACGTAGCATCCGTCTTCACAGATGACCACTGCCTTCTTCGGCAGGTGCTTCAGAAGTTCCTCTGTCCTGCTGATGACCCTGTCGAGGATCTTCCGCTCCAGGATCTCGCTGAAGCAGCCGAGCAGGAAGACATCCGCATCTTCGATGACGGGGCCGAAGGCCTCCGGTACAACAGGCATATCAAGGCTGGTCTCATCCCTTGAGATCATCATCCGGTTCTCTCTGGGCGTCACGAAATCAATATCACCCGCGTGGATCCTGACACCCTTGCCGCACTGAAGAACAACGTGAGGATAGATTTTACCGTCATCTTCTGCACCGGGCACGGCCGTGATATGGTCAGGAAGCAGGTTCTCCACATGCTGGTTCCAGCAGCTGGTCTGCAGGTAGGTGTCATAACCCAGTTTGTCCAGTACGATGGCCGCCCTCGTAGCGGTGCCGCCCAGCGTCTCCTTGCGTTCGAAGTGTTCGGCGAAGTCGATGACCGACTGCGCGTCATCCGGCACGATCTCTCCGCCTATGCCGGCACGCAGGTGGGCCAGGCAGAAGATCCAGGCGTCTCGCTCTGTGTGCACAGGTGCATCCAGGAGAAGTTCGTCCTCACGGATCGCGAATTTCTCGATCAGACTCTCTACTACCTCAGTATCCCAGATCAGTTCATAGTCCACGCAGGTGTGGAATCCCATTGCAATTTTATTTGACATAATATTGTTTTCCGTCTCCATATAGAATAGTG
>JAZNNY010000081.1:0-6692 GCA_045580505.1 Lentihominibacter sp.
TAGGCAAGGGGTCGTTCCCCCGCCTTCCGTTCGGTAAGACGCAGACCCGTCCCCTGTCTTATCCCTGTCTTATCTATCTTGCCTCAGCCATTCACTACGCGCATCCCTGCCGTCCCGATCGGCGTTTCGCAGTGCAGCGAATGGATCAGCGCGCCGGTCCGTTCTTCGTTGAACCAGCTGCAAAGTTCGATCACCGAACAGCCCTGGCGGATCAGATCGCCTGCCGCAGCCCGCGCCATGACGACGCTGTCGACAAAGCGGATGCTGGAATTCAGTGCGCCGGTCAGCTCAAACGGCCGGATCTGACCGATTCCGTCATCGTAGATGATGATGCCGAGTCCCTTCGTGATGTCGACGGCAGCCCGCTTGCGCGGCTCATCGCCCGGAAAGATGACGTATTCGAAGCTGGTGCCGGGTCCCGCGGCCCGCGCGAGGCGCTCCGCCTTCTCCTGATCGAAAGCGCCGCAGAGGTTGAAAGCGCTGTATCCGGCAGCGGTCAGCGTGCGGACGAGCGCTTCGGCCTGGTCCAGGTCGCTGACGCCGATGTAGCTGGTCAGGTCCTTGCCTTGAAAATCGACCCGGTAGTTATCCGGGTTCAGTCCGGGCCACATGACGATAAAGGCGTATTTGTTGATGTCGGCTCTGTTCTGCAGCATGTCGTTCTCCCTTGGTCATATAAGCAGGGCCCTGAGATCCCATCGATCCAGGGCCCAAAATGTGATTGGTGTTCCATGACGGGCTCGAACCGCCGACCTATTGGTTGTGACCCAATCGCTCTCCCAGCTGAGCTAATGGAACCTGCGAACACATTGTAACACAAGTCCCGGGAAAAATAAATAGAATAAATTTTCCGAAAACTCTTGCAAATGTTTCGCTGCTCTGCTATAATAAAGCCACAATAAAGAACGAACCGACAGGAGACGGAGTGGCTCAGGACCGGAAGAACCTGCAGGAAGCCCGAACGACGGATGAAGTGTCAAGGCGGGAGAAACGCGAAGTACGATAGGCGGGAGAACGGGACAGAGAGTCTCAGGACAACGATGGAGGGGATGTTCGTAAGAAAGAGGTGAGAACACCAACAGTGCTCAAAGAACCAAATGAAGGATAACGACCGCGTTGCAGGGTTTGCGAAAGCGGTCGTTATCTTTTTTGCTCAGGAAACCTGCCGGTGCCGCCCGGCTATGGTATAATAAGACAGACGAGAGTGCCGTAGATAGAAGAGAGGAATGCACCCATGAAGAGACAGAAGAAGTACGGACGGATGATGGTGATCTGTGCATTGGCTGCCGCCCTGATCATGATCATGGCTATGCCGATCGCTGCGCAGGCAACGGAGAAGACTCCGGCCGATCCCTCGCAGCAGACGCCGCCGGCTGAGCAGACTGAGCCGGTCAAGTACCGCGGCGTGTACCGCGTTGAGGTGAATAACGGGGTCATGCGCTGCTACAGGTATAACCTGGCGGGACAGAAGGCTTCGGAATGCCAGAAGGACCGTTACTTTATCGTCAAGTTTGATAAGGGCAGCAAGACGGAGGGCAAGGCCATTAAGAAGGTCGGCAAATCCGGCACGCTCTACTACTTCAGTAAGTCCGGCAAAGGGAAAAAATACACCGGCTGGTATAAGCGGTTTTGGAAAAAATATTACTTCAAGAAGGGCATCCGGCTGAAGGGTACAAAAAAAGTGAAGAGGACCTGGTATGTCTTCTCTAAAAAGGACGGCCAAAGGACTTTCCGGATCGGCGACAATATCGATAAGAGGGCCCAGGGCTATTCCAGCAGAACCAAGAATCTGATCGTTCTGAAAGTCTCAGAACATAAGGTCCGGATCTACAAAGGCAAAAAGAATAAATGGAAGCGGATCCGCACCTACCGGTGCACAACGGGCGCGCCGTCCACTCCGACCATCAGAGGGAACTTTACAGTCGGCATAAAAGGAGCCTATTTCAATACAGGCACGAATCAGCGCTGCTGGTACTACACCCAGTTCTGCGGCAACTATCTCTTCCACAGCGTCATCTATGACCGGTCTTCAAGCCCGGTTCATGTTGTGGACGGACGGCTGGGGATCAACGCGTCGCACGGCTGCGTAAGACTTGCACTGAACCATGCCAAATGGATCTACAAACACATTCGCTCCGGAACAAAGGTCGTCATCTACTGACCGCATTTGCAGGGGATTTGACTGCTTTGTTGACGGGACGCGGACTATAATCAAACTAGCAAAAAATATAGGCCAAAAGAGTCCCGACCATTGTCACCGGAGTAGTTTCTGTGGTATTCTGACAATGTGCAGATCAGGCACAGGAAGGGGCACATAATGGATAACAGGGACGCACTGGCCGTCAGGATGCTGGGCGATTTCGCGATCACCTGGCAGGGCAGCCAGATCAGCGGTGGTTCTAGGGACTCCCAGTTCACCAGATTGATGGGGATTCTTCTCCATTATAGCGATACGGGTGTGGAGCGCGGAAGGCTGGAAGAGATGCTGTTCGAAGACAGCAGTTCTTTGGATCCGCACAACATGCTGCGCAGCGTCATTTATAATGCGAAGAAGAAGCTGGAGAAGGCAGGGCTCCCGGGCGGCTGCATTGAGTTCCACGATGGAATCTACGGCTGGACGAAGGAAATCCCTGTGATTGAGGACGCGCGTCAGTTTGAAGCCCTCGCAGTGAAAGCGAAGGAGGAAGAGAATCCACAGGAGCAGATCGAACTGTATCAGAAGGCTGTCTATGGGTACCGGGGAGAATTCCTGCCGGATCAGACCAGACATGTGTGGGTCATGCAGGAGGAGCGTCGGTACCGGGCGCTGTTCTGCCAGTGCATGGACGTGCTGACGGACCACTACAGGGAGACAGGCGATTTCCGGGCCATGGAGAAGATCGGAAGGTACGCCGCCGGAGTGCTGCCCCTTTCCGACTGGGAAACGGTCATCGTGGAAGCATTGCTCGGACAGAAGCAATATGAACAGGCCATGGTCATCTACGAGCAGACGGTCGACCTGTACATGGATGAACTGGGCGTGAAGCCTGCCTTTGCAGGAATGAATGTGCTGGACCAGATCGCCTCTCAGATGCAGAATGACTATGCGATGATCGATGAGATCCAGGCCATGCTCGAAGCCGGTGAAGAAGAACCGACGCAGGGTGGGTACCTCTGCAGTCTGCCGCTCTTTCAGGGGATTTACCAGATCATGGAACGGATGATTCCGAGAGGCGGGCAGTCGGTCTACCTGATGGTCTGTACAGTCGTCAACGGGAAGGGCCTTCCCATGAGGGACGGCGCGGTACTGAACCGGCTGAGCGAGAGGCTGGCGGAGGCCATCCGCAAATCGGTACGTAACAGTGATGCGGTCTGCAGGTACAGTAAGTCGCAGTACCTGGTGCTTCTGATCAACACGACCAGAGAGGACTGCAGCATCGTAGAGGATAGAATCAACAGGAATTTCCGTACGGAAGGTCAGCGCACCGGACTTAAATTCCATGTCAGCGGCGTGGAGGGCAAATTCCTATGAGCAGTAACGGATTATACATCGGCGTTCCAAACGGCGTCATCCTATGCGCCGACAGCACGCCGCAGCATGGGCTATTTCAGGGGCGGCTCTATCATGGGTATCATGACGGACCGATCAGGGTAGAATCGTTTCTCGAGATGACGGAGATCATGGAGAAACTGTTCAATGACTTACAGTTTCCGAGGCCGGGGCTGAGGGACAGAAGCTTCAGCGAGGACGGTACGGCACCATATTACGGGAAAAAGGAGAACAAGAGGATCATGTCGGATAAAGATTTATTGACACAGCACGGCGATCTCGGGACCTTCATCATAAGAGTCCAGCAAAGGCAGGGCGGTACCTGGCAGGGCCGCGTCACCTGGGCCGAACAGAATAAAACGATTCGGTTCCGCTCCATTCTTGAACTGATCAAACTGATCGAGAGCGGAATCATTGCAGAGCATCCGGAACTGGCGGAGGAAGAGAATCCAAGCTGGGAAGATTAAGATGCAATGAAATCAGAAACAGAGCCCCACGCGGTTTTCGCATGGGGCTTTTTTGTGGGCTTTTCTGCGGAACTTTCGCAGGAGACGGATTATTCCTGCTCCTCGGCCGCCATCGGCTCCGGCACGCTGAAGCGTCCGTCCTTCAGCCGGCTCACGTATACCTCGCAGTTGGCGATGTGCTTTGCCCAGTAGCTGCCGCCGGAATCCGGACTCAGGTACTCAAGGGCACCCTTCATGGCGATGGCATGTGTGGAGATCAGGATGGACAGGGGCTCTGCGGAAGTTTCCGCTTCGGCGGCAGTTTCTTCACTGCATGCCTCGGCGCGCAGGTCTTCCAGAAAGGAGCCCAGCCTTTGCACGATAACGTCCAGAGGCTCCATGCCCTCCGGCGCAGGATTGCGGGTGAAGTCGCTGAAGAATTCCATGATCTCCGGCGAAGGATCGAGAAGAGAGGTCCCTTCATAGGGGCCGTAGTCCATCTCGAGGAGCCGCTCGTCGGTCTCGATGGGGACCTGCGACGCAGTTTCTCCGCCGTCCTCCTGCGGAAGAGACCCGCCGGCTGCGATGACGGCCGTCTGCACAGCCCTCTGCAGAGGACTTGACCAGATCCGGTCAAAGCTGATGCCGGCCGCGCGAAAAACGTCCCGTGCTTCCTCCGCCTGGGCGATACCGTCTTCGTTCAGAGGATAGTCGCTGCGCCCCTGCAGGACGCGCTTCTTATTCAGGTCGGTCTGGCCATGGCGGATAATATATATAATGTAGTCCATAAGATCCTCGCTTTCTTTCCTGTATCCATTATTACACAATGTTAAAATTATAACAACTTTTTATTTACAATCATGTAGCGGGGGCGTAAAATAAGAATGATATCATTTCCAGTCGAGTACGGAGGAAGAGAGATGTATAAAACTTCACAACTATACGAGAGATACAGAGAGAAGCTGATCACGGCGGAAGAAGCCGCCGATATGGTCCACAATAACAGCCGAATCCACTTCGGACTGGGACTTGGAACCGTTAAAGACATCGACAAGGCTCTGGCAAAGCGGGCGGACGAACTGTGGAATGTAGAGATCGTCAGCACCGTCGGCGTCAGAAGCACCCCGTTTGAAACATATCTGGCAACGGAGAGCAACGAGCAGGTGCGGTTCGCATCGGCGCACTTCAGTTCTTTCGACAGGGAGATGAGTAAGGCCGGCCGCTGCTGGTACATCCCGATGATGTTCAATGAACTGCCGGTCTACTGGCAGCACAATGACAGCGGCGTCGACATCGCCTTCTTCCAGGTCGCTCCGATGGACGAGCACGGCAACTTCAACATCGGACCGCAGGTCGCGGATATCTGGGGCGTCATCAAGAGCGCGAAGAAGGTCATCGTTGAAGTCAACGAGAATATGCCGATCGCGCACGGCCACCAGACCCAGCTGAACCTGTACGGCATCGACTACGTTGTAGAGGGATCCAACTCTCCGATGGACGAGCTGTTCAACAAGCCACCGACGAAGGTCGACAGATACATCGCGGAGTACGTCGTATCGCAGATCCAGTCCCACAGCACCCTGCAGCTGGGAATCGGCGCACTGCCGGGCTGCATCGGGAGCATGCTTGCGGACTCTGATGTCAGAAATATCAACGCGCATACCGAGATGTTCGTCGACGCTTATGTCGACCTGTTCGAGGCGGGCAAGCTGACAGGAAACAAGCCGGTCGATAAGGGCAAAGCCGTCTATACATTTGCCGGCGGAACCAAGCGGCTCTACGACTTCATCGATGACAACCCGATCTGCTGCAGCGCCCCGGTCGATTACGTCAACAACATCGCGACGGTCGCCAAGATCGACAACTTCATTTCCGTTAACAGCTGTATCCAGGTCGACCTGTACGGGCAGGTATGCTCCGAGTCGGCAGGAACCCAGCAGGTCAGCGGTACCGGCGGACAGCTCGACTTCGTTCTGGGAGCCTACGCATCCAAGGGCGGCAAGAGCTTCCTCTGCACTCCATCGACCAGAGTCAAGAAGGACGGCACCAGGGAATCCCTGATCAAGCCGATGCTCACCGAGGGAAGCATCGTCACCACGCCGAGAACGGCTACCAACTTCGTCGTTACCGAATACGGCATCGCCAACCTCAAGGGTAAGAACACCTGGGAGAGAGCAGAGCTGCTGATCAACATCGCGCATCCCGAGTTCCGCGACCAGCTGATCAAGGATGCAGAGAAGATGGGCATCTGGAAGAACACGAGTAAGATCACCATTTAAGAAACACGATATTTGAGAACGGACCCAGAAATTTCCGGGTCCGTTTTTTCTTGCGGTGCGTGTTACAGAGTTGGGGCTGCCTCGGGGTCCGAGATTTTTTAATATTCCCCTTTTTTCTGTCATCATGTCCAGAAATAGTGACATGCTCCCACCACTTATAGAAGTGGGGGCTTCCTGCTCAATGGTCCTATCGGATCAAGTATCCACAGGCTATCCCCGCCTGCCCGGCGGTTCTCTCATATGTCGATTCACGCACTGATCCGTGCATTCCTCTCTCTCAGGATCATTCGGCCTTCTTCCCGGATATTCCTTGCCGCATTGATATCGCGGTCATGGTACTGCAGGCAGTGATCGCAGAACCATTCCCTCATGCTCAGGTCTTTTACTTCCGGATGCAGGCTTCCGCAGCTCGAGCAGATCTGACTGGACGGATACCAC
>JAZNNY010000082.1:0-18391 GCA_045580505.1 Lentihominibacter sp.
CGGCTTACTCACAGAGAATAGAACTCCACCGAAACTCGGGGCTTTGCCCCTCAAACAGTCGGTGGAGTTTTTCTATTCTCTTCGTTCGCTTCGCCTGTGACTGCTTTGTAAAAGAGATTGTGGAGGGTAACATGAGAAGCTTGCAATCAGAAAACGCCGCAGTATATTGATTGATACAAAATGCGATTTTCCCCATGTTTTATCAAGCCACGGGCCCAATGATTGATACAAATCCCGATAAAAACATCTATTTATCAAACAGTTTCTTTTCATCGCCCGTCACTCGGCCAAGAAATGGAAATCCGGGTTAGAGTCTGTCACAATTACATTGTCCAGCTATATACAACAGGCATTTTGCAGGATCGATTTCTATTTGGCTCTTTTTCGTTCAAAATGTATCAAAAAATAACGAGGTCGTTTGATAAAGTTACTTATTAGCAGGGAATTCTGGCAAAGCGCCTCACTGAAGAGGGTTACAAAAGCAAATGAACGAAATGCTTTGCCTTTAAGGAACAGGTTTTTTAAGCAGCCGGCTGGCGGCGCTGCCCCGCCAGTCAGCTGCTATTCTTCGGTCGTTTCGCTGTCTTCTTCTGTGCTCTCGGTATCATCTGCGCCTTCCGCATCGGTCGATTCATCCTGAATCGGCTCGTTCGGGGAGATCTCCAGATTTCCGCCGTTGTTGCTGGAAGCCCATCCGACCCAGGTCTTGCCCGGGTTGAGGTTCGCGTAGACAACGGCAGCTTTGACAGCCGCATCGATCTCTTCCTGGGTCTTGCCCTCTTCGGTGGCCTTCTCTCTGGCTTTATCCTGCGCGGCCTTGGTCGCGTCGGCATCGATCAGATAGAGCTTTTGGTTCTTTGCCTTCCATTCGATGTTCTTGACGGTGCCCTGGCTGAACAGCTTGCCTTCGCCGCCGCCCACGTCATAGTTACAGTAGGTGACGCTGCCCGTGCTGCCGGGACCCTCATAGTTCTCTTTGGTGATGTACTCTGTCTTGTCGAACAGAACCAGCAGATTGTCCCGCTTGAGGTTGTTCTTGAAGTTATCGGTGTGGTACTGTTGGTCTTCCTTATCATAGGTCCAGACGGAAGTCTCCCAGTCGGTTTTGCTGGAGAAGTCCAGACGAATCTCATCCGCTGCGATGTTGCTCATCGGCTCAGCAGTCTCATTGAAGGTCAGCTTCGTGAACTTCTGGGGCTCGGTCCGGCAGCCGTATTCTTCGATCGCCGCAGGGACCTTATCTCCGTGAACGATACCGGTGTGTTCTGCAGAGACACCTCTGGAACCATCGCGGTCGAAGAGGCCGCACTCATTGGCAAAACTCATCTGATTGATGTGATCGGTGCCATTCCGTTTGAAGATGGTTGAGGCACCGACGTAGTCGCCCTTGGAATGGCTCATTCCCCAGTGGATGAAGATGGAGTCAAATAGACTGGCGAACTTGATGTAAGGCGGACGCGCGCTTCTCATCGGCCCGATCTGCTCAGGCAGCTTGTTGTAGTCGGCATAGAGCCAGAGCGTTCTGGTGATGCCGCCCTCGACCTCGCCCTGTACGATCATGTCAGGGGAGTATTCCTCGTCATCCATGCCCCACTGCGGACGCGCTTCAGGAGCGTTTTCAACGACAAATGCGACAATTCTCTGATTGATCGCATTCTCATCAAACCCTTGCTCGACGGTCGCGCCGGTCAGGGGATTCACAATCGGTTCCGGTTCCGGAGCAGGCTCCGTGGCGGCTTTATCGCCGGAAGAAGAGCAGGACGTCAACAGGAACGCGCCGCCGCTGCAGGCAAGGGCGAGGACCAGGACGAGAACTGCTGCAAGTTTAGAATTTCTCATAAGTAATCTCCTAATCATTTCAGAAATAATTACACTTCATATATAATACAGCATGTAAGGGCTCCGCTCAACCCAAAGATGTAAAATATTACAAAAGGCAAAAACAAAATAAGAACATTCTTAATGCTTGTAATTTTCTGAAAATATGTTATCATATAGTCACAGGGAGGCGAGAGTTTCTCGAGAGAATAGATTCAATGAGTTAATGTGAAGGAGCGGCCTTACAGAAGAGCCCGGGAGTAGCGGGACGCGAAATAAGAAGAAAGAGGCAGGCGCGAACAAGTGAATATGGAAGTCAGAACTGAGAAACCGGAAGGAAGTGAGACAATTGAGGGTACTGCAAGTTGACAAGTAACGGGCTGTGATAGTAGAGATACGATCGCAGCCCATTTTTTTATTTCAATTTCATCGACATGTGATATACTACTGAGATGAAATAGAAATCATATCAAGGGGAGGGAACAGCCGTTATGGCGCTACTTACAGTAAACGATCTGTCCGTAGGTTATGAAACAGGTCCCGTCGCCGAAGGCATCAGTTTCAAGGTCGAGGCAGGGGACTATCTCTGCATCGTCGGTGAGAACGGGTCAGGTAAGTCCACGCTGATGAAGACACTCCTGCGTCTTCAGGATCCGCTTGGGGGAGAGATCCTGACCGGAGACGGCCTGCAGAGGAACGAGATCGGCTATCTGCCGCAGCAGACGCAGATCCAGAAGGATTTCCCGGCATCCGTACGGGAGGTCGTGCTTTCCGGATGCCAGGCGAAGCTCGGCAGAAGACCATTCTATCATCACGATGAGAAGCAGTTGGCAGAACAGAATATGAAGCGGATGGGAATCGACCACCTGTCCGGCAGATGCTACCGCGACCTGTCAGGGGGACAGCAGCAGCGGGTGCTTCTTGCGCGGGCTCTTTGCGCTGCAGAGAGGATTCTGATCCTCGATGAGCCGGTGTCGGGACTGGATCCCAAGGCGACGGCGGAGATGTATGAACTCATCCGCAGACTGAACGAAGAGGGCGTGACGATCATCATGGTCTCCCATGACATCGAAGCGGCCATGCAGTTTGCTACCCATATTCTGCACATAGGCAGGGATGTGTTCTTCGGAACGAGGGAAGAATACCTTGCGAGCAACCAGGGGCAGAGGTTCACGGGGATGGAAGGAGGTCTGCAGGCATGATACAGCAGCTGATTTCCTATATGCAGTACCCCTTCGTCATTTATGCGATGGTGGTCGGATGCCTGATTGCCCTGTGCGCGTCTCTGCTCGGGGTAACGCTGGTTCTGAAGCGGTTTTCGTTCATCGGGGACGGGCTCAGTCATGTGGCCTTCGGCGCGCTGGCCATCGCAAGCGTTCTGAAGATGACAAATCAGATGGTGCTCATCCTGCCCATCACGATCATCAGCGCAGTTCTGCTGCTCCGGTCCGGACAGAAGACACAGATTCGCGGAGATGCGGCTCTTGCCATGATCTCCGTCGGCGCGCTGGCCTTCGGATATCTGATCATGAACCTGTTCGCGACATCATCAAACCTGTCCGGAGATGTATGCTCTACGCTGTTCGGATCGACATCGATCCTGACGCTGACCGGACAGGAGGTGGGAATGTGCGCGGGACTTTCGATCGCGGTCATCATCATTTTTGTGCTTCTGTATAACCGGATCTTCGCGGTGACGTTCGATGAGGATTTTTCCAGGGCGGCGGGCTCCCGCACAGACCTGTACAATCTGATCATCGCCGTTGTCATCGCGGTCATCATCGTCGTAGCCATGAGCCTGGTCGGAGCGCTTCTGATCTCCGCTCTGGTCGTATTCCCGGCTTTGTCAGCCATGCGGCTCTACCGCAGTTTCCGCGCGGTCACCATCTGTTCGGCGGTGGTCTCCGTGGTATGCGCCTTCCTTGGCATCGTTATTTCGATCCTGGCAGGGACCCCGGTCGGATCCACGATCGTGGCCATCGATGTGGTCGCGTTTGCGGTCTGCTGGGTCATCGGTAAAATAACCGGAGGTGTGAGTGCATGATCAGTGACAGACTTCAGAAAAAATACGAACTTCTACAGGAAATCCTGCGGGGATACGGGAGCGTGTGTATTGCCTACTCCAGCGGGGTGGACTCGACCTTTCTGCTGAAGGCGGCGAAGGAAGCTCTCGGAGAAAACGTGCTCGCCGTGACGACCACGGCGCCTTATTTTCCCGCCCGGGAATCAGAGGAGACCAGAGTTTTCTGCGAGGCGGAGGGGATCCGGCATATCGTATGCGCCTTTGACGGGCTGGCGATTCCGGAATTTCGCGCCAACCCGCCGGACCGGTGTTACCACTGCAAGAAAGCCCTGTTTCAGAATATGAAGGCGATCGCCGAGCGCCATGGGATGCAGGTGCTGGCGGAGGGATCGAATACGGACGATGACGGAGACTACCGGCCGGGCCATATCGCGATCCGCGAGCTCGGAATCAGGAGTCCTCTCCGGCAGGCAGGTCTATCAAAGGACGACATCCGGAAGCTGTCGAAAATGCTCGGCCTTCCCACCTGGGACAAGCCTTCCTTTGCCTGCCTGGCATCCCGATTTCCTTACGGAGAGGAAATCAGCGAGAAAAAACTCAGCATGGTGGAGCAGGCGGAGGACTATCTTCTGTCCTGCGGATTCAGGCAGATGCGGGTGAGGATCCACGAGGGAACCGCAGGGGAGCTGGTCGGCCGGATTGAACTTCCGGAAGAAGACATCGCAAGGCTGCTGGTCCCCGAGTTCCGCGCGCAGGTGCGGGAACATCTCCGGTCGATCGGCTTTAACTATGTTTCCCTTGATCTGGCCGGCTTTCAGACCGGGAGCATGAACCGGAGTCTGCCGGAGGAGACCCTGCAGCAGGGGAAGGAGGCATGATGGACAGCCGGTTTACAAGGACGGAGATGCTCCTGGGAAGGGAAGCGATGGAGCGGCTTGCGGGAAGCCGCGTCGCTGTATTCGGTGTCGGCGGTGTCGGCGGATATGTCGTCGAGGGGCTCGTTCGCTCCGGCATCGGGTCGATCGATCTGATCGATCACGATACCGTGGACATCACCAATCTGAACCGTCAGATTATTGCGACCATGGATACCATCGGGGAGCAGAAGGTAAATGTCTGCGAACGGAGGATCCACTCGATCAATCCGGAGTGCAGGGTGCGGGCGCACAGGGTCTTTTACCTTCCGGAGACAAAAGATCAGTTCGACTTCAGAGAGTATGATTACGTAGTAGATGCGATCGATACAGTGGCGGGAAAGCTGGCTCTGATCGAGGCGGCGCGCGAGGCGGGGGTTCCGATCATCTGCGCTATGGGCGCCGGGAATAAACTGGACGCATCTGCCTTTGAAGTAGCGGATATCTACGAGACATCCGTATGTCCGCTGGCGAAGGTCATCCGCCGGGAGTGCAGAAAGCGCGGAATCGAGTCGCTGAAGGTGGTATATTCCAGGGAAGAACCGGTGAGCCATTCGCGCCCGCCGGGATCGACTGCCTTTGCACCCTCGGTCATGGGACTGATCATCGCCGGGCAGGTCGTGCGGGATCTTGCCGGAGGGAAATAAAGCGGACGGACAGAAAGGCACAGGAAGGGAAGGCCGGCCAAGTTGCAAGGGGGCCGGTTTTTCGATATAATAAACGATACGGGTGCGGCCCGGGAAAGGAAAGGACCAAGATGATCCTGATCAAAGAATTTGAATTCGATGCGGCCCATAATCTGATCCATTATCACGGTAAGTGCGAACGGCTGCACGGACATACCTATAAGCTGGTCGTGAAGCTTGCAGGAAAGCGCGGACCGGAAGATATGGTCTATGATTTCACGGACCTGAAGCGGCTTGTGAAGGAGCAGGTGCTGGAGGAGTTCGACCATCATTATATCAATGACTTTATCGAGCAGCCGACGGCGGAGAATATCGCGGTGTACATCTGGGATAAGCTGGAGCCGCTGGTTCGCACGGACAATGCGCATCTGCATGAGATCGAGGTATGGGAAACGAAGACATCCGGTATCGTATATAACGGCGAGGAACAGGCATGAAGGACGTACAGAATGAAAAGGATACCAGAAATATCTATCTGCATCAGGTAGGCATCCGGGATCTGAAGTATCCGGTCGTGATCAGAAACGGCGAGGGAGAGACATTCCCGGTAACGGCGCAGATCAGCCTTTCCGTGGACCTGGAAGCGGAGCAGAAGGGGACGCATATGTCCCGGTTCGTCGAGGTCCTGACGGAATACAATCAGATGGACCTGAAGTCGATCCGTCTGCTTCTGGAGGCGCTTCGGGAACGGCTGGAGGCGAGAAACAGCTTCTGCAGGTTTAACTTCGACTATTACATCTGGAAGAAGTCTCCGGTGACCGGCAGGGAATCCTATCTGGCGCTGGAAGTGGAATACAAGGGAGCGCTCAGAGACGATGAGCTGGATTTTGTGATGACGGTAAAGACGCCGGTAACCACCCTGTGTCCCTGCTCGAAGGAGATCTCCGACTACTCGGCGCATAACCAGAGGGCGATCGTTTCGATTACCATTCGGACGGACCAGTACATCTGGATCGAGGACATCTCGCGGATCGCCGAGACGGCGGCATCCTGCCCGGTCTATTCGCTGCTGAAGCGGCCGGATGAGAAGTATGTGACGGAGTACGCCTATGATCATCCGAAGTTCGTTGAGGATGTCGCCAGAGATGCGAAACTGATGCTCGACGAGATGGAGGAAATGGAAGGCGTGCAGGATTATGTGATCGAGGTGGAGAGCCTGGAGAGCATCCATAATCACTCCGCTTATGCCAAGGTAGAGGGGATTCGCGTATAGGAATGGATGAGAAGGAACTCAGACGGGAACTCAGAAGGGTCAGGCACAGGGAGACGGAACTGCTGACCAGGGCGAGATTCAATAAGGGAATCAGCCTGGACAGGCTGCTCAGCAAATATCTGCCGGACACGCTGGAACAGACGCTGGACAATGCCTACAGGGAAGCCTTCAAGGTGATTTTCTCCAAGGGAAGCGCCGTGATCGGAAAGACCTTTAACGAGAGGAAGCTCAGGGAGGCAGGGGCCTCGGAGGCCGAGCTGCAGAAGCAGTGGGCCAAGGATATGCTGCTGACCGGCGTGGAAGGGACTGGCCTCGGCCTCATCGGGGTGGGCCTGCCGGACATCGCCGTGTTTACCGGCATGCTGCTGCGGGGCGTGTACCAGTGCGCCGCCAGCCACGGCTTCGAGTACACCACCAAGACGGAACAGTATTTTATCCTGCAGCTGATCGAGGCCGCGCTTGCCCGGGGTAAGGAAGCGGAGAAGTACAGCAGCGACCTGGACGAGTTGATGCGCCGGATCGACGCGGAGGGTTTCGATTATTACGGAAGCATGAACGAGCAGATCGAGAAGACGGCCAAGGCCCTGTCTGATGAGACCCTGTACCTGAAGTTCGTACAGACGATCCCGATCGTGGGGGTCGCAGGCGGTCTGTCCAATCCGATCTATATGAACCGGATCAAGAATTACGCGGAGGCCAAGTACCGGAAGCGGCGTCTGCTGATGCAGCTGAGGCAGCTGAAAAAGTCCGCTGCGGAATGAGGACCGGAACTAAAGTGCGATGCATTGAGGCATCGCATTTTCTGTCTCTTGTATACAGAATCCCAAAAAAGGCTTGATTCATCGAAGGATTCTATGTCATACTATATAGACTGGCGCAATCTGGTGCGCTGGTACTTAAGTATGAGAAGTTTAGAAGGAGTTTAGAAGTATGACAGCAACACAGATTATTGCACTTGCCATCTTCGTGGCCGTCATCGCGGTCATCGTCTCCGAGAAGCTGCACAGGGCAGCCTGCGCGCTGATCGGAGCTATGCTGCTGGTACTGATCGGAATCCTGGAGCCTAAGGAGGCCCTCGGGTTCATCGATTTTAACACTATCGGCGTATTGATCGGTATGATGATGTTTGTAGCCGTCGTCAAGAATTCGGGTCTGTTCGAATATCTTGCCGTCAAATCCGCGAAGATCGCCAAGGGGAATCCGTGGCGGATCATGATCGCATTCATGATCATTACAGCCGTTCTTTCGGCGTTTCTCGATAACGTCACCACAGTTCTGCTGATCGGTCCTATGACCTTCAGCATCTGTCAGAAACTGGAACTGAATCCGGTCCCCTACCTGATGACGCAGATCATTTCGTCCAACGTCGGCGGAACCGCGACTCTGATAGGTGACCCACCGAATATCATGCTGGGAAGCGCGGCAGACATCAGCTTCCTGCAGTTCGTCATCTACGATGGCCCGATCGTCGTGATCACCATGGTGGCGACCATATTCGCATTCAAGTTTATCTATAAAAAGGGACTTTCCGTATCTCCTGAGAAGATGGAGCTCATCATGCAGATGAATGAGTCGGAGATGATCAAGGACCGCGTCCTGTTCATCAAGAGCGTTATCATGATCTTCCTGGTTGCGCTCGCATTCCTGCTCCATGATACACTGGAACTGAAGACCAGCATCATCGCGCTGTCCTGCGCGGCTCTGATGATCATGATCGGCGGACAGGATGTTGAGGAGACCGTTCACGATGTTGAATGGCCGACCATCGTCTTCTTCGCCTTCCTGTTCATCGTCGTCGGCGGCCTGGAGAAGGTCGGTCTGATCCACATGCTGGCGGAGACGCTGATCAACGCGACCGGCACCCACTACGTCATCCTGATGATCGTCATCCTGTGGGTATCCGCGATCTGCTCCGCAGTTCTGGACAACATCCCGTTCGTCGCAACTCTGATTCCGCTGATCCTGACCATGGAAGCGGAGGGAATCGATGTATGGCCGCTCTGGTGGGCTGTATCCATCGGCGCATGCTTCGGCGGCAACGGAACGATCATCGGTGCTTCCGCCAACGTCGTTCTGACCGGTATCGCGGGCCGCAGAGGTTACCCGATCACCTTCATTCAGTTCCTGAAGATCGGCGCTCCGATGATGCTTCTGTCCATCGTTCTGGGCACGGGTTATCTGCTCGTTCTGTTCGGCGGTTACTGGGACTAAGGTCCAAAGGCAGGACATCCGCGCGCAAAGCGTTTATCCAAGGGGAATTGTCATTGACAATTCCCTTTTTTTGTACGATATTATATTATAAGGAAGACTATTGATCGAAACATCCGGGAGACTGAATTATGATAGAAGAAATCACCATTAACAAGCACAGCAGCATCCGGATCCAGGGGGACCGGGTCGTCTATTTCGATCCCTTTGGGATCACCGAGGAGAGTCATGATGCTGACGTGATTTTCATCACCCACGACCATTATGATCATTTCGATCCATCTTCCATTGAGAAGATCCTGAAGGATGATACCATGATGGTCATTCCCAGAACCTGTTTTGACGCCTGGTCTGACTCCGGACTGATCGTCACGCAGGTCGTGCAGATGGAGCCGGGAGAGCGCATCGATATGGGAGGGATCGTCATCGAATCCGTTCCCGCCTACAATCACCTGAAGTTATACCATCCGAAGAAGAAAAAATGGCTGGGATATATCGTCACGCTGGAGGACCGCAGAATCTATGTGGCGGGAGACACCGACGTGACAGATGAGAGCAGGCAGATTCGCTGCGACATCGCTTTCGTTCCCGTAGGCGGTAAGTATACGATGAACGCGCAGAAAGCGGCGGAGCTGATCAATGAGATCGAGCCGGAGATCGCCGTACCGACGCATTACGGCAGCATCGTCGGCAAGGAGTCCGACGGCCGGGAATTCAAGGCCGCGGTCAAAGACAGCATCCGGGTACCGCTCCTTCTTAGATTCGGGGAAGAGACGGCAGAGCAGGCGCAGCCCGCCGAAGCGGAGCCGGAAGAGGACGAAAACGATATTATTGAGAAAGAGAGTTAAAGCATATGCCAATTACAGACTTACTGGTTAGAAACGCGAAAGAATACGGGGATGAGGTCGCACTGATCGAGATCAACCCGGACGCGGAGGATGCGCAGCGAAGAACCTGGAAGGAGTTCTCGCTGATCGAGTCCAATCCGCACGATGTCGGCCGCAAGGAAATGACCTGGAAGGATTTTGACATCCGGGCCAACCGATTTGCCAACTTCCTTTTGACGCGCGGCATCAAGAAGGTAGACAAGATCGCGATCCTGATGATGAACTGCCTGGACTGGCTTCCGGTCTACTTCGGAATCCTGAAGACAGGGGCGCTGGCGGTGCCGCTGAACTTCCGCTATACCTCCGATGAGATCAAGTACTGCCTGAAGAAGGCGGACTGTACGGGGCTCGTATTCGGCCCCGAATTCGTCGGACGTGTCGAGGCGATCTGCGACCGGATCCCTGAGGTGAACCTGCTTTTGTATGTGGGAGAGGACTGTCCTGTCTTCGCAGAGAGCTATGATCAGTACATCGAGTACTGCTCGTCGAAGGCGCCGGACATCAAACTGACGGACGATGATTTCGGAGCGATCTATTTCTCGTCCGGAACGACGGGATTCCCCAAGGCGATCCTGCATAAGCACAGAAGTCTTACCCATTCCGCCAAGTGCGAACAGAAGCATCACGGCCAGACCAGGGAGGACTGCTTCCTCTGCATTCCGCCTTTCTACCATACCGGCGCCAAGATGCACTGGTTCGGAAGTCTGCAAGCCGGAAGCAAGGCAGTCATTCTGAAGGGAACGAAGCCGGAATACATTCTGAAAGCTGCTTCCGAGGAACACTGCACGATCGTGTGGCTGCTGGTGCCGTGGGCCCAGGATATTCTGGACGCGATCGACAGCGGCGCAGTGGATCTGAACGACTACCATCTGGATCAGTGGAGACTGATGCACATCGGCGCGCAGCCGGTGCCGCCGAGCCTGATCAAGCGCTGGAAGAAGGTGTTCCCGAACCACGACTACGACACCAATTACGGGCTCAGTGAGTCGATCGGACCGGGATGTGTGCACCTCGGCATCGAGAACATCAATAAGGTCGGCGCGATCGGCAAGGCCGGCTATGGATGGGAGACCCGGATCGTGGACAGCGACGGGCTTGACATCATGAAGCCGAATAAGGTCGGCGAACTGGCGGTCAGAGGCCCCGGCGTCATGACCTGCTATTATAACGATGAAGAAGCGACGAAGGAAGTTCTGAAGAACGGATGGCTCTACACGGGAGACATGGCGGAGATGGATGAGGACGGCTTCATCTATCTGGTCGACCGTAAGAAGGACGTCATCATCTCCGGAGGAGAGAACCTGTATCCGGTCCAAATCGAGGACTTCCTGAGAAAGCACGAGGATATCAAGGATGTTGCCGTCATCGGACTTCCGGATGCGCGGCTGGGAGAAATTGCTGCGGCGATCATCGAACTGAAGGAAGGCAGGGAGACCTACGAAGAGGAGATCGAAGAATTCTGCCTCGACCTGCCGCGGTATAAGCGGCCGAGAAAGATCATCTTCGCCGACGTTCCGAGAAACCCGACCGGCAAGATCGAAAAGCCTCTGCTGAGAAAGAAATATTCGGCCGAAGGACTGGTTGCAAAGGAAATCGAAAAAGGTTAAAATAAGATTCAAGTTAGCCCGGCCCTGGCGCGGGCGGATCGAAGTGTAAGAAAGAAAGGACGAGAAACATGAAATACGTATGTGATCTTTGCGGATGGGAATATGATGAAGCAGTAGGCTGCGAGGATAAGGGAATCGCTCCGGGAACTCCGTGGGCGGAAGTAGCTGAGGACTTCGAGTGCCCGCTGTGCGGCGCTGGCAAGGACCAGTTCAGCGAAGACGAATAGTTGTCGGATTCATAGAATAAGTGAAGAGGGTTGCGGCTTTAAGCGGCAACTCTTTTTTGTGTAAACACTGACGTGGCAGTGCCGTCGCTTTAGTCCTCGTCGCGGTCAGATTCATCCTCCTCTTTCGCTGCTCGCCTGTGAGTTCGTCAAAGCCACCCGGTATTCCCCGCGGGGGAGGCAATCGTCGACGCAGTAGCGGATTTTGAGGGCGGGGTACTTCTCGGCGAAGTATTGTTTGTTGCAGGCCTTATGGCCGATCATGTTGGAGAAGGATTCGCCGCAGCAGGAGAAGGTGATGGGTTCCGTGCTCCCGTGCTCCGTGCTCCCCGGATGCTCCCGCAGAGCAGCGGGAAGTTGCGCCTCCAGGTCCTCCTTTGCGAGTTCTCCCTCCACGAGCTGGCGGAAGGCAGGGTGGAAGGTGTGCCCCTGTACGGCGCTGTCCCCGGAGGAACCCGAGATGAGGTCGGTGCTCTTCAGGCCGACGCGCAGGATGGTGATGCCCGCCGCATCCAGAATGCGGTACATTTCCTTGGTGATTTCAACTGCTTCACGGTTGCTGAGCGGATGGTAGAGACCGGCCGCGTACATCCGGGCAAGCTCCGTGTCCTGCAGGACGACAGTAGGATAAAGGCGCGCGAGCTCCGGCCCGATCTGCACGGTCTTTCGCGCGGAGTCGATGCATTTTTCCCGGCTGTCGCCCGGAAGTCCGATCATCAGCTGGATGCCCAGGGTGAACCCGTAGGAACGGATCAACTCGCAGGCGTCGTAGATGTCGCTGACCGTGTGTCCGCGACGGGAGGCGGCCAGCACATCCGGATCAAAGGACTGCACGCCGAGTTCGATGATGTCAACGCCATAGGCCTGCAGCTGGTCGAGCACGGGCCGGTCGATGTAGTCCGGCCGGGTAGACAGGTGGATCCGGTCAATCAGCCCGGCATCCTTGTATTCCTTCGTAACAGCGAGAAATCCGGCCTGCTCCTCCAGGGGAAGACCGGTGAAACTGCCGCCGTAGAACGCGGCTTCGATCGTCTCAAGCCCTTGCATGGTCGAGAGCCAGGTGTCGAGAATCTGCCGGACATCCTCCGCCCGGACGTCCGGCTGCCGCGCGGTGATCGCCCGCTGATTGCAGAAGACGCAGTCGTGTCCGCAGCCGCGGTGAGGTATGAAGATGGGGATGATCGCGTGCTTTTTCATGCTCACATTGTAACACATTCCGCGAAATCTATGGTAAAATGAATCCATGAGTATCAGACACAATGCATTGACACACATGTTTCGAGACCGTCATCCAGCGCCAGGGAAGAATCTGCTGCTTTCCGTCGCATTACTGGCGGTCCTTGTTTTTGGCGTTGGAATCCTGACCATCCACTATTATACGGCCGAGACCTACCTGCTTTTGAACGGGGAAGAGGAGATCGAGGTCGGGCTGAACGGGGTCTATGAGGATCCGGGAGTGAATGCGAAATGGATGGGTTTTGATGTGTCTGATCGCGTTGAGATCAGTTCTGACGTGGATACGAAGCAGCCCGGGGAGTATCTCATCAACTATAAATCCGGCAATTTCGAGGCGAGCCGCAAGGTCACAGTGCTCGACCACATGGTGCCGGAGCTCGAACTGCTCGGAAAGAAGAAAGTGAGTTTTCTGCTCGGAGAGACCTACGAGGAGCCGGGCTTTACTGCAAAGGCAGATGACGGCACAGATCTGACGGACCGGGTGAAGGTGTCAAAGAAGACCTTCAACAGGGCGGGAACCTTCCGGGTGAACTATACGGTCAGCGATGATGCGGGGCATACTACCAGGCTGGCAAGAAAGGTCACCGTGATGCCGAACACGGATACCGGAGCGGTCGGCCTTCCGATCTGTATGTATCATTACGTCTACGATGAACTGAATCCGCCGGCGGACGTGAACGCGCGTTATAAGAATTACATTAGCAAACAGGATCTGATCGAGGAGATGGACTGGCTGAACCGGGAAGGTTACTATTATCCGAGCTGGGATGAGGTCAGAGACTATATCGATGGGAAACTCCTGCTGCCGGAAAAGAGCATCGTCCTCACCTTTGATGACGGTGAGAAGGCGACCCTGCAGCAGCTGGTGCCGATCGTGGAGCAGACGCATGTGCCGGTCACGAGCTTTCTGATCACTGTGCACAGCGGAGAGAAGAAGGTGAAGAACTACTCCAGCAAATACCTGAATTACGAATCTCATACGCACGACATGCACCGGGCCGGGGGCGTGGCAGGCTACCGCGGAATCATGCCGGTGATCGACTTTGCCAGCGGCGTTGCGGATCTGAAGGAATCGATCCGGATCTGCGGCAGCAATAAGGCGCTGGCCTACCCGTACGGGGACTTCAATGACAATACGCACGCGATGATGGAGGAATGCGGATTCCTTTGCGGTGTGACGACCCAGTACGGCAAGGCCTATCCGGGCATGGATCCGCTGACCCTGCCCCGCGTGCGCATGTGGCAGGATCAGACCCTGGACCAGTTCATTAGAATTGTCGCCCCGCCGGAAGAGGTGCAGCAGCCTGCGCAGTGAGCAGGCAGTCCCGGCCGGGTCCGATGCAGAGAATGTGTCCTGCGGTCTTCCGCAGGGCTTTTGTTTGTGGTAGAATAGCCCCATGGTTCACATTGGAAACAGCTGGGACGAGGTGCTCAGCGGCGAATTTGAGAAAGAATATTACCTGCAGCTGCGGGATTTTCTGAAACGTGAGTACAGCAGCCGGATCATCTATCCGGACATGTACCACATTTTTCATGCCCTGCAGGCAACGCCCTACGAGAAGGTGCGGGCGGTGATCCTGGGGCAGGACCCCTATCACGAGCCGGGGCAGGCCCATGGGCTCTGCTTTTCCGTGCAGAAGGGCGTGCCGCAGCCGCCGTCGCTGGTCAATATTTTTCAGGAACTGAAGGAAGACCTGGGGATCGAGCCGCCTTCCCACGGATGCCTGGAGTCCTGGGCGCAGCACGGGGTGCTGCTGCTCAATACCGTGCTGACCGTGCGGGAGCACAGCGCTCATTCTCACAGGAACAAGGGCTGGGAAATCTTCACGGACCGCGTGATCGAGCTGCTGAATGAGCGGGAAGATCCGATGGTATTCATCCTCTGGGGAAGGCCCGCCCAGAAGAAAGCGGACCTGATCACAAATCCGCAGCACGAGATCCTGGAAGGGGCGCACCCAAGCCCGCTGGCAGCCCACCGCGGCTTTTTCGGAGGCAGATACTTCTCCAGAACCAATGATTTCCTGACCCGCTGCGGGCAGGAACCGATCGACTGGAGGATTCCGGAATGAAGCTGCTCCTGCTCTACTGGGCTTTTCTGATCTGCGGGTACATCGCCGGAAGCCGGCTCCGGGTCACTGGAAAGAAACTGAAAGGACTCGGATCATTCATGATGCTCACGGTCTACGGGCTGTGTTTTTTCATGGGCATGCGCATGGGCGTGAACGAGCAGGTCACTTCGAATCTCGGCGTGATCGGCCTGCAGGCACTGGTGATCACACTACTCACCATCGCAGGATCCATGCTCGCCATGTTCGGCCTGAGAAAGATCCTCGGAATGGACCGGTACGGGAATCTGGTCCGGGCAGCGCGGGCGAGTGCGTCGGAACAATCGAAGGCGGGCGGGCCGGAAACTGTGCAGGCGGACAGGTCGGATTCATCCTCGGAAGAGGGAGGCCTCGACATCGGAAGCACCATCATCCTGCTTTCCGTTGTGGCGGTAGGGATGCTGATCGGCGCCTTCGGCCTGGTGCGGCGCGGCCCGGCATTCCTGGAATGGTTTGACGGCAGCAGCAATCTGGCAATGATCATCCTGCTCTGCGTTCTGATGAGCCTGGTCGGCCTCGATATGGCTCTGTCCGGGGACGTGATCGGAAACCTGAGAAGGGCGGGGTACCGGGTCCTGCTTTTCCCCATCGCATCGATGGTCGGAACCATGGCGCTCGGGATCTGCGGATGCCTGCTGCTTGGCTTCGGTCTCCGGGAGAGCGCGGCGATTCCGATTGGGTTCGGCTGGTACAGCTATGCGCCGATCGTGATCGCGGGAGCAGGGCAGCAGTATGTCGTTGCGAGCGCGGTGTCCTTCATGCATAATGTGATCCGTGAAGTGACGGGAATCATCATGATCCCCGTGGCAGCGAAGAAATTCGGCTATCTGGAGGCGGCGTCGATCCCCGGGATCGCAGCGATGGATGTGTGCATCCCGATCGTGAGCCGTTCCTGCCGGGCTGATACAGTAATATATTCATTCGCCATCGGCGTGATCATGTGTATCGTGACGTCGGTCGGCGTACCCCTGTGCATGGGAGTGTAAAAAGGCAGGCCTGCCTTTGTATAGATAAAGGAGAAACTATGAGCGAGAAACAGAAAATCATCAACATTGCAGTCATTGCCCACGTCGACGCGGGAAAGTCCACTCTGGTGGACGCTTTCCTGAATCAGAGCGGCGTGTTCCGCGAGAACCAGCAGGTCGTTGAATGCGTCATGGACAGCGATGACATCGAGCGGGAGAGAGGCATTACGATCTATTCCAAGAACTGCTCCGTCATGCACGGGGACACGAAGATCAACATCGTCGACACCCCGGGACACGCAGATTTCTCATCGGAAGTTGAACGGATCATCAAGACGGTCGACACGGTTATCCTGCTGGTCGATTCCAGCGAAGGCCCGATGCCGCAGACCCGGTTCGTACTGAAGAAGTCCCTGGAGCAGGGGCTCAATCCGATTCTGCTGATCAACAAGATCGACAAGAAGGACGCGCGGATCGACGAGGTCGTCGATGAGGTCTATGAGCTCTTCATGGATCTCGAGGCAAACGATGAGCAGCTGGACTTCCCGATCCTCTACGGAATCGCGCGGCAGGGCATCGTCGTCAGAGATCCCGCAGAAGTAGAGGGCATGAGCGTGGAAAGCGGGGCAGGCCAGATGGATAATGAAGGCCACCCGATGAAAATCAAAAAGTCTGCCAAGGGCATGAACGGTCTGGACATTACGCCGCTGTTCGAGACGATCATCGAGCACTGCCAGCCGTATCCGGACCTGAATGACGAGCCGCTGCAGCTGCAGATCTCGGCGCTTGCCTACGATGACTACATCGGAAGGCTCGGCATCGGGCGCGTCACCAAGGGCGTGGTTCGCGAGGCGAGTACGGTCTGCGTTGCCGGAGAAGGCGGCGCGGTGAAGGAGCGCAAGATCAACCAGGTTTTCGTCTACCGCGGTCTGAAGCGGGTGCCGGTGGAGCAGGCGGAGGCCGGTGATATCGTCGTCGTTTCCGGTATTTCCGACATCTCAATCGGCGAGACCATCTGCGAAGTCGGAAAGGCAGATCCGCTCCCGATGATCTCCATCGAGGAACCGACCCTCTCCATGTACTTCATGGTCAACAAGTCGCCGTTTGCAGGTAAGGTCGGCAAGTTCGTTACTTCCCGTCACATCCGGGAACGGCTCATGAAGGAACTGGAGGTCAACGTGGGTCTGCGCGTGGAAGAAACCGACTCCACCGACAGTTTCAAGGTATCCGGCAGAGGCGAGCTGCACCTGTCGATCCTGATCGAGAACATGCGGCGGGAAGGCTATGAACTCGCGGTCTCCAAGCCGGAGGTCATCATGCGCAAGGACGAGAGCGGCAGGACACTGGAGCCGATCGAAGAGGTCGTGATCGATGTGCCGGATGAATACTCCGGATCCGTCATCTCCAAACTGAACGTCCGCAAGGGCATGATGCAGCAGATGAAGAGCGAGAACGGTTATACGCGCCTCGAGTATCTGGCCCCGACCAGAGGACTGCTCGGTTACCGGAGTGAATTCATCAACGATACCCGGGGTGAGGGAACCATGGTCCGTCGCTTTGAGAAATTCGATGAGTTTGCAGGAGAGATCCCGCAGCGGATCAACGGCGTTGCCATCGCCCAGGAAGAGGGCGTGACCACTCCGTATGCGATTTTCAATATCGCGGAGCGCGTGCAGATGTTCGTGGAACCCGGCACCCGCGTCTACGAAGGCATGATCGTGGGCATGAATGCCCGCAGCGACGACATGGTGGTCAACCCCTGCAAGGCAAAGAAAGCGACCAACATGCGTGCTGCCGGCAGCGATGAAAATATCAAACTGGCCCCGGCCAGAGTCTTCACTCTTGAGGAAGCGCTGGAATTTATCGATGATGACGAACTAGTTGAAATCGTGCCGGACGACATCCGGCTCAGGAAGAAGATCCTGAGCGAGCTTGACCGCCGGCGCGATGCGAGGAGATCGAGAAATGGATAAACTGGAAAACGTAGAAGGCCTGGAAATTGAAGATGTAGATAATGAGTTTTCGGTGTTTGGTCTGCTGGTCGAAGAGCCCTGGGCGACGATCATCAAGCTGGCGCTGATCATTCTGATCGGCATCATTGCGATCAAGGTCATCCTGACCATCATCCGGCACCTGCTGAAGAAGGACAATCATCTGGATGATATGCTCAATACCTTCGTGGTGAACGTGGTCCGAACAGCCTGCATCATCGTCCTGATCGCAGTCTGCCTGGATACGATCGGCGTGAGCATGGGCACCATCGTTGCAGTGCTCGGCGCTGCAGGAGCGGCCATCGCCCTGGCCCTGAAGGATTCCCTGTCCAACATCGCCGGCGGCATCATGATCATCATCAACCAGCCCTTTAAGAAGGGCGACCTGATCAACGTCGGGGAATACCGCGGCAGAGTCCAGGAGATCGACCTTTTCCTGACGACCCTGCGCACCCTGAACTACCAGACGATCACCGTGCCGAACGGTCTGATCAACACCTCGATCCTAGTCAAC
>JAZNNY010000083.1:0-12106 GCA_045580505.1 Lentihominibacter sp.
CCATTTTTTTACTATTGTTGAAATTTCAAGCCTCGTACATGTCAAGTGTTAATTTTTGGTTATTGTTATCCACAGTTTTTTTGTTATGTTCGAACACTCTTTGCAAAAAACCCGGAGAATGTGAATTTTTAGCCTTTCCCGCTGTTCTTCCCTTAAGATTGCCAGATTCTGTCACTTAGCCTATTTAAGGTTATGGAAACAACAATGACAGGATAGTATCGTTTTACAACAATATTATACAATGCGACGCATGTGAATCACAACCGGCTCAGGCCTGCTTCGTAACATTTTTTTGCAAAAATGCATCGGGCATTTGCCCCGGCAGTATGGTATGATTATCGCAGAAGAAGTGAAACGAAAGGATGCTCGCTATGACAACGAAACTATACCAGCAGGATGTTTATACGAAGCAGTGGGACGCTGAGGTCACCTCCGTCAGTCCCGCCCCTGAGGCAAAGGCAGGACAGCCCGCCTTCTCCGTTACTCTGGACAGGACTGCCTTTTTCCCGGAAGGCGGCGGACAGAGCTGCGACCTTGGCATGCTCGGCCCCTACAAAGTGATCGATGTACAGGAGGATGGCGACGAGGTGGTCCACACCGTCGTTCTGCCGGATGGCATGGACGGCTCCGGCGCAAACGGACCCGTGGCAGATCCCCCTTCGCAGGGACAGCAGGTTCACTGCGCGCTCGACTGGCCGCGCCGCTTTGACAACATGCAGCGGCACTGCGGGGAACACATCCTTTCCGGAGCCTTCTACGCCCGCTGCGGCGGCGTCAACCGCGGCTTTCATATGGGAGAGGATTATATGACCATCGACATCAGCCTGGAGGACGAGCCGGCAAGCCCGGACACCCCGCGCCCCGGCGCCATCGACATGGAGCTGGCGCTGGAATGCGAGCGCCGGGCCAATGAAGTCATCTGGTCCAACGTGCCGATCACGGTCTTCCGCTTTGAGGAGCGGACCCAGGCGGAACAGCTGCCGCTCCGCAAGGCTCTTGCCTTTGACGAGGATATCTCCATCGTCTGCATCGGCTCCCCCGAAAACGCAGCTGACTGCGTCGCCTGCTGCGGCACGCACCCCGCTTCCTCAGGCCAGGTCGGTCTCGTGAAGATCTACAAGGTGGAGAATTACAAGAACATGTTCCGGATCTACTTCGACGCCGGGCAGCGCGCCCTGGCCGACTACGACCGCAAGCATCAGATTCTGACGGATCTCTCAAACAGTTATTCCTCCTCGATCGAGGACTTCCCTGCCAAGCTGCGCGCCCAGGAGGAAAAACTCGCCGAGGCCAAGAACCAGCTCTACCATGTGAAGGCAGCATTGATCGAGCGGGAATGCGCCGCCCTGGACGCGGCGCTGGCGGAGAGCGCGGATGCCCGTTCGGGTGCTCCGGATACTTCGGACGCACCGGGCGCTCAGGGCTCTTCTGGCTCTTCGGGCGCTCCGGGTTCTTCCGGGCAGGCGGCCCAGCCTTTGCTCGTCTGGACGCTGGAGGATCTCACCCTGGACGATGCCTTTGACATGGCCAAGCGCTACATGAAAAAGGCCCCGAAACTGATCCTTCTCTACGCCAAACAGAACACCTCGTTCATCCTGGTCTCCTCCGGCGAACCGAAGTGCGGCGCTCTGGTGCGCGAATACGCTTCCTTCTATCAGGGCAAGGGCGGTGGCAACGACGTGTCCGCCCGGGCCATCTTCGAGACCGAAGAAAACGCCATGCTGTTCGCGGACCTGCTGAGCAAGCACCTGCGGTGATGTTGTCAATTCGGTGAGGAATCGCGTCAATTACAATTTCCCATCAATAATTTTAGGAAATTATAAAATTGTCGCCTTTTCAACCGATCCGACCGCCCAAAACAGGCTAAAAATACAAATCGATCCTCTGAATTATGAGAAACTGTTACGTTTGAGGCGTTTTCGTTACAGTTTCTTATTGTTTTGAATCTGATTTGTAATACCTTGCAATTTAACACGAAAAAAAGGACTGCCAAGTGAATGGCAGCCCCTTATGATCGTTGCTGTGAAGCTGTTTCAGCTTAGCCGAAGTATCTCTTCAGCAGGCCTTCGAATGCCTTGCCGTGTCTCGCCTCGTCGCGTGCCATTTCATGGACTGTGTCATGAATCGCGTCCAGACCCAGAGCCTTCGCCTTCTTAGCCAGCTCGGTCTTGCCAGCGCAAGCGCCGTTCTCGGCATCGACTCTCATCTGCAGGTTCTTCTCTGTGGAATCAGTCAGAACCTCACCCAGCAGCTCAGCGTACTTGGCAGCGTGCTCAGCCTCTTCCAGGGCAGCTCTTCTCCAGTATTCGCCGATTTCCGGATAGCCTTCTCTGTGAGCGACTCTGGACATTGCCAGGTACATACCTACCTCGGAGCATTCTCCTCTGAAGTCTGCTCTCAGGCCTTCGATGATCTCTTCATCAACGCCCTGTGCAACGCCTACTACGTGCTCAGCAGCCCATTCCTTTTCGCCTTCTTCTACCTTGTTAAACTTCTCTGCAGGAACTCCGCACTGAGGGCACTTTTCCGGTGGTGTGTCGCCTTCGTGGGTGTAACCGCATACTGTGCATGTCCATTTCATAATCTTATTCCTCCTTTTGCTATTGTAATTTTTAGATTTGTCCTTTATCAACACCCATAGTGTACAAAATAAGTCCAAGTTAGTCAACGCTTACTGTATGCTCTATTATTAACTACTTTTTATGACTACTTTTGAATTCTCTCCTTCACAGGACTTTCACTTGTCCGCATGCACGAAAAGTCGTATAATATGACCCATGAGAAACATACGCATACTATCCGTCCTCTGCATCCTCGCAGTGACCGCTTTGTCACTTGCCGGATGCACGACGTTCAACAACTTTAAAGAAGCTTTCATCGATGAACCGGCCGACCATACCAGGGACATTAACATCGGCGTTTTCGAGCCCACATCGGGCGCGGACAAGGATGCCGCTGCTCCTGAGATCTCCGGCATCGAGCTTGCCCATGAGATGATGCCGGAAGCCGGAGGACATAAGATCAATCTGATCTACGCCGATAACAGCTCCGACATCGATGCTGCGCAGACCGCGATCAACACGCTGCTTTCCAAGAAGCCCGATGTAATTCTGGGAAGTTACGGCAACATCTATTCCATGGTGGCAGGTGAATATATCGTGGATGCGGAGACCCCCGCAATTGCGATCACGAATACGAACCCGCTGATCACCCGAAATAACAGCTACTATTTCCGCGTCTGTTATATCGATGCGACCCAGGGACGGCTGCTGGCCGAATACCTGGACTTCATCAAAGAGAAGGAGACCGGAATCCTGATTCCTGAGAAGGACGACGCCGCGACCGCCATGGCAACGGCTTTCGCGAACGAATTCAAGAAACTGCGGGATAATGATGACGCCATTGCGTATTATGAGAAGTACACGACCGGTGATACAGACTTCACGAAGCAGCTTGAGGACCTGAAGAAATCCGGAGTGAAGAGCGTTCTTCTTCCGGGCGAGATCACCGACGCCGCTAATATTATCAAGCAGGCCAACGAGATGCAGCTGGATGTCACCTTCCTCGGAACCACGAACTGGGGCAGCGATGACTTCCTGGTGGCGATCACTACAGATCAGGACGGCAAACCGATCGACATGATCGACCCGAATAAACTCGCCTTCGTCCAGTTCTTTGCGCCGGACGCCAAGACGAAGCTGGAGACGGTCAGTGAATCCAGGGAAGCCTTCCTGAACGCCTACCATGAGAAATACGATACGGAGCAGGATCCGGAAGAAGCCGTAGCCCTCGGATACGATGCCTACGGAATTGCGGTGGATGCCGTACTGAAGGCCTCCGCGGCGGACGGGTCTCTGCCGAAGGGGGAAGCGATTCGGGACGTTCTCCGCGGAACCGACTATGAATTCAACGGAGCATCCGGCGTCATCCGCTTCAATGTGAAGGGCGACCCCAAGAAAACAGCCTATATCTGTACCTGGGATCAGGGCGCCATCAAGGCGATCTATACCATCGGGACAAACGATCAGTAAACAAAACAGTTCATCATAAACGAAAGATAAACGAAAGGAGTACATACAATGGAGAAAAAAATCAATGAAGCACTGGACCAGATCAGACCGTTTCTGCAGAGAGATGGCGGAGACATCGAATTCGTCGAGTATACCGATGACAACATCGTGAAGGTTCGCCTGCAGGGTCACTGCGCGGGATGTCCCGGTGCTCAGATGACCATCAAGGGAGTCGTTGAGCGGATCCTTCAGGAGAGCTACCCTGAGATCGCAGGTGTTGAGGCTGTCCAGTAACATGAGCAGTCAGGATCTTACAGAGATCTTCAATCGGATCGAATCCTACCGGACAGAGATGGTTTCCTCTCTGTCCGAACTCATATCTATCCCAAGTATCGCGGTCCGCACGCCAGGTTCGGATCCATTTGGCGCGCCCGTACAGCAGGCTTACGAATGGATGCTTGCAAAGGCAGAGCAGACCGGTTTCCCCACCTTTGATGCAGACCACTTCGGCGGCCACTTCGATTACCGCGGTGCCGGAGAAGGCATCCTGGGCATCGTCGGTCATCTCGATGTAGTCCCCGAAGGCGACCCGGACAGCTGGGACTTCGAACCCTTCGGCGGTCAGATCATCGACGGAGAAATCTGCGGCCGCGGCGCAATGGATGATAAGGGTCCGGTCATCGCTGCTTTCTATGCCATGAAGGCTTTGAAGGAGAGCGGCTTCGTTCCCGGGAAAACTGTCCGTATGATTCTGGGTCTGGACGAAGAGACAAACTGGGAAGGGATGCGGCATTATCTGGCCTTTGCGCCCGACCTGCCGGACTGCGGCTTCACACCGGACGCCGACTTTCCCGTCGTTCACGGAGAAAAGGGTATCCTGGTCTTCGACCTTGCCCGTAAGTTCGGCCGCAACAGAGAAAAGGGGCTTCAGCTTCGCCAGATCACCGGCGGGGCAGCTGCCAATTCCGTCGCGGACTGCGCCCGCGCCGTCGTTTACGATGACGCCGGCGGCGGATACGATGAGATCAAGGCCATGCTCTCCGCCCTGCGGGAGTCCACCGGATGGAAGATCCGCTGGAAGGGCATCGGCAAAAGTCTGGAGATCCGGATTCAGGGCATTTCTGCCCACGGGGCCAAGCCCGAGCAGGGCCTCAACGCGATCTCCATTCTGATGAATGCGCTCGGTTACCTTCGCTTCGCCAGCGATGACGTCTCGGAATTTATCCGGTTTTATAACGACCATATCGGCTTTGACCTGCACGGCGAACGCATCGGGTGCGCGCTTTCGGATGAGATGTCCGGGCCGCTCGTCTGGAACGTCGGCATGGTCGCTCTGGACAAGGAATCTGTCCGTCTGACCATCAACGTCAGATACCCGGTCACCTCCGATGATGAACAGGTCTATGCCGGTATTACGAAGGTCATAGAGCCCTATGATCTCGGCATCATCAAGGGGAAACACCAGCCCCCGGTCTACCTGCCGGCGGATGACCCGGTGATCAAGACGCTGACGGATATCTACCGGAGGGCGACCGGAGACACCGAAAGCAGGCCTCTGGTCATTGGCGGCGGAACCTACGCCCGCGCCTTTGACGGAGTCGTTGCGTTCGGAGCGAGATTTCCGGGAAAGCCCGAACTGGGACATCAGAAGAACGAAAAAATCTCCGAGGATGACCTGCTTTTGCTCACCAGAATCTATGCAGAAGCGATCGCGGCGCTGGCCGGACAGGCCGAACCGGAGGAAGTCCAGACGGAAGAAGAGACACAGCCAGAAGAAGAAAGGCGGTCCGATGATGACATTTCGTGAGAAGCTCAAAGAAAACCGAGTATTTCTGACGATCCTGTCCTGCTCGATCGCCTTTTGTCTTGCCCTCGCCGGCGTCTATGTCTACCTGTCCACGATCACCTCTGATCTGACGGTCCAGATCGACAATAAGATCGCCCCGTGCAAGAGCCGTGAAGAGACCGTCGGAGATGTCCTGGAGGACATCGGCTTCGAGGTCGGAGAATACGACATCGTAGAGCCTGCGCTGAGCGAGCAGGTCAGCGATGAGACGGACATCCGCGTGCAGCGCGTCACTAAGGAAGAAGAACAGGTCGAAGAAGCGACCGAATTCAAAACGGTCAAGGAGGACGACGCTGAGCTGAACAAGGGGACGACGGAGGTCGCGCAGAATGGCAAGAAGGGCAAGGACCTCGTCACCTATCTGGTTACCTACACATCCGGCGAAGAGACTGCCCGCGAGGAGATCGGCAGAAAAACCATCAAAAAACCCGTCGATAAGATCGTCCACGTTGGCATACGTGAGCATATCGACGGATTCGCTTATACCCGTAAAGAAGTATTTCAGGCGACTGCTTACACCGGCGGCGGGCGGACTGCATCCGGCACCCGCGCCCGTGTTGGCGAGATCGCTGTTGATCCCCGGGTGATCCCCCTCGGGACCACCGTCTATGTCGAAGGATTCGGCCCGCTCCGCGCGGAAGATACCGGCGGCGCGATCAAAGGCCATATCATCGACATCTATATGAGTTCAAGTTCGGCGTGTCGCAGCTGGGGCCGCCGCAGCGTCACCGTTTACCTGCCGTAACGCTTTCGCGTTGCGGCTTCTGTTATTTAGCCTCCAGGTCTACCATCAGAGAATCATACGGCATGCACATGACGGAATCCGGCTTGATCTTCGTCCATACGGACTGGTCTCCTCCGGTACCGTTGTACAGGATCACCTGCTGGGCTCCTTCCAGTACCTTCTTGAACTCAGCAATGTAGGTGTCGTAGTCGATGTCCTCTCCGTTCCGCAGATACTCGGAATCATCATCCTCACCCTCATGATAGGTCGTGTCGATCGAGCCTTCAATCAGGTCAATCCGCTTACAGCCGCCCTTCAGGTTCAGTTTGTACATATTGGTCGAATCCCAGGAATCGTTGCCGTGTATGATGTTGGCGTAGATGGAGAACTGCCCGTCTTCCTTGCTGTTGAAGATCGCGTAGCTGGAATCATCCGATGAAACATCATAGAAGGCGTCCTCATACTGGGTGCCGCGGTTCTTGCATTCGTAGGTGACTTCCTTCGCCTTATTATCCACGGTCGTGTAGATATGCAGCTTGCCGTAGCCGTAGTACTCCTTGGTAAAGAAGAAGAGTTCCGGCTTCATGTCCCCGTTGACATCGCAGACTGCGACCGAGGCCGTGACATCCTCCTCATAACTCTTAATCTCAGCTTCGTATTCCTCCAGAACCTTGATGTACTGTTTCTTCCATTTCGTTGAGGTCAGGACCTTGATGTCCTTCTTCATCTGGGCGAAGGTCTCTTCGTCCCCGGTCACTTCTTCCGCCCGCTTGATCAGCGCCTTGGCGTCAACGTAGCGCTGCTGTTCCATATACATCTGTGCCAGGCCGACGTAGAGCCGCATGTCCTCCGGCCGCTGCTGCATCAGTTGCAGATACAGGACCTCGGCGTCCGCATACTTCTGTTCCCCGGCCAGCTGTGTGGCCTGCTTCACAGAAGCCTGATAGGCCGCCTCCAGTTCCTGCTGTTCCTTGGCCTGCTGCACCATGTAATGAGCCGTGGCTGCAATGCCGATGATCAACGCCACAATGATGGCAATGATGATCCAATGTTTTTTCCTTATTTGCAGAGCCGGCTTCCTCTTGCGGTCAGCCGCGTAATCCTTGATTCGGTAAATGGCCGGCTCATCCTCTTCGGCCGGCTCCTGATCCTCAATCTCCAACGGCGGCACAGTAAAGTCTGAAGCTTCTTCTGTTCCCTCTTCGCCCGCCTGCCCGTTGACTGCCTTCTCCAGTTCTGAGCCAGACCAGGTGAATCTGGCGGTATCGGCCAGCTTATCTTCTATGTGCTCTTCCGAAGGTGTCTCGATCTCCGGTTCCGGCTCCGCAGCCTCTTCGATCACAGGTTCCGCATCGGCATGTTCTGCCTCAGCAGGCTCTGCTTCAGCCGGCTGCCCGGCTTCCGTATCTTCTGCAGCTGCCAAATCCTCTGCAGTTTCGGGAACTTCAGGGGCCTCGGGAACTTCAGGAATTTCAGGAATTTCCGGGACTTCAGGATCTTCGGCAGTCTCCTGCTCCTCCGCGGGCAATGCGGCCGTCTGCTCCTGTCCGGCTTCTTCAGATTCGGGGATCTCCCCCCGGTACCAAAATCCCGGTTCCTGAGCCAGATCCTCTTCCTCCTCCCGCTTCTCACGGGCTTGACGCTCAGCTTCCTGCTGCCGGCGTTCCTCCTCCTGGCGGAGGCGTTCTTCCTCCTGGCGCTTCAGTTCTTCTTCGAACCTCTTTCGCTCTTCTTCGCGTCTCTTTAGTTCTTCTTCCCTCTGCTCTTCGCGCCTCTTTCGCTCTTCTTCCCTCTGTTCTTCACGCTTTTTTCGTTCTTCTTCTCTCTGCTCTTCGCGCTTTTTTCGTTCTTCTTCTCTCTGCTCCTCGCGCTGTTCCTTCTTCTCTTCGAATTCCTGCTTCTTTTGCTGGTACTGTTCCTTCGCGGCATCAGCTGCCCAGCCTGTACCGGTCCGGACAGACTTGCCCAGATCCTTCAGCATGGATTTCGCTTTCTCCGCATATGGCCTGGCCTGCTCGGCAGCGCCGGCAGCCATGCCGGTCAGTTTCTTCAGGGTCTCCGCCGCATCGTTGTGCTCAGAAGGCTCTTCTTCGGAAACCGGCTCTTCCCCCGCAGGTTCTGCCGAAGTCTCCTCCGCTGTCTCCTCTGTTGGCGGCTCCTCTGCGGTTTCCTCCGGAATCTCCTCTTCCGGACTCTCTTCCGGGGCCTCTTCTTCCGGCTCTTCCGGAATCTCCTCCGCAGGTGCATCCTCTTCAGGTGCAGGCTCTTCCTCCGCGGGTTCTTCCGGCTTGTCGTCCCAATCGTCCTCGTCCGCCCAGGATTCCTCTGCCCGCGCGTCCTCCGGCGGCTCCCACCAGACCGGATCCACCGGCACCGAAGTCGCCTTCACCGGCTCTTCATCCACCACAAATTCAACGGCTTCCTCCGGAATCAGTTGTTCCTCATCGATCTCATCGGGAACGCGTCCGGTCGGCGCACCGCAATTTTCACAAAAAATACTGTCGTCAGGAATGATTGTCTGGCAATTTCTGCAAAACACGTTCCGTCCTCCTTATTGTATTCGCTATTTCAAAAATCCGAGTGACCGAATGATCGGCGGCTCGACGGCCCTGCCTTTGCAGACGGAAACAAAGCTGATGACCTTGGCGATCCAGATGATGATCATCGCAATCGCCCCTGCAGCCGGCACGATCAGCGTCCAGCACAGGATCAGGCAGATGATCGACAACAGCGATTCAACTACCACGAACTTCAGCCCCTGCCGCATATGAAAAGCCGCATACGGTGACTCCTTGCCGGCCAGCAGGGCGATGATCACGCCGAGAGGTCCGAGCAGATACGCCGCCATGGCGGTCACCTTGTTATCAGAGATATCCTTGGAATCAAAATCATCCGTGTGATCCCATCCCGGGGATTCAAGTCTGTAGGTATACGGCTCCTCAGGCTCTTCTGCCTCCTCCTTCGCCTCGCCGATGAATACAGCTGGCATGGCCGGCTCGTCGTAATTCTCTCCACCCGTCGGCGGTCCCCACCGGTAATCTTCACCGTTGAATTCCTTAGATTCCGGGGCTTCATCCAAAGGCTGGTCAGCCGGCTGGTCAAATGCCTCTTCCGCTGTCCCTTCAGCTGCAGCCACAGCTGCTTCGAGCTTCGCGCCGCACTTCCTGCAAAACTTCGCTGTATCCGATACTTCTGTTCCACAGACCTGACAAATCTTCATCTGAATCCTCCTGTCTCTGAACGTCTCAATCTAGTTGTTTTCTTCCGTATAGTATACCATATGTAGTTTGTTTCGTACCAATAAAATGGAAATTTTTTGACCCCGGCTGGAATCAGGCATTTTTTTGCACATTTCCGGCGCAAGTAGTGATATCATGAGACCATGGGCGAAAAAATCGGAAGAGCAGTCATCATTACATCCTATCTGGAACACCCCCTGCCTCTGCCTGCACTCTTGCAGCCGGAGGATTTTATCGTGTGTCTGGATGGGGGGTATGATATCGCTTTGGAATACGGCATCCTGCCGGATCTTCTGCTGGGAGATTTTGATTCTATTCGGCTGCCCGAGGATGCGGCGGGAAGCGGTTCCCTCTTCGCAGATGCCGGTTTTGAAGTCCGCCGCTATCCTTCAGAGAAGGACTACACCGATCTGGAGCTCGCCTTCCGCGTGCTCGACCCCCGAAGGACGCCGGATCTTCTGGTCATCGGCGGTCTTGGCGGACGGCTGGACCAGACCCTGGTCAACATCCAGCTCCTGCAGGAATACACGGCCTGTGCTTCGCAGTGGCCGCAAGATTGCTTCCCGGAAGAGCCCGGCGCGTCAGCAGCCCCCTGCGCATCGGCAGATCCGTCCGGCCCGGACTACGGGACCTTTCGCAAATACAGGAGCATCACGCTGATGGACGGACGCAGCCGGTGCTTTGTGATCCATGGTGCAGGAGAGACCCGCATCCTCCGGGAGCCGGAAAGCTTCCTGTCCCTGCTTCCGCTTTCGCGGGAATGCACCGGAGTAGAGCTGACAGGCACGAAATATCCGATTCACGGCGGCGTGCTGCGCAGCGGCACCTCGCTCAGCATCAGCAACGAGTTCACCGCAGATCAGGCGCTGCTGCAGCTTGACCGAGGCAGCCTGCTCGTGATCGTAACGAAGGGAAACAAACGAGACTTCCTGAATCAGGACTGATTTTTAATCGATAGAGGTACAAGATAGATGAGAGAATTACTGATGGGAAACGAGGCGATCGCCGTCGGCGCACTGGCTGCCGGCGTACAGGTCGTCAGCGGATATCCCGGGACCCCGTCTTCCGAGGTCCTTGAAACCATAGCAAAGAGAAACCCGGGCGGCGTCCATGTAGAGTGGTCCGTCAATGAGAAGGCGGGCGCGGAGATCGCCGCAGGCGCTGCCTACAGCGGCGCCCGCTCCCTGGTCACCATGAAGCAGATGGGACTGAACGTCGCATCCGATCCGGTCATGTGCGTCAACTACATCGGCGTGAAGGGCGGTATGGTCATCTACGTCGCCGATGATCCGGGTCCGATCTCCTCACAGACGGAACAGGACACCCGGCATTTTGGTCAGTACGCCCGCATCCCCGTCTTCGACTGCGACAGTCCGGAGCAGGCTTTCCGGGCGGTCCAGGATGCCTTCCGCTTTTCTGAGGAACACCAGACGCCCGTGATCCTGCGGTCAACCACCCGTGTCTGCCATGCCTGCGCGGACATCGAGGTCCCCGAGATCACCGCGCCGGTACCGGCCGAAGGCTTTGTCAAAGACTCGAAGTGGGTCATCTTCCCCGGCCTTTCCTACCGGAACAAGCAGAAGATCGTCAGCCGGGAGCGCACCTTCTCCGATCTCTTCTCCTCCTATGAGGGGAATACCCTGGAAGGCAGGGGCAGCATCGGCATCGCCTGCGGCGGCATCAGCTACGCCTATGTTAAAGAGGCGCTCGCATCCTTCGAAATGACTTCGGGAGCATCCGCCGACGAGGAATTCAGCATCCTGAAAATTGCAACTCCGTACCCGTTCCCGGAGCATCTGGCCGAAACGTTCCTCGGTCAGGTCTCTCGCGTGATCGTATTCGAGGAACTCGATCCCGTGATCGAAGACGCGCTGGTTCTTTTGCAGGGCCGGATGCAGGCGCAGGAGCGGATCCCGGTCTATGGCAAAAGAACGGAGACTGTGCCGGCAGCGGGAGAGCTTTCTTCCGAGCTTGCAGCGGAGATTCTGGAGCGGGAGGCCGGCCTTCGCATGAGCGCAGGGCCGGATGCCGCCGCGCTTGCGGGAGCATGCTCGCTCCGTGCGGGAGCATCGCCCGAAAGTGAGCCGAATACGTCCGAAAACGAACCGGATGCGGCAAATGCTCCGGACGCTTCTGATGCTCCGGACCTTCCGGTCCGTCCGCCGGTGCTCTGTGCCGGATGTCCGCACCGCGGGGCATTCTACGCGGTCAAACGGGCCGCAGAGCGGGCCCGGAAGGAGACGCAGAAGCAGGCAGTCTACCACGGAGACATCGGCTGCTATACCCT
>JAZNNY010000084.1:0-31137 GCA_045580505.1 Lentihominibacter sp.
CATTCCCGCATGGGATATTTCGGTGAATGGATGAAGCAACTGTTCGGCGAGAGCGAGGGCAAGGAAGGCAAGGGCCTCTGGCCGGCGACCCTGCAGTTCTCCACAGACCTGCATTCGATGGGGCAGTTCCTGCAGGAGGGAAGCCGCGTATTCCTGGAGACGATGCTGGTCGTCGACGGCTACGAGGACGAGATCGTGATTCCGGCCGGAACCTTCAAGGGCATGACCATCGAGGAGATGAACGACATCATGGTGGAAGGCGTGATCAAGGCCCACCGCAGCGCAGGCAACCCGATCATTGAGATCCATCTGCCGGAACTGACGCCGTTCTACTTTGGTCAGCTCGTCTATTTCATGGAGACAAGCTGCGCGATCACCGGCATCCTGATGGGCGTAAATCCGTTCGATCAGCCGGGCGTAGAGCAGTACAAATCCGAGATGAGAAAGCTCTGCGGAATGGAGAAATAAAAGCAAAAATTATGCTTAAAAACGGTTCACAAGAGTATACTTTCGATATATAATATAGTTGATAATTTGTTAAATATGTAACAATACATATATTTAAGGAGGTTTACTATGAAGAAAATTGGCGTAATGGGAACAGGAACCATGGGATCCGGCATCATTCAGGTCTGCGCGGCTGCAGGTTATGATGTAGTGATCAGAAGCAGCAAGCAGGAGTACATCGACGGCGCTCTCGCTAAGATCGACAAGAACCTGACTAAGATGGTCTCCAGAGAGAAGATCACCGAAGAGGATAAGGCTGCGACACTGGGCAGGATCTCCGGCGGCACGACATTCGACGTACTGGCTGACTGCGACCTGATCATCGAGTCTTCAACAGAGAATATGGATAAGAAGAAGGAACTGTTCGCAGAGCTGGATAAGGTCTGCAAGGACGACGCAATCCTGGCAACCAACACTTCCGCACTCTCCATCACAGAGATCGCAGCAGTGACATCCAGACCGGCACAGGTCATCGGCATGCACTTCTTCAACCCGGTTCCGGCAATGAAGCTGGTCGAGGTCGTTAAGGGCATCGCTACAGCAGACGAGGTCAAGGATGCTGTCATCGCTACAACCGAGTCCCTGAAGAAGACTCCGGTCGAAGTTGCTGAGGCTCCGGGATTCGTTGTCAACAGAGTTCTGATCCCGATGATCAACGAAGCAGTTGGCATCCTGGCTGACGGCGTTGCTTCCGCAGAGGGCATCGACACAGCGATGAAGCTCGGCGCGAACCACCCGATGGGCCCCCTCGCTCTGGGCGATCTGATCGGACTGGACGTCTGCCTCGCTATCATGGAGACCCTGTTCACTGAATACGGTGATCCGAAGTACAGACCAAATCCGCTGCTCAGAAAGATGGTCAGAGCAGGCAAGCTGGGCATGAAGACCGGCGAAGGATTCTTCGACTACAGCAAATAAGCGATAATCGCGAGTGGAAGCAGGCTTTGCAAAGGCAGGGCCTGCTTTTTTGTGTATGGTACATTACAGAGTCGGCACTGCCCCGGGGTCCGAGATTTCTTTATTATCTGCTTTTTTCTGGCATCCTGCTTCGAAATCTGAAAAAAATGGAGGATTTTCTGGATCACAGGGACCGCGCAGGCTGCAGGCATCCCCTGAAAGTCAATATAACCAAGGAAAAACTGCATATATTTGCTGGTTGAGACATGCTGGCGGCGCAGAATGCAACGATAAATAGGGAAAATACTAAAAAATCGAACCTTGAGTCCAGATATTGTCCGATAATCATCAAACTTCGTACAGTTGTTGCAGAGACCGGGGGAGTGCGTCTATACTACCTATATAAACTAAGAACTATTTTCGGAAGGAGCAAAGAGATGCAGGAGAAGAACAGCGGAAGGAAACAGGGAGTTGCAGGGTTTTTAACGGAGCATGCGGGGAAGAGCCCTGTCTCATTTCACATGCCGGGACACAAGGGGGCACAGCTGTATAGAAGGTTCGGTTACGGAGAATTCCTGGACCGGTTCTTCGACTGCGATATCACGGAGATCATCGGGGCGGACAATCTGTTTCAGCCGGAAGAAATCATCGCCGAGACGATGGGCAAGTACCGCCGGCTCTATGACAGCGCTGCAAGTTATCTTCTGGTCAACGGGACCAGCGGGGGCATCATCGCTTCCATCCTGGCCAGCGTGCCGGCGGGAAAGAAGTTGATCATGGCGAGAAACTGCCACAAGTCCGTGTTTAATGCGCTGGGCCTGGGCGGGATCCAGCCGGTCTATGCGTATGCGTCGGAAGTCAGCGGCTACGGCATTGCGGGGCAGGTGGAGCCGGAGGAGATTGCACGGCTGCTGCAGGAGAATCCGGACGCGGAGGCGGTCATCCTTCCGAGCCCAAACTACTACGGGATCTGCAGTGATATCCGGGCGATTGCCGATGTTGTCCACGCGGCCGGAAAGATCCTGATCGTGGACCAGGCGCACGGGGCGCACCTGAAATTCTTCGAAGGGATGGAACTGCCTTTGCCTGATGCAGCAGAAAGCTGCGGAGCAGACCTGGTCATTAACAGCATCCACAAGACGCTTGGATCTCTGACGCAGAGCGCGGTGCTGAACGTGGGCCGCGAGGGTTTGTTTGCGGGCGCCGGCGCAGAAAGTGCAGAGCGGGCGCAGCGGAATCTCTATCGCCTCGAGGACAAGCTGCAGGCCATTGAGAGCACGAGCCCGTCCTACATTCTGATGGGATCGCTCGACATCAATGCCGATATTCTGCTGGAGCACGGGGATCAGCTGATGAAAGAATGGAAGGAAAACCTCGAGTGGTTCTATGCGCAGGCTGAGAAGATTCCGGGCCTGAAGACGATGCAGACCGGCCGGATGGACCGGACCAAGATCAACCTGGACATGAGCGGCTGCGGACTGGACGGGGGGCAGCTCGAACAGGAACTGCTGAAGTATGACATCTACGCGGAACTGGTGACCGGCAATATCCTGATGTGCATGACCGGCATCGGTAATACCAGGGAGGATTACGAGAGGCTGCTTGCGGCCTTGCAGGAGATCTCGGCCGGGGCGGCGGGTGAGAGCGCCGCGGGCGGACCTGCCTTTGCGGGAGAGGCGGCCGGCAGAAGAGAAGCGGCTGACAGCAAAGGGGCAGCCCTGTGGACGAAGAAGCGCGCGATGCACCGGATGCCGGCCGAGAAAGAGGCGATCCACATCGATGCGAGCGAGGGGAGGATCTGCGCCGCATCCATCATTCCGTATCCCCCGGGGATTCCGCTGATCTGTCCGGGAGAGGAAATCGGAGTCGAGGAAATCGCCTATGTGAAGGAACTTCGGAGACGCGGAGAGAAGGTCATGGGGATCGACGGCGAAGGGATGATTGTCGTTGGAAAATAGCCTTGTGCAGGAACCCATTTGGGTGTATATTTGTTTTGTTGGAATTCAAATCGAACCCATCTGTATTTTTTCATTGAACATTAGACAATTTAAGGAAGGATCCAATTTTTATGTGGAAGACCATGGATGAGGCGACGCTCAAGGCGAAAAAGGTCGCTGAACTCAGAGAGATCGCCAAAACTTTTGGATTGGAAGGGTATGCCAGGATGAAGAAGGCAGACCTGGTTGCTGCGCTCATGAAGGAGCCGGAACCGAAGGAAGAGAAGCCGGTAAAAGAGGAAAAGAAGCCAGCCAAGGAAGAGAAGAAGCCGGCGGCGAAGAAGAAGGCTGCCCGCCCGGACCGGAAGGCGAAGACAGACAAGGCGGCCGCTATCGCGAATCAGTTCACGCATAGACCTGAAGAGTCGGAGCAGAAGGCAGAAGCTCCGGAGAAGGAGATCCGCTGGGATACCCCGGCTGCGCCAAAGGGAAAGAAAGGCCGCAGACCGCTGAAGAAGAAGGCAGTGAAACCGGCGGCGGAAGAAACGGAAGCCAAGGTCAAGGAACCGGCTCCGCAGCAGGAGCAGCCCCAAGAGAAACAGGAGAAACAAGAGAAACAGGAGAAGCCGGAGAAGCAGGACAACCGCTTCGAGACCGAGGGCATCCTCGATCTGGCGGATGACGGATTCGGATTCCTCCGGTTCAACAACTTCCTGACCAGCGATCAGGACATTTATGTTTCACCGGCGCAGATCCGCAGATTCAACCTGAAGACCGGAGATAAGATCAAGGGAATCTGCAGGCCGGCGACTTCGGGCAACCGCTTCGGCGCCCTGCTGTATGTCGTCTCCGTCAATGGGGACGAGCCGGGAGTAGCGATCAGGAGGCCTGATTTTGGAACGCTCACGCCGATCTTCCCGAATGAGAAACTGGTGATGGAGGAAGGGAGAGATCCGTCGCTCAGACTGATCGACCTGGTTGCGCCGATCGGCAAGGGCCAGCGCGGCCTCATCGTCGCCCCGCCAAAGGCAGGAAAAACGGTCCTCCTCAAGAAAATCGCGAACAGCGTGGAGAAGCACTATCCGGAGGTGGAACTGATCGTCTTCCTGGTCGATGAGCGGCCGGAGGAAGTCACGGACATGAAGCGGAGTCTTCACAACGAGACCAGCGAAGTCATCTATTCAACTTTCGATGAGATGCCGTCCCACCACGTCAAGGTGGCGGAAATGGTGCTGGAGCGGGCGCGCCGACTGGCGGAGCACGGCAAGGATGTCGTGATTCTGCTCGACAGCATCACGAGACTGGCCAGAGCCTATAACCTGGTCGTTCCGGCTTCGGGCAAGACGCTGTCCGGAGGATTTGATCCGGGCGCCCTGCACAAGCCGAAGCAGTTCTTCGGTGCGGCGAGAAACATCGAGGAAGGAGGCAGCGTCACCATTCTGGCAACGGCCCTGGTGGAGACCGGCAGCCGGATGGACGACCTGATCTACGAGGAATTCAAGGGTACCGGCAACATGGAACTGCACCTTGACAGGAAGCTTTCCGAGAAGAGAATCTTCCCGGCCATCGACCTGAACAAGTCCGGTACCAGAAGAGAAGACCTGCTCATGGATCAGGAAGAACTCGAAACCGTCTGGTCGATGAGAAGGGCCCTGGGCAACAGAGATACCCAGGAGGTCACTGAGATGATCATCGACAATCTGATGCATACCAGAAACAATCGCGCCTTTATTGAAGTCATTCAGAAGTACCTGAATGCGAGGTATATCGGATAAGATTATGGATCTGAATAAAATTTTCCTGAAAGATGCTTGCCCGACGAAGATGGGTGGGCAGGCGGTGATGGAAGGCATCATGATGAAGGGGGAGAAGAAGACGGCGCTCGCCGTCCGGCTCCCAAACGGAACGATCCGCGTGGATACGGAGCCTACGAAGACCTATGGGAAGTGGATGAAGATCCCGCTCGTGCGCGGCGTCATTGCCTTCGTGGATTCCCTCATCTACGGCACGAAGACCCTGATGCGGTCGGCCGAAATGCTGGAAGAAGCGGACGAGGAAGAATACGAAGCCGGCAGATTCGAGCAGTGGATCGAGAAGAAATTCGGCAGCAAGGGCCTCTGGAACATCATGCTGTACAGCTCGGTGGTCATCGCGCTGGCCTTCACTGTCGGCGTCTTCATTATCCTGCCGACCGGAGCCGTCAATCTCATGAAGCATGTGACGGACAGCGTGTTCTGGCTGAACTTCGTGGAGGGCGTGCTCAGAATCGCCCTGTTCGTTGCCTACGTGTGGCTGGTGTCGTACATGCCGGACATCCGGCGGGTGTTCCAGTTCCACGGGGCGGAGCACAAGACCATCCATTGCTTTGAAAACGGGCTGGACCTGATTCCGGCGAACGCAAGGGAGTTTCCGACACTGCACCCGCGGTGCGGAACCAGTTTTCTGATGTTCGTATTCATCATTGCTTTTGCGTGTCATTTCCTGCTCGGATGGCCGAGCCTGGCGCTGCGAATCGTGACGAGACTGCTTTTGCTGCCCGTCATCGCGGGGCTTTCTTATGAGCTGCTCAGATGGGCCGGGCGCAGCGACAATATCGTCGTGAAGATACTGAGCCTGCCGGGCCTCTACCTGCAGAAGATCACGACCAAGGAGCCGGATGATTCCATGCTGGAGGTTGCCATTGCCGCAGTGAACGCATGTATGGACGAGAAACCGGCCGGATCCTACCGGATTCCGGAACCGGCGGAAGAGGATACTGGGGCTGACCTGCCTTTGGAAGAGGATATAGATGAAGACAAGAATACTGATTAAGGAAGGCGAATACCGTCTGGCCAAGGCCGGCTGCATGGACGCCAGGATCGATGCGCAGGAACTGTACTGCTTCCTGATGGGCATCGACCGGCTGCAGGTGTTCATGAAGGCGGAGGAAGAGGCCAGCGAAGAAATAGAAAGAAAATATCTGGCCCTGATCGCCCGCCGCGCAGAGCGCATTCCGCTCCAGTACATTACGGGCGAGCAGGAATTCATGGGGCACAGGTTCTTTGTGGACCAGAGCGTGCTGATTCCGCGCCAGGATACGGAGACGCTGGTCGTAGAGGCGGCGAAGACGATTCAGAGCACACCGCGGGAGAAACTCTCCTTTTTTGAGCGGCTGCGGGGCGGCAAGGAATGGCAGGTGCTGGACCTGTGCTGCGGAAGCGGTGCAATCGGAATCTCGATGGCAAAAATCTGCGACAACATCGAGGTGACCGGCGCCGATATCAGCGATGCGGCCATTGCAGTCGCCAAAAGAAACGCGAAGAGCCTTCATGTGAAGGCGGAGTATCTGCAAGGGGATCTTTTCGCGCCGGTGCAGGGGCAGAAGTACGACATGATCGTCAGCAACCCGCCGTACATCCGCACGAACATGATCGCCCTGCTGCAGGATGAAATCAAGAATTACGAGCCGCGGGAGGCGCTCGACGGCGGACGCGACGGGCTCGACTACTACCGGCGGATCGTCAAAGAGGCGCCGGACTATCTGAAGAAGGAAGGCTTCCTGTTCTTTGAGATCGGTCACGACCAGGGGGAGGACCTTCGCAAGATGCTGCACGACGACGGCAGATACACGCCGGCGGAGGTCATTCGCGACCTGCCGGGCCGGGACCGGGTCGTGAAGTGTCAGCTCAGAGGGTAAGCGGCGTTCCGTTCAGCACGGCCTCCAGAAGGTCGTCACCGGAGTAGCGCAGTTTCAAGGAGAAGAAGTCATCGCGCTCCGCGAGCAGGCGCAGGAAGATCCGGTCGCCAGGCCAGAGGTTTAAGCCGCCGACTTCGGATTTCGGGATCCAGGCGAGTTCCCCTTCATCGCAGTCCGGAACAGGCCATTCCGCGGGGTCATCTGATGCAAAGGCAGGGCCTGCCTTTGCAGGAAGATCCGCCGTGTAGAGGCACATGTACTCGGTCTCATAATTCTCCTGCAGGAAGGTGATGAAGCCGCGGAAACGCCAGCGCTCCAGCGTGTAACCGGTCTCCTCGCGGACCTCGCGCAAAAGGCATTCCTCGGGGCTCTCGCGGTCAGCAAACTTGCCGCCGACCCCGATCCATTTGCCCTCGTTGATGTCCCGGGCCTTCTTGGTCCGGTGGAGCATGAGATAGCAGTGATTGTATTCGATGTAGCATAGTGTTGTGATCAGCATAGATACAGTATACCACAGGAGGTACGAAGAAGAATGGGTTATCTTGGACAGGAAATCGGCAAGCTGGGCTTCGGCCTGATGCGGCTGCCGCAGACGGAAGATAAGAAGATCGATATCGAGCAGACGAAGCAGATGGTGGACATGTTCATGGAAGCCGGTTTCACCTACTTCGACACGGCCTGGGCCTACGAGGGCAGCGAGGATGCGATCCGGCAGGCGCTGGTCGAGCGATATCCGCGGGAGAGTTTCCAGCTCGCGACCAAGAACGCGGCCTGGATCAATTGCAAAACCAGGGAGGACGCCATCGCCCAGTTTGAACTTTCGCTGAAGCTGACGGGCGCCGGTTACTTTGATTATTATCTGCTGCACAATCTGGGAGAGACCAGAACGAAGTTCTTCGACGACTTCGATCTGTGGAACTACTTCACGCAGAAAAAAGAGGAGGGTCTGATCAAGCATCTCGGATTCTCATTCCACTCTACCGCGGAAGAACTGGACCAGATCCTGACGGAGCATCCAGACATGGAGTTCGTCCAGCTGCAGATCAACTACGCGGACTGGGAGAGCCCGTCCGTACAGTCCCGCGCCTGCTACGAGGTCGCCAGAAAACACGGAAAGCCGGTCATCATCATGGAGCCGGTCAAGGGCGGCAACCTGGCAAATCCGCCGGAAAGCGTCAAATCCGTGCTCGAGGAAGCGGAACAGGGTCTTTCCCCCGCTGCCTGGGCTATGCGGTTCTGCGCCGACCTGGAAGGCGTCATCACAGTTCTTTCCGGCATGAGCAATGTGGAACAGATGGAGGACAACATCGCAGCACTGAAGGATTTCCAAGGCCTTTCCGAGGCACAAAGGCAGGCGCTGACCAGAGCGCAGGAGGAGATGGCGAAAGTGCCGACCATCCCCTGCACCAACTGTGACTACTGTGCCAAAGTCTGCCCGAACGAGATCGGGATCTCCGGATCGTTTAACTGCATGAATATCGTGCTGCTCTACGACAACGTCGAGTTTGCCAAGAACCACATGAACTTCGCCGTGGACGGGCACGGGAAAAAGCGCGCGACCGAATGCATCAAATGCGGGGCCTGCGAGAAGGCCTGCCCGCAGCACATTGAGATCGTGAAGGAACTCGAGCGGGTGGCGGAGACGCTTTGCAAAAAGGAGGACGACCATGAAGGTACTGTTATTTAACGGCAGCCCGAGGAAGGGCAATACGATGACCGCCCTGGAGGCGCTGAAGAAGGGACTTGCAGAGATTCCGGACGCCGAGGTGGAAGAGATTCTCTGTGAGGGAAAGAACATCGTTCCCTGCCGGGCGTGCGATGCCTGCGGGAGCATGAGCCGGTGCATCTTTGCGGATGACTCCCCCGAGATCAATGCGGCGGTAGAGGCCGCCGATGCCATTGTGTTCGCGACCCCGGTCTACTGGTGGGGCATGAGCGCTCAGATGAAGCTGATCGTCGATAAGTTCTATGCCCGCGGAAGCAAGTTCCACGGCCTGAAGAAGAAGGTCGGCAGCATCGTGATCGGTGAAGCGGACCAGGACGATCCGGAGTACGAGATCATCGCGAAACAGATCTGGTGTATCTGTGATTATCTGGGCTGGGATGTCGCCTTCCAGAAGTCCTATACCGCGAACAAGCGGGATGAGCTCGCGGCGGACGCAGATGCGCTCGCTGAGATCGAGGGCCTGGCAAAGTTACTGAAGTGATCAGGGCATTTCAACGAATTGTCCTGCCTTTGCGGGAAAAGTGTGGTATAATAACGCATCGTTTATGTAAAAAATGTTCTTTATAATAAATCTGGGAGGTAAGTATGGACCCGAACAAGAGACCCGAAACAATGGAAAGAATCACGACACCGGAGCTGGCGCAGGCCTTTATCGATGAGCAGGTCGCGGCAGTGAAGGCACAGGTGGGCGACAAGAAGGTGCTGCTGGCCCTGTCCGGCGGTGTGGACTCTTCCGTCGTCGCAGCGCTGCTGATCAAGGCGATTGGCGAGCAGCTGGTCTGCGTGCACGTCAACCACGGACTGCTTCGCAAAGGCGAGCCGGAGCAGGTCATCCAGGTATTCAAGGAAGAACTGGGCGCGAACCTGATCTACGTGGATGCCGTCGACAGATTTCTCGACAAGCTGGCCGGCGTGGATGATCCGGAAACGAAGAGAAAGATCATCGGCGCAGAGTTCATCGACGTATTCGCTGAGGAAGCAGCGAAGCTGGAAGGAATCGAGTTCCTGGGACAGGGCACGATCTATCCGGACATTCTGGAGTCCGACGGCGTCAAGGCGCACCACAATGTAGGAGGACTTCCGGAAGACCTGCAGTTCGACCTGGTCGAGCCGGTCAAGCTCCTGTACAAGGATGAGGTCAGAGTGGTCGGCAAGCAGCTGGGTCTGCCGGATAACATGGTTTACAGACAGCCGTTCCCGGGCCCGGGCCTGGGCGTCAGATGCGTCGGCGCGATCACCCGCGACCGCCTCGAAGCCGTTCGTGAAGCGGATGCCATCGTCCGCGAGGAGATCGGCAAGATGGATCCGGTACCGTGGCAGTACTTCGTAGCCATTCCAGACGTCAAGTCCACCGGCATCAAGGACGGCAAGCGCTACATGGGATGGGCCGCCGTCATCCGCGCCATCAACACCGTTGACGCAGTTACCGCCGAGTCCGTTGAGATTCCGTGGGCTATGCTGACCACGATCCGCGACCGGATCATCGCGGAAGTTCCGGGCATCAACAGAGTGCTGTGGGATCTTAGTGATAAGCCTGTGTCAACGATAGAGTGGGAATAGTTGCGAGTGTGTCACGAGGCAACATTGATTAGCGCAAGGGGCAAAAAACACTATCGCCCCTAAGCCACAAATCAGTCAATAACCAAAGGACTTCAAGAGAGAGTGCTTTCTCTCCTGAAGTCTTTTTTTGTGCAGATTTCCGGCAGTATTTTCGCCCCAATATTTAAAAATACATAAAGTAGAAACGTTAAAATAACCAAACCTTTTGATTGAATAAACAAAAGAGGAAATGTAAAATATAAAGGTGAGAGGTCGACCGTAGGAACACGGCAAATAATCGAATGAAGAGCATCCAATTGATCGCAGAGTTGTTCTGCAGCAAGAACAGGAAGAACAGACGAGCGTTGATAATGGGATTATCAGCGCTGGTTGTGTTTGTCACGACATATCTTCTTGTTCTGCCCGCTATCACACTGGAGAAAGATGCTGCGATCGATCAGGGCGGCATCGATGTGAATACAGCCCAGCAGGAGCAAAACACTTCTGAAAGCGAGCCTGAGGATATCAGCGGCAAAAGCGATGAAGATGTACGCGAAGGCTCCGATGCAGAGGCAAAAGAAGAAAAGAACTCTGACAGCAGGAAGACTGGCGAACTGGTCTTTGATGGCGATGGTTACAGCCTTTCCGCAATGTGCGATGAAGATGCAGGCCTGCCGGAGGACACCAGGATCACAGCCGAGGAGATCACAGAGAAAGCGAAAGATTATGAGTCCTGGTACGAAAAGACCCGGAAAGCGCTGCAGGAGGAGCTGGGAAGCAAAGAGCTTCCGGCCCTGAATTTCGTTCGATTCTATGATATATCCCTTCTTTCGGGTGACGACAGCGTCGAGCCATCTTCTGCTGTCGATGTTATGATCTCTTACGATAAACCCATGGATGTCAGTGATACGGATAATTTGCAGATCGTGCATTTCGCGGAGGATGAGAACGGGAAGCTGAAACCAGAGGTGCTGGACATCGAAGCGAAAGCTGATGAGATACAGTTTGAGGCTGAGTCGTTCTCAGTCTACGCGATTGCGGAAGTGACAGAACCGGGTGAACTGAATGACGGAAGTTATTCGATCCTCTACTATAACACGGGTGTAACTGCGGCAGGGCTGAATAACACGGCGAAAAACAGCAACACCCTGAACGGACACCAGCTGCTGGTCCGTCCGGATTTCCTGGAACACGAAAGCGTTCTGTTTGTTGATAAGAACACCCAGCTCCCAACCTATATGTTCGAGCTGCAGTCAGATGGAACGTACTATGTCAGTACCGTAGTCAATAACGTACGGAAGTATCTGACGATTACCGGTACGACAGTAACACTAGAGGAAACGCCGACGGCAAATTCCCACATCACCGTAGAACCAGGAACAGATGAGAACGCGGGCAGATTTGCCCTTTCCAATAATGGGTACTATCTCAATCAAAAGGACGGCAAGGCCAGCAACGGCTTCAATGCGGTCAAGGGCAAGAGCAAATCCACATGGATGAACCTGGTGGACAGGACAAAGCTGAGCGATGATGATTTTACCCTGTATACCGCGAGAAAGGTCAATCTTTCCGATGAAGAAGAAGTGCCGGATGGAAGCCAGGTCATCGTTTACACCCGTATCTGGAACGAAGATACGCTGGAATATGAGTTTTACGCCGTGGATCAGGACGGTAAGCTGTTCCGCTGCTATGAGAGCGGCGATGTGATCCAGTGGGTCGGCAGCCAGTCCAACACAGCGATCTGGAATTTCTCAGAAGTGACCTCATCCAGCGGCTCGATCAGATACACGCTGCAGAATGATTACTCCAAGGAATTCATCGCGCCGCGGCTCAGCAATAATGGGCAGATCCTTTCCAGTGAGCCGCTCCGCCTTACGATGAACGGACGCAAGTACGGCGAGGCCTATTCCAGTTTCCTGGTCTGGGATGATCCGGCCTATGATTACGCCGGTGTGAAAACGGAGAACGGCCAGATCGTACAGTGTCACAGAGTGGAAGCGGAGGACTTTTATTTTGCAATCATGGAACCGACCGTGACGCCTCTGCTGGAGGATGTAAAGACGGTCGACAATAACGATTTCAACATCACCATGAAGATGCAGAACTACACCTACCAGGGACACTATCTCAGTGGTAAGTATCGTCAGGAGGATCAGGCGAATGTTCTCGGCCTGGATTCCAACAAGGCAGGGATCATTACCAGCAATCTGGGGGAAGACGGATATCCTGTCGCCACCGAAAGCGGCCGATCCCTGAAAGACCTATATGAGAATTATGATGATCTTCACCCGGGAGAAGACAATCCCATCAGAACGGTCAACCACCTGTTCCTGCAGAGCACCTACGATGAGAGCGGATATCTGGAATACGACTGTACCCAGAATTTCGCTTATCTGGGGGACGGAACCGACTTTACTGTTTACAATGACCTGGGAACGAACGGTACCAGGGATCACGGACAGTTCATGCCGTATAATGTTCTCGGATACGATCCGAGCCACCTATACTCTTCTGCGACCAATCAGACGGACGTATTGGGCAATCCCCTTTCTGACCTGGACCCTCGCAAAGGTGAACAGCTGTATTATATCAATGCTACATATCCGGGCAACACGGGTCAGGTGCCGGCAGGAGGCGCTGATTATTTCTTTGGCATGGAGATGGAAGCATCCTTCATGCAGACACCTAGCGGATTGGATGCCTGGGGGCATGATATCATTTTCGAATTTTCAGGCGATGATGATTTCTGGTTCTACGTTGACGGAGAGCTGATCCTGGATCTGGGCGGTGTACATTCCGCCTCTGTCGGCAAGATCAATTTCCGGACCGGTGAAGTCGAGATGATCGTGCGTGACGGCAATGGCAATACGGTGGTGAGCAGATCAAAGACTACCACGCTCAGGGATCTTTTTGAAAGCAATTACCGCTCCAGGGGGATGTCTGAAGATGAGATCCGGGAAAAGCTGGGGAAGATGTTCACCCAGAACGCCGATGGACAGTATGTATTTACGGATGACTCGGTCCATACCATGAAGATGTTCTATATGGAGCGTGGCGCCGGCTCTTCCAATCTGCATATGCGGTTCAATCTGACGGCAGTCAAGCCGGGAGAAGTGAAACTGCAGAAGACCGTTTCCGGGACAGACAGCAGAGACTATAATAACTTCAAATATGCCTATCAGATCGAATATTTTGATGACCAGGAAGGCTGGCTTCAGCTCAAGAATACGGAGTACCAGACACCAGTGACTCTGGAAGGGACGGACACCGGCATCGAGTATAAGGAGTCGGTTGAGATAGGCGGGGTAACGTATGATCACGTGTATTTCCTGACGCCAACACAGACGGCGCTTATCAATTTCGGGGATGATAATACAGAGTACCGGATCCGGGAATGCGGCATCATGACGAGCCTTTATGATGAAGTCAAGGCAAACGGAGTCCCTATCGAAGGGACCCCAACTTCCGTGGAAAGACAAGAGGATTATACTACAGGAGGCGCCACTGTCATCGACCGAAAGAAGGTCACGTTCGACAATCACGTGAATCAGGAAGCACTGCGTTCGATGTATTTTACGAAGCAGCTGTATGAAGAAGATGGCGAGACCGAGCTCAGAGATGATCCTGCCGCATTCAATTTCGTCGTTTATATGGGAGATGAGAAGGATCCGGTTCCGGTTCCATGTGACATGGCCGAGTACCACGTGCTGGATTCTGATGGATACTACTGCTACTGGAGCATGGAGGATCAGAAATTCAAATCCTTTGATAAAAAAGTTTTCGCCGAGCTGACGCAAGCAGAAAAAGACAGCGCAACATTTACCACATCCAGCATCGGTGAGATCGAGAAGATCCCGGCATGGTACACGGTAGAGTTACATGATTGTCTTGTCGGATCGAAATTCATGGTCACAGAGTCAACGCCTCCAAAGGGTTATGAGTTCATGAAATATGATCGTGTAGAGACCATACCGGCAGGGGAGACTGAAAACGCCGGTACGATCCGGGAAGGAACCGATCCGCATGTGCTGGTCAAGAACAGGCGGGGCTGGGGACTGACGATTGAAAAGATATGGTCCGACGACAGTTTTATGGAGTCCCACGATCCGATCTACATGGCTGTTTATGTGGGTGAGGAATTGCTGGACGGCAGCGTTCGGAGAATCGAAGCGCCGGGGAAATCGGTCTACTATTTCTTCGAAAACCTTAAAGACGGTACCACCTTTGCGGATTATACCGTGCGGGAGGTGATCCTGACTGGGACAGGGATCTCAGTAGCTCAGAACGGTGTGGTTAGCGGTTATGACAGCATCACACCGATCTCCGGCGGCGGCACACTTACGGTAGGAGGGAAACCGAAATCCGGTGAACATCAGGATGACTTCAGCTATACTGTGACATATCAGCCGGGAACGCCGACAGGCCCGGTTGATAATATCCGTACGGACACAGTGAAAAATACCCGCCCGGGTATCAAACTGGTGAAGACGGATATGGGCCTGAATGCGCTTGCAGGAGCCACGTTCATCCTGACCGACGAGGAAGGGCATGCCGCAGGAGAGGCAAGTTACACCTCGGGGAACGATGGCCTGATCACCTATGCGTATCTGTCCGATGGAACGTATACTCTGAAGGAAACTAAGATCCCTACCGGATATCAGCCGATGGCGGAGATCCTGACCATTGAAGTTGAGGACAATCGGATCACGGGAATCACGCCGCAAAGCGCAGATGCCTATGAGCTTGTAGAAGAAGAGAATATGCCGGTACTGAAAGTAAAGAACCGTCCGTTCATTTTCAAGGCGGTCAAAATGGATCAGGACGGAGAGCCTCTGGAAGATATGCAGTTTGCGCTGTACCGCCAGATCGTGACTTCTACCGGTGTTCTCAGGAAGGATTACAGGGTTATTTCAGGATACGGATACAATGATCTTATTTCCGGTTCCGACGGTGTGATCCCGAAGATCGATCAAATGCTGCCGCCGGGAACATATTACCTCGAAGAAAAAGCTCCGCTCCCGAGTGATAATTATGCGGAACGCGGGGATGTCTGCTTTACCATCAGCAATACAGGAGAAGTCAGCCTGGTATCCAGTATATCAGGCGATACGATCAAATCCAGTACGGCTTCAGATGGTACGATAACCTATACGCTGAAAGTAACAAATAATATCAGGAAGAGGCGGGTCTCCATCTGGAAGACGGACGAAGGTTATACGGCTATTTCCACTGGTGCATCGTTCGCTCTCTATAAGGCTGAGGATTATAATGACAATACGGAATCCGTTAATGACGGCGCACGGCCGGTAAAGACCGGCACGACCAACGACAAGGGGATCCTGGATCTGGGTAACCTTGCCATAGGAGAGTACCGTCTGGTGGAAACAGATCCTCCGGCAGGATATATGCCTCTGGACGGAGCGGTAAGGATCTCAGTAGGTGCGGAACTGGTAAGAGCTTTTCAGTCGGGGAACAGTTCATATACATGTGTGAGCGGTGAACCATACTACGTCAGCGGTCAGCCTGGGGGTACCGTCCAGATTCGTGTCTGGAACAATCCGGGCTTTGAACTCCCTGCTTCCGGCGGGCCGGGTACCACATGGTTCTACCTGATCGGCGGCACCCTGCTGATCGTCTGCGGTATAGTCCTTGCTGCCAGGCGCAGGACGTTAAATAGCCGGGCGTACCATACGCAAAAGATATCGTAATATCAATATAATTTGTATTATAAAGAATGCCGTTTCGCAGTTATGCTTACAATAACTATTTAAACAAGAATTGAAACGACAGAAGGAAGAGGGGGAAAGATATGGAATATACATTTCCTGTAACAAGGACGACCACGCCTAAACAAAAGCCTGTTAACTGTAAATCACTGGGATTCGGAAAATACTTTACGGATCACATGCTCATAATGGACTAATACGGCATAAATCGATCTTCCGTCACTTCGTGACCAGCTCATTTCGATTATCAGCAAAGAAGATAATTAGCGATTATACGGACAGGTTTTGTGTGGTTCTAATTTGGTTCTAAAAGCTTTGAAATACTTATTCACGGAGGTCAGAACGGATAGAAATATAGTGAAAACTAACGGAAAAAGAGTGTATTCGGGGTGCGTCACGCGGTATCCCGAAGAATGGGAATAATTAACAGGTAAATATTGACATTAGTATACACGGGTGATATAATAGCGCAGACGTTATCGTTTGCGCTATTTTAATTGGGAAGGGAGATTAAGGAAATGGAGCCGATTAATTTGAGCATTCTTGTTGTGAATTGTAAGGATTATAAGCCTTCGCATGATTGGTATCTGTGCAAAAGTGGAAGGCATTTCTGCGGGGTGGCAAGAACACCAGAATGGCCGGATTACGATGAGGAACGCCGAGAGGAATACAATGCTTCTGAAGATTACGCGTTAATGCCTGAATGCCCCGGAATGTCTGATGAAGAAGCCGCCGATGTGGTGAGAGAATGGTGCATACAAAATGATATACTTTATAATGACGATATGGATCACATTGAAGCGGCTTACCGATGGTATTATAAATACGGTGATTATGACGATTTATATGATCCGTCATATATCTGTCATCTATGCGGTGGTCAGCACTGAGTTCTCTTTGATTCCCTATAAGAGTAGTTGTAGCATGTTCCTCTTAGCAGGATTGACCGCAGATGGATATAGGTATATGCTTATATTAAAAGGAGGGGCGATGCATGACTACAGAAGCACAGAGAAAGGCGTCTGCCAAGTATGACAAAAATCATACCAGATCAATTCTCTTCAAGTTTAATACGACCAGTGATGCAGATATCCTGGCAAAGCTGGATGAGGTGGGAAATAAACAGGGATATATCAAAGAACTGATAAGAAACAACATCTGCGGAAAAGGCGACGTCCTGTCGATTGACGCTATAAGGCTTATGGTACTTCCAATCGTTCAAAGATACAGTATTGATAAAGCGACGCTGTTCGGATCATACGCCAGAGGAGAAGCCACTGCAGAAAGTGACATAGATCTTCTGATTGAATGCGACAATATTAGAAACATGGAAGACTATCTCGGTCTGCAGGAAGGCCTTAAAAACGCAATAGGAAGGAATGTTGATATTGTAATGGCCGATGCACTTGCGTCGGATAACACCCGGTCTGCAAAGAGGCTAAAAGAGCATATTGAAAGGGATAAGGTGATTATCTATGAGAGAGTTGAGTGAAAGGGATAAGGATAATCTGGCAGCAATTCTGGATTACTGCGACCGGATCAGCAGCATTGTAGAACGATTCGGAAACTCATTTGAAAAATACAGCACTGACGCTAATTACAGAGATGCAGTTTTAATGAATGTGTTTCAAATAGGGGAGGGCAAATTGGTTTAGGTGTTGTAAAACTTCTTACAGGAGGTGCGCTTGGTGTATGGAGCCTCATTGATTTCATTATCAGCCTGGTCAAGGCATACGGCAACGCCTATGCCAGTGAAGAAGACGTTGTTTTCATCAATGGAAAATATACAGTATAGCCCTGAAAAACGTTTTACGAAGGGGGGTGTCGCTAAGCAATACCCCCTTTTTTCCTGCGCTTTACAAGAACCGTCAGCAAGCCGATTCCGCTCGCCAGCAGAAGCAGCAGGCACAGGGAAAGGTTCGTGTGATCGCCGGTTGGCGTTTCGCCGGAGTGCCAGATTGCGGTGAAGGTGTGGTCTTCCGTGACCTTGTACTGATCTCCGGCATAATACTTTGATCCCTTCCAGTAGTCGAAGGTGTAGCCTTCTCGGGTTGGCTTTGGCAAGGTGATGGTGTCACCGTACGTGCAGGTGATTGTGATGGTACCGGTTTTTCCGTTCAGGGAGCCGCCGTTCAGATCGTAGGTGATGACCTGCGTTTGCGGCTCCTGCTTTTGCCACTGTGCGTAGAGTGTCACCGTATCGCTCGGATAAGGGGTGAGGTTGCTGACAAGCTCAGTATCTTTGTAGGAGGTGCCGGAGCCGTCTTTTGATGTGTTCCAACCGGTGAAGACGCAGTGCGCCTTCTGGAAGCTGCACGGGGTAAGAGGCTGCGCTTTATCATAGGTGAAGGCCTGAGCGGCCATGGTTCCGCTGCCCGTGTTTGCGTCAAATCTGACCGTGTAGGTGTTTGGCTTCCACTGCGCGTAAAGCGTCATAGTCTCACCCTTGGAAGCGGCGTTTTCAAGGGCTTCGCCATCCGCATACTTTGTGCCGCTTCCATCGGCTTCCGTGTTCCAGGAATCCAGGGAGTAGCCCGTTTTGTAGAATTCACAGGACGGAAGTTCATACTCAGTATTGGTCCAGACGTGTTCCTCCTGCATGCTTCCGGTCGCAGCCGGATCGTTCTTGTCAAATACGACAGTGTAATAGTCATGCTCCCACTGGGCGTAGAGGGTGATGCTTTTGCCTGTCGTAAGGTTGCGGACTTCCTGCCCGTCTGAGTAATCTATCCCGCCTCCCGCCGGTTCTGTGTTCCAGCCGGTGAAGTGCCAGTCCGTTCTCTCGAACGCGTTGGCTGTCAATGCCTGGGAAGTATCATAGGTAAACCCCTGCGGCTTCATTTCGCCGGATGTGGCATTCGTTGCGGAGAATAATACATTGTAGCTGTTTGGTTCCCACTGTGCATAAAGCGCCACTTCAGCATCGTTTTCCGGCGGACCGAGCGCGTCCCATACAGCACTGGTCATATTCTGCTGATCAGGGACCGATGTGCCGGTTCCATCCGCTTTCGTATTCCAGCCTTTGAACGTCCAGCCGGTCAGGGTATAATCGCTTGCTGTCAGTTCCTGCGGTTCATCGTAGATGAAGTCCTGCCTTTGCATGCTCCCGTTGACTTCGTGGGAAGCGTTCTCCGGACGGTTCTGTCGGAAGGCCGCATGGTAGAGGTTCGCTTCGGCATGTGCAGTCAGCGTCACCTGGCCCGTCACCTGGATGCTCTGTACTGCCTCGGAAGGATCACCCCATACCGGTTCCACTCCGTAATAGGAATACCCGTCAACATGATATCCGGCATCAGCAGCAGCGCCGATCACGACAGTATAGTCGTCAGGCACTTCCATCTTTTCGTAAGGCTCGCCTGTTCCGGTCTCCTTCACATAGGCGCTGGCAATATGGTCATCCTTTTTCATCGTGACTGTGTAGTAGTCTATGACGATCGATACAGATGACGTTTCTGTCAGGTCGACTATTTGTTTTTTCTTCGGGATGATATAGTCGGAGTCCCCGGGGATCGCAAGCTGATAAGAACCGGAAGGAAGACCGTTCAAAGCTGCTTCGTAGCGGCCGGTGGCGATGGAGCCCAGCGTTACTCTCTGTGTATCTGAGGAGAGCAGCAAGCTGTCAGTGATTTTCGTTGGCACCCCATCAACGGTGGTCGATACCTTGATGCTTCCGGTTCCGACCCACTCCGCGACAAACTCCATCCCTGTCGGATCGCCGTTTGGATCCAAAGTGCAAAGGTTGGTGAACTCTTCTCCATCCTCATAGAAGGAGCCGAAAGCCGATGTCGACCAGCCATGGAAACTGTGCTTCGGATAGTTCCATCCGATCGACGCGATCGTGTCAAAGTTGTACTTCCTGTCAAACTCCAGATTCGTCTGACTGTGTACCGAAGCGATTCCGGCATCACCTGAACTGAAGGTGATGGTATACGTTTTCGGCTTCCACTGGGCGTAAAGGGTAAGATGCTCTGCATGGACATCTTTTTCGAAGCTGATATCCTGTTCATCATCGAACGAACTGCCGCTTCCATCTGCCTTTGTATTCCACCCGGTAAATTCCCATCCTGGAAGTGAATACTGATTTTTACTCAGCGTATGGGTTCCCTGGACGGAAAAACTGTCGTCCGCCATAGAACCTTCCATGGCAGTGCTGGACATTTTCGGTTGATTGGCATCATAACTTACCAGATACTCTGTCTGCTTGAGCATCATATAGAGCGTCAGGTCAGTATATTTGGCGTTCCATTTTCCATCAGACCCCACATATTCTGTGCCCTGGACAAGGGGGGAAGCTTGCGCCTGATTGTAAGCACCGTTGACTACCATCTTCATGTTTTCAGCAGTATCGGAATATCCCGTGAGCTCGTATCTTGGGATGGCGGCAGGAGCAGGCGTAATGGTCAGTTTGTCACTTCCGTAGACGCCGAAGCCGGTATACCTGTCCTTATTGATCTTGTTCACATAGGTGATATCTGTGTAAGCAGATAGTGTTCCTGTACTGCCGGCCTGCAGCCTGGCAGGCTCGAAGGCAGCGTCAAAAGAGCCGTATCTGCGGCTTCCGGTATTGATCGTGCAATTGTATCCGGATGGGTCCTTACTCTTTGGAATCCAGAATTCTACAATGTTCTCGTCGCCTTCGTCGTCCAGACCTTTTTTACTGTACACATCTCCCAGACCGTAATCATAATCGAGGGAAGGATCCAGCTTAAAGGAATCGATCCTGGTCCATTCTCCGATATCGGGGTTGAATTTGAATTTTGTACCGTATACTGTTTCGTCGGAATCGTTTTCCGGCTGGCCGGCTTCAACGAATCCGATGGCATAATCGCTTCCGTTGGCGATCACGCTGCCGCCGGTGATCCTGATGTCCGTTCTGTCACCTTTACTATTTTTGTATCCGCCGATTCCGCTCAGCGAAGCATTGCTTGCGTGATCGGTCGCCTTGGTCGCTGTAATGGTTCCGCCCGATATATGAATATTGTCAACGATTCCGTGGTTATCCTTATAGGAGGAATCGTTTGTTCCGCCTATTCCGGGGCTGCTCCATCCACCTTCTGCTTTGATTTTTCCCCCGGTGATCGTGATCGAAGTCACTCTGCCCCAGCGAGTCGGTCCGATCCCCGCACCGAGAAAGATATCTCCATCAGCGTAATACCCCCGGTCTCCGAGAGGTCCTGCCGTCGCTGTGATATCCCCGCCCCTGATCGTGATGTTTCCGGGGTATTTGCTATACATTCTCGCGCTGACATTACCGGCAGTTCCGATTCCCGAGCCTGTAGTGTGATGTCTTCCGCCGCGGGCTACTTTGTCTTCGATATATGCGTTGATCTTGAGATCCGTATCAGCGGTCGCCGGCGCAATGGTGATATCCTTCACGCACCCGCCGATCCCGCAGGCGTAATCCGCGCCAATGGCGGTGATGTCTCCTCCGGATATATTGATCTTGCCGGCTGTTGAGTCTGAGGAATCCGAGGCAAGACCCACCTGAGTTCCTATGCCGCAGCCGGACATACTTCCTTTGTCCTGACTTCCGGAGCCGCCGTGAGCAATGACCGTTCCGCCGGAGATGTTGATTTCACCCAGGTCGCCATAAAGAGCTGTTCCGATCCCGCATCCGCAGTTGTCCGGAACATATTTCAAAGGCCTGCCTTTTTCATCATTTCCTGCCCCGTATCCCCATGCTTCCACATAGCCTCCAAGGATATTTATTTTGCCGACGTTGCCTTTGTAGGTGGTGCCGATCCCGGCAGCGCCTCCCTGAAACTCTATGTTTGCCCAGAAGTTCCCAGCCTTTGCGATAACATGACCTCCGATGAAACTGATTTCTCCGACATGCGAAAACTCGTATGCGCCGATTCCAGGTCCATCGTCGTTACCGTAAGCTTCGATGTTACCGCCATAAAACTCTATATTTCCGACCGTGTAGCTGGAGGTGGCCATTCCCAGGATCCCGTGCCCAAAAGCACCGATTCCCGCAGCGCCATTGCCGGAGGAATCCGAGGGCTTCGCAATGATCGTTCCGGGATCAGATTTATCCGCGGTGTCAAAAACGAGCTTCGTCTTGGTATTGTTCTTCATAATGGCAGGAACCGTTCCAAAAAGCACGCTTTTATAGGAGCCGATGGTGATCTTCGCGCCTTTTTCTGACTTCAGAATAACGATCCCGCCCGCTTTTTTCGTCTCATCGATATATATTCCCGAACGGCTGTGGCCCAGTGTGTCGAATTTTCCACCTGTGCCGCCTGCGCTGTTTTTTCCGGGCCTGATGCTGAGCCCGTCCGCCAGGTTAACGGTAACGGTCGTGCCTTCAGACAGCGCGATGTGTACCCAGACGTAAGTGCTGCTGCCGGTCAGTTCGACGGTTCCTCTGCCGCCTTTGCCGCCGGCCGTCTCATCATCGATATATACTATCGTATTTTTCTTGGCGTCGGAGATATTATAACTCTGCCCGTTCTGGAGATGCTCAGAGTTGGCTGCGTATACTGGATCGGACAGACACAGGAGACATGCCGCTGCAATGATCAGCATCATCACAGTAATGATTATGATGGAATGGAAATCGCTTCTCGTCGCTCGCAGCATGGCGGTACCCCTCTTGTCTGGTGTTGACAAATCTTATACTGCTTTATTTTATCACGATAAAGCGTTACGGCGCAATAACAGATCGATTTCAGACCAGATGATGACATGGTATTTAAATTGTGTTGTATTCCAGAAAAAGCTTAAACCGTTGACGCGGAGATAACGGCAGCTATGCCTTTACAGAGAGCCTGCAAGGTCTTAAATGCTCTGAAGGCCTGCTCGCCCGGAACCAAAATGCCGGCAACATCGTCCGGTACTGGTAACTGTTCAAGTTGGGCTTGAAATTTGTGAAGGTTCATTGTTTGGGACACATTTTCAATCCATGTTTATGATAAAATAGAACAAAGGCAGGTGAAGCCGAGGATGGAAAAACGGAAGAATGACAGAATAGGAAACAGAGCACTATATATCATGATGCTTTTGGTAACAGCAATCAGTGGGCTTTCGGTTTCTTCGTTAGGACCGGATACAGCTTACGCCGCAGAAACTGCACCGGCTGGGTACTATGGCATGTATTTTACTGCCTTTGGCTCGGATGAGACTGCCGAGTGTGTAGATATGCGTGTGGCTGTGTTCGATGAGGATGGAGTTACGCTTGGTGAGTTCGTTATGAGCAGCCAGGACTTCGGCGATCCGGATGATGTCTGGGAGACGAAGTACGTAGAGGCGTATTTTGAGCGGCCTCCTGCGACCATCGACATCAGCTGTTACTACAAGAACAAACTGGCCGGCGATGAAGATTTCGGCAGGATATCATATAGGACGCAATTTGGGGAGACTGACGGAGAAGTTACTGCAGCAGACGAGTTTACCGGCTTCGAGTTTTGCTCTTATTCCATCACGCACATCAGCGATGATGAGACGCTCCACTACGTGGATGCGAATGGCAATGACCACGTGCAGGACGAATACATCGTAGTGAACGGACCGGAAATAGGCGAAAAAGGTAAAGAATCCTGGTATGCCCTGAGATATGAGATCGACACCCAGATGGTGACCGTATCAGGAAATGTGAATCTCGTGCTTTGCGACAGCCACTCGCTGAAGTCAGATGGCGGGATCGTGATAGAACCCGGCAGTTCCCTCACCATATGGGGACAGAAGAACGGCACCGGAACCATCAAAGCCATCGGGGAGGATGTGGAAACGGATATCTTCTCCTATGCAGCAGGAGCCCCCGGGATAGAGGTCGACCGGTCTTCATCTCTGACGATCAACGGCGGGACGATAATTGCCCAGGCAGGCAGATATTCGGCCGGTATCGGAAGCAGAGGGGATGATACCAGCGGCAGCATCACCATCAACGGCGGCAAGGTGACGGCCACAGGCGGAAGCTGCAAAGAAATCGACGGTCCCTGGGATGAGATCTCCGAAGAGTCACAGCGCAGCGGCGCCGGCATCGGCGGCGGTGCAGGAGGAAGCAACGGTCCGATCGTGATCACCGGAGGAGAAGTGATCGCAAAAGCAGGCGAGAAGGGAACAGGCGGCGCCGGCATCGGATCGGGCACCGGAGCATCCTCAGGTCCCATCACCATCACAGGCGGATACGTGAAAGCCGAGGGAAAGAATTATGGCGCGGGCATCGGATCCGGAGCGAGAGCTCCATCCGGGACGATCATCATCGATTCCAAGGGAACGGTGGACGCAGAAAGTGTCGCGGGAGCCGGCATCGGTTCCGGGGGACGCAGATATGAAAATGACAGCAACAACAACGGACCAATCACCATCAGTGCAGGGACGGTGAATGCCAGATCCGGAAGTACGGATAAGAACTTCTCCGGCAGCGGTGCAGCCATAGGATCCGGAAGAGGTGGAAGACAGGTAGGCGATATCGTCATCAGCGGCGGTGTGGTGAACGCTGTGTGCATGGGCAGATCGGCAGGTATCGGCGGTTCCGCAAATGATAATGACGGATTCGCGGGCGGCAACATCACCATCAGCGGTAAGTACACGAAGGTAACTGCTGTCAGCGTCGGCGGCGCGGGCATCGGATCCGGCGGCAGGAATGTGGGTGTAGACTCTCTGAACGCCAGCGGAGCATCCGGCGGGAACATCACCATCGACGATGGTACGGTCATCGCCGTGTCCACCGGTGCGGGAGCCGGCATCGGCGGCGGTAACGGAGGAAGCGGCGGCAGCATCACCATCAACGGCGGCGATGTCAAAGCCTACGGAGGCAATTCGGAATACAAGTGGAAGGATGAAGGATCCGGCAGTCAGGGAGGTACCGGTATCAGCGGCATCGGCGACGTGATCGATGGACTGATGCGGGATGATTTCTATGACATGATATCGGATGTCATCATCGATGCCCTCTTCAGCGACACCTTCAGCGGAGCCGGCATCGGCGGAGGCTCCCATGCAGAGGGCGGGACCGTCGTTATTAACGGGGGCATCGTAGAGGCGACAGCCGGAACCAATGAGGCGAAAGCCATCGGATACGGCAGGACGAACAGTGATAAAGGCTCCCTTACGCTGTATGAGAACTCCAAGGTCACATACGGCAACTATCAGGGTGAGAAGATAGAAGCAGAAGGCGTAGATCAGTCAGAAACGAGACACACTTACGCTCAGAACAACAGCTATGCAAAGATCGAGCCGGGAGATATCACGGTGAGTTTTGATGTGGGAGAACACGGTCAGGCACCGGAAGATCAGATCGTCGTCAGAGGTGAAACTGCCTCAGAACCGGATGATCCGCAGGCAGATGGATATTTCTTCGGAGGATGGTATATCGATGAAGGATGCACGGAATCCTATGATTTCAGTGCGCCTGTAATGAAGAGCATCACTCTCCATGCAAGGTGGCTCAAGGCGCGCGCTATCACCATCGTGAAAGACTGGGGCGGAGCAGAACCTGCTGATTCCGTAACGATCACATACGACAATGAGTACAGCCCGGGAAGAAGCACTTCGGGGACTTTGCAGCTGAGCGCAGATAATGAATGGAAGGGGACTATCACCGCATCTGACGATAGCATCCTGACATTCGGAGAAGAGGAAGTGTCCGGATTCCGCACCGGAGATTATACCCTTGGAGAGGATATCAAACTGCCTTCCGCTGATAAAGCGGGAAGTGCCCGTCTGGTTCTCAGAGATCAAGAGAATTCCGGCCTTTCACAGGAGGCCTTTGATGAGGCCTGCAGCATCGTGAAGAGCGGCAGCGCCGTAATCACCCTAAGCAATCACAGAACGCGAGTATATTCCGTCAAAAAGACATGGGATCTTCCGCAGCGTCAGTCTGATTACAAGCCGGAGTCCGTCAAGGCAGTGCTCCAGCACGGCGAAGGAGACAGCTGGAAGACAGTGCAGACAGTGACACTTTCGGAGAAGAACGGATGGAGCGAAAACTTCGAACCTGTGGATGATGACAGCCGTGAAGCCTTTGATGGATGGAGAATCCGCGAACTGGACGAGGACGGCAAAAAAGTGCCGGATGCCTCTGACGAAGATGGAAGCGGCGAATCTTCTGCGAGGTTCCACATATCGCCGTATACAGACACAGAGTTTGACATGACATATGAAGTTTCCTATGAGGAGGACACTCGGAATGCAGTGACGGAGATCACGAACAAGGCCGGCACGATGACGGTGAAGAAAGAATGGGCGTCTTCGGCAGAAGGCGTGGATCCTTTGCGCCCTGAAAGCATCAAGGTGGTGCTCCAAAAGAAAGTCGGTTCTGCGGGTGAGACGTGGCAGACGGTCGAGACGGCGCAGCTCAGCGAAGAAAACGACTGGAAATATGAATTCAATGCCGTGCAGTATCAGGCGGATGGCACCTTTGATGCGGAGGACTTCAGGATCAGAGAGCTGGGAGAAGGAACGCTGCTGTCCGATGGCGATGTGATATTGGATCCGACGGATGCGGACTATCAGCAGGATGAGGCCACAGTTCCGGTGGTGGAATACGAGGTCACGGCAGGCGATAAGACGGAGAAGATCCCGTATCAGGTAAGCTATGAGCGCAAAGGTGACGTGACGACGATCACCAACACGGTGTCCTATCTCAAGGCTGAGAAGAAATGGGATATCGACCTCGAAGGCAAGGACCATCCGGACAGCGTCGAGATCATCGCCCAGAAGAAGATCGGCGATAAATGGGAGACCATCGGCACAGCACAGCTGTCCGATGAAAACGAATGGAAGACAAACATACCTGTTGCCGAGAAACCAGGCGGTGACACGCAGTACCGCGTCCGTGAGCTGAAGGCAAAGAGCGCTATGGAGAGCATCACGGAGCCTTTGGGAATCACGGAGACGGAGAAGCGTATCGTCTACGACAAGGATGATAACGATAAGCCGCAAAGTGATGAAGATGACAATACAACCAATATCGTAATCTATAAAGTAGAGAGTTATACATCGGCACTCACAGGAGAAGAGAAGTCCCACAAGACGGAGTACATGGTGTCCTACAAGGAAGAGGACGGCACCTATACCGTCACGAACAAGGCCATTATCGGAGTGGACATCGTGAAGAATTGGTTCAGGGCTGGAGATGTGGATGAGGAAGACATGCCGGATTCTGTATGGCTGGTCCTCATGTGCTCCCCGAAGGCAGGAGCACTGGATAATGCCAGGGATCTTGCCGAAGCAGCAGGGGTCGACCTCAGCAAGGTCCTGGACTACGAATTCCCGGTCATAAATCCGATCGAAGGAGGAAAGGATCCCGTGAGCCTCATCGGCGAGCTGGCCCTGGGCGTGGATATCGGGATCTTCGACAAAGTCAGCACTGTTCCGAAACTTGCCATCGCCAAAGCCGATAAGGACGAGGAAGACAGCAAGAAGAACTGGCGGGTGCATTTCGTAAACAGCAAGTATGTCAGCGGCATACCGATGGAGTATAAAGGAGCAGAACTTTCATCCGAGGCCCTCAGGCAGATCGTAAAGTATGTGACGAAGATCGACCTGCCGGTATCATATAACCCGTTTGACGGCTATATCAGCATCCCGACCAAGGCCTCATCCAGTTTCGATAACTGGAAGATCACAGATCTGGATCTCTCGAAACTAAAAGAGGCAGGAGGAAACCTCACACAGCAGGATCTGGACGCTGTCAAGTCCGCTCTCGGAGCATCGGATACGAACCTGGCGACCAGCGTCTTCAATGTCAAGGTTGATATCGACCTTGATGAAGATGATGATGAGCAGCCGGATGAGAACACCATCACCGGCAAAGTCCTCTGGAATGATGATGATGACAGAGACGGCATCAGACCGGACAAGGTGAAGGTGGAACTTCTGGAGAACGGTGAAGTTGCAGCCTCTGCAGAGACATCTGAGGCGGCAGGCTGGAAGTTCTTTTTCCCGGAAAGACCGAAACAGAAGGACGGTAAAGATATAGAATACGCCATCACGGAGGACACCACGGATGTCATCACAGGAGCAGACGGGCCCGGGACATACGCCTTCGAGGTGACCAGGGACTATGACGACGGATTTACCGTCACGAATACCCATAGTCCGAGTACCGTCGATATCCGGGGCAAGAAGACATGGGAAGATGCTGACGATCAGGATGGCGTCCGACCGCAGAACATCTTCATCCGACTTTTCGCTGACGGCAGGGAATTGGATATACAGACGGTGAATGCCGCGAAAGACTGGAAGTGGTCCTTCGAAGGCAAACCGAAATACAAGGATGGAAAGGAGATCATCTACACGATCAAAGAAGATGAAGTGGAAGGCTACTCCTCTGAAGTCACAGGCTATGACGTTACGAATACCCATGAGCCGGAGGTGACGGATGTCACCGTAACGAAGAAGTGGGAAGACGAAAGCGACCACGACGGCAGGCGCCCGTCATCTGTCACTTTGCAGCTGAGAGCAGACGGCAGAATCGCAGCCGAGCACGAAGTGACAGCAGAGGACGACTGGAAGTGGACGTTCTCTGATCAGCCGGTATACGAAAAGGGCGAGAAGATAAACTACACCGCCGGCGAGAGGGACATAGAGGACTACACCGGCACTGTAGATGGACTGACCATCACCAACAAGTACGAGATCGGCAAGACCCAGGTAAACGTATATAAAGAATGGGCGGATGACAACGATAGAGACGGCATCCGGCCGGAGAGCGTCAAAGTGTGTCTGCTGGCAGATGGAGAGGATACAGGGAAGACCCTGACACTGGACGCAGCACACAGCTGGGCAGGGACCTTCAGCAGCCTCGATGAATATGCGCAGGGCGGAAGGAAGATCGTCTATTCCGTAGAAGAGATCCCGGGGGACATCCCGTCCGGGGATGAAGGATATACATCCCGAATCACCGGAAGCCCGGAGGAAGGATTCATCATAACGAACAGTCATGAGCCGGGCACCGTAGATATCAAAGGCGGGAAGACCTGGGAGGACGATGAAGACAAAGCGGGGCAGCGCCCGGAGAGCATCGTCATACATCTGCTGGCAAACGGCAGCGAAGCAGACGTCCGCACCGTGACAGAAGAAGATGGCTGGACGTGGACCTTCGAAGGGCTGCCGCAGCGCGAAAAGGGTCAGGATATTTCCTATACCATAAACGAGGATCCTGTAGAAGGCTATGAATCAGAAGTCCATGGTTTTGACGTGACGAATACGTATATCCCCATGTGCACCATCACATATGACCTGAACGGGGGAGCATTCGAGGGGAGCGCCGAAAACATCATCGAGAAATACAGGACCGGAACAACCATCGCCATCCATCAGGCGCCAGAGAGAGACGGATACGAGTTCACGCACTGGCAGGGATCCAGCTATCAGCCTGGAGATGAATACAAAGTGACCGAAGACCACATCTTCACCGCCCAGTGGGAAAAGAAAGACACGCCGCCGGATGATGAGGATGACCCGCCGGGAGACGACCCGGAGGATGATGACCCGGGAGACGGCCCGGGGGATGACCCGGGGGACAACCCGGGAGGGGATGCGCCGTCCGGCGGCGATCCGCATCATGATAGCCCGGGCATGGGAGACAGATCCGACATCATGCTTTGGATCATGGTAATGATGACGTCCCTCATGTCTTTGCTGGTCGCGCATGCTTTGCACAGGAAATCATAAAACAATTGAACAGATGAACGGAACGCTGGGTTATTGTAGCTGAAGCAGCTGATCAGGGAAGGCTGCTAAGAGGAGGTGTGCGATATGATTTCAGCAACCGAAGCGAAGAACAAACTGATTGAAGGCAATCAGAAGTACCTTAATGCAAAGGCAGGAGAAGGTGATGTGTCAGCGCAGCTGCGACGGAAAACCGCTGAAGAGGGCCAGCAGCCATACGCCATTATCATCAGCTGTTCAGACTCCAGGGTCATCCCGGAAGCCATCTTTTCCGCGGGGATCGGAGAACTGTTTGTGATAAGAGTCGTAGGAAATGTACTGGACAATCACCAGCTTGGCAGCATCGAATACGCCGCGGGACACCTGGGTACAAAGCTGATCGTCATGCTTGGCCATACCGGGTGCGGCGCCATAAAGGCTGCCATTGACGGACATTCCGGCGGATTCATCGATTACATACTGAAGGAAATCGCCCTTGCAATCGGGGATGAAAAAGATGAATTCAAGGCAACCTGCCTAAACGTGCAGCATGGCGTAGAGAGGATCCGCCATGAGCTTGAGATTCATCCTATCGAAGACGAAAAAGGACTGGAAGTACTCGGCGCGATTTATCATATTGAGGACGGGACGGTTGAGTTCTTGTCGGAGGATCGGTAGAAGAGAATCTAGAGCGTCATGATACCGCTGTCGACCTTTCCCAGCGGCGGAACGGGATAGGGAACCAGGGCCCGGTAGTTGCCCGCAAAGGTGCTGCAGGCAGAGGGGTCAAAGAGGCTCTGGAGGTCGAACGCTTCGTTGATGTGGTGACTGCGGCGGCTGTCCTGATCCACTTCCTGAAGCAAGGTGATGTCAGGATCCTCCTGCAGCAGATGGGACCTGATCGCTTTCATATTCTCCCGGACCCCCGCTTCCTCTGCGGTCATGACGGAGGAGCCGCCGTCCATGAAGAAGTCCGCACCGTCTCCCAGTGCGCCGTAGCCGATGTTCCAGGAGAGGATGGAGAGAGTCTGGCCTGCCTTTGCATCCGGAAGCGTATCCGTCATGTAGATGGCGACGGTCTCTTCGGGGGCGGGCCGGTACTCGGTGACGGTCAGGTAGCCGAGAAAGCAGCCGAGGGCTACGACGATGGCGCCGAGAACTGCGCCGATGGTTTTAACATATAGTGAACAAGAAATCCCCCATCTTCTTCAAGTGGCGGGATGAATTGCATAAAAAGCGCACAGCATAAAAAGTACACTTGTTCCTGAGGTGAGACCGTGGTATAATGGATTCAGTCGAAATAAATAAGAGGACTGAAACTATGCGGGAAATGGACAATAATGCACATTCGGTATTTCTGTTGTACTATCATCTGATCATGGTGACGAAATACAGACGGAAGGTCTTCGATGAACCGATCTCCGCAAGGGGCAGAGAGATCTTCGAATACATCGCGCCAAAGTATGGCATCACATTGGAGGAATGGAATCATGACGCGGATCACGTCCATGTGATGTTCCGGGCGCAGCC
>JAZNNY010000085.1:0-2884 GCA_045580505.1 Lentihominibacter sp.
ATGTACGGGATCTTCTCCATCTGGGCCGCGCGGATCTTGTAACCGATTCTCTCGGAGCTGTCATCGACCGTGACGTCGACGCCGTTTCTTCTCAGCTCCTTGAAGACCTCATTCGCGTTGTCCGCGAACTTCTCGGAGACCGGAAGGACGCGTACCTGTTCCGGACAGAGCCAGGTCGGGAGTTTGCCGGCGTGCTTCTCCAGCACCCATGCCAGGGTCCGCTCGTAGCAGCCGATGGAGGTTCTGTGGATGATGTACGGGCGCTTCTTCTGGCCGTCCTTGTCGATGAAGTACATGTCATACCGCTCCGCCAGGAAGGTATCCAGCTGGATGGTGATCATGGTGTCTTCCTTGCCATAGACGTTCTTCGCCTGGATGTCGAGCTTCGGTCCGTAGAAGGCCGCTTCGCCTTCGGCTTCCTTGTATTCGAGTCCGATTTCATCCAGAATGTCACGCATCATATCCTGAACTGTATCCCAGTCCTCTGCCGTGCCGAGGTAGTGGTCCGCATTGTTCGGATCCCACTTGGACAGCCGGTAGGTCACGGCGTCCTCCAGACCCAGCGTGGTCAGGCAGAACTTGGCCAGCTCGACGCAGTTCTTGAATTCCTGGTTGATCTGCTCCGGCGTGCAGACCAGATGTCCCTCGGAAATGGTGAACTGGCGCACTCTGGTCAGCCCATGCATCTCACCTGCCTGCTCATTTCTGAACAGCGTCGAAGTCTCGCCCATCCGGTAAGGCAGGTCACGGTAGCTGTGCTGCCGCGCCTTGTAGACATAGTACTGGAACGGGCAGGTCATCGGCCGCAGAGCCATTACATCTGCATCCTTATCGTGCTCGATCAGGTTCAGATCCTGGACTCCGCGCACTTCCGCCGACCGGTCCTCTGCCGCCATGACGTCGTCGATGTTGTCATAGCCCAGCAGGAACATGCCGTCCTTGTAGTGGTACCAGTGGTCCGAGATCTTATATAAGGTGGACTTCGCCATCAGCGGCGTTCTCGTTCTGACATAACCCCATTCATATTCTTCGAGATCCTCGATCCAGCGCTGCATCTTCTGGATGATCTTGGTTCCCTTCGGCATGAACAAAGGCAGGCCCTGGCCGATGACGTCCACCGTGGTAAACAGGTCCATCTCGCGGCCCAGCTTGTTGTGGTCGCGGTTTCTGATGTCCGCCAGGTACTCGAGGTATTCCTCCAGTTCGTCCTTCTTGGTGTAAGCCGTACCGTAAATTCTGGTCAGCATCTTGTTGTGCTCATCGCCTCTCCAGTAAGCGCCGGAGGAAGACGTCAGTTTGAACGCCTTGATCGGCCGGGTGCTCATGAGGTGCGGTCCCGCGCAAAGCTCCGTGAAGTCGCCCTGCTTATAGAAGGAGATTTCTTCGCCTTCCGGCAGGTCTTCGATCAGCTCGACCTTGTACGGTTCGTCCTTTTCCTTGTAGAATGCGATCGCCTCGTCTCTGGACATGGTGAAGCGCTCCAGCCGGTCGCCCTTCTTGATGACCTTCTTCATTTCCTTCTCGATCTTATCCAGGTCCTCTCTGGAGAGCGGCGGCATATCAAAGTCATAGTAGAAGCCGTTGTCGATCGAAGGTCCGATGGCCAGCTTGGCGTCCGGATACAGGTTCTTGACCGCCTCCGCCAGCACGTGCGAACAGGTATGCCGGTAGGCCTTCTTGCCCTCATCGTCATCGAATGTCAGAATGTTGACCTCTGCGTCACTGTCCACGATGGTTCTGAGATCCACCTTCTCTCCGTTGACCTCGCCCAGGCAGGCCACTCTGGCCAGCCCGTCGCTGATGTCTCTGGCGATGTCATAGACCGACATAGCCTCCTGATATTCTTTCTTACTTCCGTCTTTTAATGTGATGATCATTTCTGTTCCTCCATAAAAATAATCCCCTCGCGATTTCTCACGAAGGGACGTAAATTCATTACGCGGTTCCACCCAACTTCCGGCTTCTCTCAAAGGCTGGCCTGCCTTTGCAGAATTCCGGCACTTAATTGTGGCTTTTGACGCGGCCAGGCGGGCAGGATTGGTGCCACTCGGGGATGGTCTTCGGCGCGCGCCCGCGGAGACACTCTCAGCTGCGGTCTCTCTCTGTACGCAGGGGATGCGGCTTACTCTTCCCGTCATCGTTTTGTTACAGACAGTATCTTACCACCGGAAGGAAAGAATTGCAACGGTTTTCTGTCTGCAGTATACTGTCAGCAAGGAGGTCGTCATGGCAAAGGAAAAAACTATTTCACCCATAGGTCGGATTCTTGACATCATCGGAACGCTTCTGATCATAGCCGCCATCGTGCTCTGTCTGATGCTTGCGGTTCCCCGCCTGCTCGGGATCCAGAGTTACACCGTCCTGACCGGAAGTATGGAGCCCAGCATTCTGGTGGGTTCCCTGATCTATGCGAAATATACGGAGCCACAGACCCTGGCAGAGGGCGATGTTATCGTCTTCAATGACAGCAACGCTTCCATTCCCGTCACCCACCGCGTTGTCGAGAATGATACCCAGACAGGGCAGATCATCACAAAGGGCGATGCAAACGCGCAGGAAGACTTCGCTCCGATTTCCTACTATGATGTCCTCGGCAAGGTACTGCTGCACATCCCGGTGCTCGGGCGCTTCCTTGCTCCGCTCGGTACCCTGACCGGCAAGATCGGCATGCTGGCCATCATTGCCGCCGGGCTCCTGCTGAGCGCACTCGGGCGGAGAATATAAGGCTTTATTCATTTCGCAGAGTCATCGTTCGTTAGGCTTCCATATTTTGGATAAACTCTGCGGAATCCTGCTATTCCAGATCATTTCGCAGAGTTGATCCGGAAATTTTAATAGAATCCTAAGACAGGGGACGGTTCTCTGTCTTAAAAAATAAGACAGA
>JAZNNY010000086.1:0-15424 GCA_045580505.1 Lentihominibacter sp.
CGCCAGACAGATCGTCTGGTCGGACCGGCTCTCGTCCGCGACCAGGAGTCTGGCCCGCAGCGGATCCAGCCCCCGGTGCACGCACTCCACGGAAGCATAGTAGGACTTCAGGTCAATGCATATATAGGTTGATGTCATATCGGTCTCCGCTTCTTCCCGCAACCAGAGAACGTATGTTCGACTTTCATTATAAAACAATGCTACGGATTCGTCAACACCTGCATATGGTATTTTTATTGTACAGAATACATATATGTGGTAAAATATATCGAATATATTACAAGGGGAAGGTAAACCATGGAAAATAACAAATTATCATATTATCTCCGGGTCTTCCGGCAGGCGAGTTTCGGCAAGTTTTTCAAGGTCGTCGGGGAAGCCAGCAAGCGGTCTGGAAAGAGCAAGGCTTTTTGCTTTTTTGACATCCTGAAGTGCATGAGAAAGTTTCAGGCAGGATATAATGATTACGTGATTTTTGAGTGGTGGGAGCTGAATGACCGACAGCGCGACACCTACATGACGCGCTTCCGCAGCAAGGAGTTCATCATGTTCATGAACGACCACCAGTACGCTCATTATTTCGACAATAAGAACGAGTTCAACGAGAAATTCAAGGACTTCATCGGCAGGGAGTGCCTGGATCTGGAGACGGCGAGCCACGAGGACATCGTGAACTTCTTCAACACGCGGGAGAAAATCTTCGCCAAGATGAAGGATCTGTCCTGCGGCATCGGCTGCGAGAAGCTGGAGACGAAGAATTTCGAGAGTGCGGATGCATTCTGCGATTACATCAAAGAGAAGGGGTTCGCGACGATCGAGGATGTGGTCGAGAACCATCCGGACATCGCGGCGATCTACCCGTTCTCCACGAACTGTTTCCGCGTGATCACGCTGATCGATGCGGACGGCGTTCCGCATGCGATCTATGCTGTCTTCAAGATGGGCATCAACGGCAGGGTCGTCGATAACTACGGCCTGCACGGACCGATCGACCTTGAGACCGGTGAATTCATGTTCCCGGCACATTCCGGCGATACCACGGCGGACATCCAGTATACGGAGCATCCGTACAGTCATACGCCGCTGATCGGCATGGTGCTCCCGTACTGGAAGGAGGTCCTGAAGATGGCGGAGGATGCGGCGCTCGTGATCCCGCAGATGCGCTATGTCGGATGGGATATCGCGGTCACGCCGACCGGACCTGCTATCATCGAGGGCAACAACTACTGCGCCCATGACTTCTGGCAACTGCCGGGGCAGACGCCGGGCGGCATCGGCATCATGCCGACCATCGAGAAGATCATCCCTGAATTCAAGTATAAGAAGAATTACTGATAGCATTTTGTAAAGGCAGGTCATTCATAAATGAAACGACTGAAATTCTATCTGGCACTCTGGTGTGCCAAACTGTCCATCATCGCGCTGAAGGTGACGGGGCACAGGGGAACGGACTTTCCGGGACGGATCGCGGTGAAGATCTGCCCGGATTTCCTGCGTCAGGCGCGGGTGCCCTCCCGGATCCTCGGGGTCACGGGGACCAACGGTAAAACGACCGTCTGCAACCTGCTGATCGGCATGCTGGGCGCGGACGGGAAAAAGGTCCTGGACAACAACCAGGGCTCGAATACGATCACGGGTCTGACGACGGCCTTCATCCGCGACATGGGCCTGGGCGGCCGCTGCCGCTCCGACATCGCGGTGCTGGAGATCGATGAACGGTCTTCCAGAGTTGTGTTCCCGCTGATGGAGCCCGACTTCCTTCTGATCAACAACCTGACCCGGGACTCCATCATGAGAAACGGCCATCCGGAATACATCTCCAGGGTGCTGACCCGGGCCATGCCTGCGAAGACGAAGCTGATTCTGAACGGAGACGACCTGATCGCCAGCAATGTGGCGCCGTCCAATCCGCGGGTCTACTACGGCTTCGAATCGATGCCCGGCGATGTGCAGGAGTGCATCAACCTGGTCAATGACCTGCAGATCTGTCCGAGGTGCCACAGTATCCTGCAGTATACGAACAGAAGGTATCATCATATCGGCCGGGCGCATTGTCCGGAATGCGGATTCCAGTCACCGAAGCTCGACTACGAGGGCGGCGATGTGGATTTCGCGGCAGAGGACTTTCTGGTGAGCCGCCGGCAGGATGGCGGCGAGGTCTGGTCCGGCAGGTTCCGCCTGCTCAACGACAGCATTTTCAACATCTATAATGTGCTGGCCGTGATCGCCTACCTGAGCGAGCTGGGATATTCCCGGGAGCGGATCGGCGAGCTCCTTTCGAAGACCGAGATCGTGGGCAGCCGCTATCTGGCAGAGGAGATCGGCGGCTACCGGATCATCCGGCAGATGTCAAAGGACAGGAACGCCCTGGGCTCTTCCAGAGCATTCGATTACGTGTCGCACCAGCCGGGCGATAAGGAACTGATCATGATGATGAACAACCTGAGCGACGCCGCCGTCTGGTCGGAGAACACCTGCTGGCTGTACGACTGCGATTTCGAGTTCCTGAACCGGGACAACATCAAGAATATCGTCGTGACCGGCCCGCGGGCCAAGGACTACTATCTGCGGCTGAAATTCGCGGGGATCGATGATGACCGGATCTCCTTTGTTCACGATGAGCTCGATGCGCCGGGTGCGCTGCGGCTGTATGATGGCGAAGATATTTATATTCTGTACGGAACCGATTCCATCGATCTTGCCGAGAAGGTGGCGGGAAAGGTCCGGGAGCAGATCGAAGCGAGAAGCGCGGGAAGGAGGCAGGCCTGATGAAGATCGAAGTTTTATATCCGGAGATCTGTAATCTCTACGGTGATCTGGCCAACATCCGTTACCTGAAGGAGTGTCTTCCGGACGCCGAGATCCTGCACACTTCGCTGCAGACCCGTCCGCGCTTTCTCGATGAGCCGGTCGATCTCGTCTACATGGGGACGACAACCGAGAACGGGCAGGTCCTCGCGCTTGAGCAGCTTCGCTTCATCCGCGATGAGATCCTGCAGCAGATCGAGGCGGGAACGAATTTCCTGATCACCGGCAACGCCATGGAGCTGTTCGGTGAGGCGATCGAAGAGGATGGAGAGGAGGTCCTCCGCGGTCTGGGCGTATTTCCGGGAATCGCGCGGCGTTCTTCCGTCAACCGGTTCAACAGTCTCTTTCTGGGGACTTTTGATCCGGCAGCAAAGGCAGGGCAGGCCGGAGAAAACGATGCGGATCTGATCCGCGTGGTCGGATACAAGAGCCAGTTCGGGCATATGTACGGCAGGGAAGGTGACAAAGACCTGGACCACCTGGCCCTCTTCACCCCGCAGCGGGGCCCCGGCATGAATCGCTACGCGGAAGGCGAAGGAATCCGAATCAACAATTTCTTCGCCACCTATGTGATCGGACCGCTGCTCATTCTGAATCCGCCCTTTACCAGATGGTTTATCCGTAATCAGCTCGGGGCGGAGATCGCAGAGCTCGCGTTCGAAGCGGCGGCGATGGATTCCTACGAGAACCGCGTGAAGGAGTACGAGGATCCGAAGACCGGCCTCTACTACTGGGGCGGCACGACGGAGCGCTGGACATAAGGATAAATAAAAAAGCAGATAGGTTCTATCTGCTTCTTTATTTTGGAGACTCTTGTCAATCGGTTTGCAATTTTTGGGGCTTATTCGTCAGATTCAGAATCTGCTTCAGCCGCTTTCTGGGCCAGTACTTTTTCGTATTCTTCAAAAATGGCATCTCTGATTTTGTTTCTGGTCTCCGAGACCAGTGGATGAGCAATGTCACGGAAATCCCCTTCGCTCATCTTCCGGCTTGGCATGGCGATGAACGGACCGTTCTGTCCTTCGATGATCTTGATGTCGTGAACGACAAACTCATCATCGAAGGTAATCGATACGATGGCTTTCATTTTGCCTTCATCGCTTACCTTCCGGATCCTTACGTCGGTAATGTTCATGTACTGTACCGCCTTTCATGCCTATAATAAATATACACAGATTATACACTAACTGAGTAAATCAAACAAGCAAATTATACTAAAAATTTGAATGTAAAATATATGGAATTATGGTATACTATAGACCGAATTGGAGGCGAACATGATTTTATCTGAATATAAAAAAATACACTGCATTGGAATCGGGGGAATCGGGCTTTCCGGAATTGCGGAGATCCTGCTTTCCCGGGGGCATCACGTCACCGGATCCGATATGCGGGAGAGTGATATCACAGAGAAACTGATCGGCGACGGCGCGAAAATCTTCCTCGGCCACCGGGCGAAGAACGTGGAGGACGCCGATCTTGTCATATATACGGTCGCTGTCGGGGATGACAATCCGGAACTGGCCAGAGCGAGGGAACTGGGGATCCCGACGATCACCAGGGCACAGGCGCTCGGCGCCCTGATGTCGGAGTATGGGAGCAGCATCGCAATTTCCGGTACGCACGGGAAGACGACAACGACGGCGATGATTTCCCTGATCCTGAAGGATGCGGACAAGAATCCGACCATTTCCGTTGGGGGAAATCTCGATGAGATCGGCGGCAATTTTTACGTGGGAGGTAAGGAGTTCTTCGTGACGGAAGCCTGCGAGTACCGCGACAGTTTCCTGGAACTGCAGCCGAATATCGAGATCATACTGAACATCGACTCCGACCATCTGGACTACTTCAAGGATGTCGAACACATCGCCAGATCCTTTGACCGGTTTGCCAAACTTGTGCCGGCAAACGGAACGGTGATCGCCTATGACGCGAACCCCTTTGTCCGGAGCGTGATCGAAGGGCTGCCAAACGCGGTAACCTTTGGGTTCAGCACCGGCAGCGATTACTATGCCTCGAACATTTCCTTCGATAACGACGGAATGCCGAGTTTCGATGTGAACCATCGCGGAGAGAAACTCTGCCGGATCGACCTGTCGGTTCCGGGAGAGCACAACATACTCAATTCGCTGGCGGCATTTGCCTGCTGCCACATCCTGGGCGTCGATATTGACAAGATCGTCAGCACGCTGCACGCTTACAGGGGGATCCACCGGAGATTCGATATTCTGGGCAGGACTTCCTCCGGCAACAAGATCATCGATGATTATGCCCACCATCCGACGGAGATCAAGGCGACGCTGGCTGCCATCAGAAACATGCAGCACAATCATCTATGGTGTCTGTTCCAGCCGCATACCTATACAAGGACTCTGGCACTTTTGGATGAATTCGCCGCAAGTTTTGACAGCGCGGACAAGGTCGTTCTCGCGGAGATCTATGCGGCCAGGGAGAAGAATATCTACAAGATCAGTTCCAAGACGCTGGTGAGCAAGATCCGCGAACACGATCCCGACAAGGATGTTTATTACTTCAAGGATTTCGAGGACATCGCCCGCTTCGTCTACGATAACGCGGAGGAAGGTGATCTGATCCTGACCATGGGCGCGGGAGACATCTATAAGGTCGGAGAAATGATTCTGGAAATGGACCGGAAGCGTTAAACAAGGAAACAGTTATTGCACTTACATACAGGAAAGTTTTAGTCATCTGACGTATCAGAAAGGGAGAAACAATGAAGAACGGCGTATTTGCAAACTACAAGATTTTTGCAGCTAACTCTCATCCGGAACTGGCAGAAGAAATCTCCTCGATCATCGGCAAACCGCTCGGTGATGCGAAGGTATCCAAGTTCAGCGACGGAGAAATCTGTGTTGGCCTGGGAGAGTCGGTCAGAGGCTGTGACTGCTTTATCATTCAGTCCACCTGCGACCCGGTCAATGACAATCTGATGGAACTTCTGATTATGATTGATGCCATGAAGCGGGCTTCCGCAGGCAGGATCAGCGCGGTCATGCCGTATTACGGATACGCCAGACAGGACAGAAAGGCCAAGGCCAGAGATCCGATCACGGCTAAACTGGTAGCGGATATGCTGGTGGCGGCAGGCGCAGACAGAGTTGTGACCATGGACCTGCATGCGGCGCAGATCCAGGGATATTTCACCATTCCTGTAGACCACCTGGTGGGCCTGCCTTTGCTCGGCAAATATTTCGAGAAGGAAGATCCGAAGGACCTGGTCATCGTCTCTCCGGACCACGGCAGCGTGCCGCGGGCGAGAAATATGGCGGAGCCGCTCGGATGTCCGATCGCAATCGTCGATAAGCGCCGTCCGGAGCCGAACAAGAGCGAAATCATGAACATCATCGGAGACATCAAGGACAAGAACTGCATCCTGGTGGATGATATGATCGATACCGCAGGGACCATTACCAACGCGGCGAACGCCCTGAAGAATCTGGGCGCGAAGAGTGTCCGCGCCTGCGCGACCCACGCGGTTCTCTCAGGACCGGCCATCGAGCGCATCAAAGATTCCGCAATCGAGGAACTCGTCCTGCTGAACACCATGCCGATTCCTGAGGAGAAGATGCTCCCCAACATGAAGGTCATCTCCGTCGGCCCGCTGTTCGCGGAAGCGATCAACAGGATCCACACCAATGGTTCTATCAGTAAGCTCTTTGTTTAAGAGACGCGGTAGAGGTGAAGCCGGCATGTACGTGATCGCAGGTCTGGGAAATCCGGGCAGAGAGTATGAGAAAACCAGACATAATATGGGATTTCAGGCCATCGACCGTCTTGCGGAGCGAAGCGGGATTGAAGTGAAGCGGCTGAAGCACCGCGCCCTGATCGGGGATGGCAGGATCTCGGGACAGAGAGTGCTGCTCGTCAAACCCCAGACTTATATGAACAACAGCGGACAGTCGCTCGGCGAAATCATCCGTTACTATCACGTTGAGCCGGAGCATCTGATCGTGATCTATGACGATATGGATCTTCAGACGGGCTCGATTCGCATCCGGAAGAAGGGCGGACCGGGCAGTCACAATGGGATGAAATCCGTGATCTCTCACGTGGGGACACAGGACTTCCCGCGCATCCGCATCGGGATCGGTGCGAGCGGCGGAGAAAACTGGAAGGATTTCGTTCTGGACAATATCAATAAAAAAGACGCAGACCTGCTGTCCGACGCCATCGGTCGGACAGCAGACGCCGTCTGCTCGATTCTGGAAGACGGAATCGATATTGCGATGAATTTATGGAACACCAAGGCAAAAAAGGAATGATCAACATCACCGGCGCCGCGGAAAGCAGGGTAGCGCCGCTGGCAGCGCAGCTGATCCGTGAAAGAGGAGGTCAGAGTCTGATAGTCGCAGCGACCTATACGAGGGCGAAACGACTGGCGACGGACCTTTCTTTTTTTCATGCGCAGATGGGCCTGACAGATCCTATTCTGGTGCTGCCGGAGGAGGACAGCAGGCTGATCGCCTTTGAGGCAAAGAGCAATGATGATCTGATGGAACGGATGCGGGTCTATAAGGCGGTAACGTCGGGGGAACCCTGCACGGTCATTGCCCCGGTCAGCAGCGCGATCAGAAGGCTCCCCCCGCGGGAGATCTTTACGGAACACATCGTCCGGATCCGATGCGGCGAGGACATCGATCCGCAGGCCTTGCGTGAGGAACTCCTGGCAATGGGCTATGAACGCGCTGCTGCAATCGAAACGCGCGGAGAATTCAGTGTCCGCGGCGGGATCATCGATGTGTTCGCGCCGGACAGCGAGTACCCCTGCAGGATTGAACTGTTCGATACAGAGGTTGATTCCATCCGTACATTCGACCATGAGACCCAGAGGTCGATCGATTCTCTGCAGGAAACGACGATCTATCCGTGCGCGCACATTTCCAGGGATGACGCTCTGTTCGAACGAGCCGGGGAAAAAATCCGGAAGGCGTATGACCGGCAGATCCGCAGCCTGGAGCGCAAGGCGGCGGAGGAACTGCGCAGCCAGAGCGGAAGCGGCCAGGCGACCGGAGCATCTGCTGTACGCACAGAGCAGACCCACCGGCTGAGAGAAAGAAGGGACCAACTTCTGGAGTACGTGGATCAGAAGATCAACCTGCAGTATCTGGAGCGGTTCCCTCTGTATTTCTATGACCATACGGAGCATCTGTGGGACTATATGGAGGATCCGCAGGTGATCATCGATGATCCGGCCAGGATCCTGGAGACGATCGATGCTGCTGCCAAAGAACTTTCCGAGGACATGGACGTGATTCTGACGGAGGGGCGCGGAATCGGAGCGGATTTTGCCGCCGTGTCCGCAGCGGAGGACTACTTCGAACTGTATGACAGAGAGGGATATATCTTCACTCCTTTCCTTTCAACCATTAAAAACGCTCCGTTCCTGAAGGAACTTCGTACGGTAAACTGCAGGCAGACACCGGTCTACAACGGCCGGTTCGACGTGCTGAAAACAGATCTGGAGGGCTACCTGGCAAGAGGTTACCGGGTAACGATCGTCTGCAGCAGCAGTGAACGCTTGCAGCAAATGAACGAATTCCTGGAGCACGAGGGGCTCTTCGACCGGAAGACGGCGCCGATCATAAACGGGGTGACCGGGAAGGCGGAGCATGCTCCCGGGAGCATCGCGCTGGTTCTGGGCAGGATTACCTCCGGCATGGAGTTTACCGATGAAAAGACCTGCTGGCTCTGGGAGGGGGATATTTTCGGGGCCAGCCGCAGAAGCAGGAGGTCCCGCCGGACGAAGGCAAAGGGCGAAACCATCAAGAGCTTCGCTGACGTGCAGGCGGGGGACTACGTCGTGCACGAGAGCCACGGCATCGGTCGGTTCGTCGGCGTGGAGCAACTGACTGTGCAGGGCGTAAAGCAGGACTATCTGAAGGTGAAGTACGCCGGTACCGACCTGCTCTATATTCCGGTCGACCAGCTCGGCGTTCTGCAGAAGTATATCGGCGGGGAGGGTGTCTCCCCGAAGCTCAACAAGCTGACCGGCGGCGAATGGAAACTGACCAAGGCCCGGGCCAGGGCAGCTGTGGAGGACATGGCCCAGGACCTGATCCAGATGATGGCCGCCCGGATGCATGAGAAGGGGTACGCTTTCTCGGAGGACACAGTCTGGCAGAAGGAGTTTGAAGACAGTTTTCCGTATGAGGAGACGGACGATCAGCTCAGATGCATCGATGAGATCAAGGCGGATATGGAGCGGGATATTCCTATGGACCGTCTGCTCTGCGGTGACGTGGGCTTTGGCAAGACGGAGGTTGCCGCAAGGGCGCTGTTCAAATGTGTCGCCGACGGGAAGCAGGCCGCCGTGCTTGTGCCCACGACATTGCTGGCAAACCAGCATTATTATACCCTGAAGGACCGGTTCGAGAAGTTCCCCTTCAAGGTGGAGATGCTGTCAAGATTCCGTACGCCTGCGCAGCAGAGAAAGATTCTGGAGGATCTTGCAGCAGGCAGACTGGACCTGGTGATCGGAACGCACCGGATCCTGTCGGCGGACGTCAGATTCCGCGACCTGGGACTTCTGGTCGTGGATGAGGAGCAGCGGTTCGGCGTCCGGCACAAGGAGAAGATCAAGATGCTGCGTCAGAACGTCGATGTGCTGACTCTGTCGGCAACTCCGATCCCTCGGACCCTTCACATGTCCCTGTCGGGAATCAGGGATATGAGCACGATCGAAGAGCCTCCGGAAGACAGGTATCCCGTCCAGACCTATGTGATGGAGCAGGATGATTTCGTGATCCGAGAGGCCATCGAGAAGGAACTGGGCAGGGGCGGGCAGGTCTACGTTCTCTACAACCGGGTGGAGTCCATCGGCAGAATCGCTTCACATATCGGGCAGCTGGTGCCGCAGGCTTCTGTGGGGATCGGTCACGGGAAGATGAACGAACGGGAACTTGAGGACATCATCATGGACTTTTCGGAAGGTCAGTTTGATGTCCTGGTCTCCACGACCATCATCGAATCGGGCATGGACATCCCCAACGTCAATACGATGATCATTCTCGATGCGGACCGGTTCGGCCTGGCCCAGCTTTACCAGTTGCGCGGCAGGGTCGGAAGGTCCGGCAGGATGGCGTACGCCTATCTGATGTACCGCAGGGACAAGAACCTTTCCGAGGTCGCGGAGAAGCGGCTCAGAGCAATCCGGGATTTTACCGAATTCGGATCGGGTTTTCGGATCGCCATGAAAGACCTGGAACTGCGCGGTGCAGGAAATCTGCTCGGAACAGAGCAGTCGGGCCATATGCTGAACGTGGGATATGAGCTCTACTGCAAGCTTCTGGAAGAGGCAGTGGATCGTCTGCAGGGAAGAGAAGGACCGCCGCAGGCGGAGGAGACCGTCTTCAGTGTTCCGATCCCGGCCCTGATCCCGCAGTACTATATCGAGGACGAGATTCTGCGGCTGCAGATGTATAAGAAGATCGCTTTGATCGCGGGGGATGAAGACGAATCCGATGTCATCGATGAGATGCTGGACCGGTTCGGAGATATCCCGAAGGATACGATGAACCTGATCCGCATATCCAAGATCCGATCCATGGCCGCAAGGCTTGGCGTCAGGGAGATCACACAGAACGGATACAAGCTGATGCTGCGACTTTGGGAGACGACCCGGTTTGCGGATGGCGTGATCCCGCGTCTGGCAGCGGCATATGGCGAGCGGATCCGATTCAACGGAGGCAGCGAACCATCGATCCGGGTCACGGTCAGCTCAGCAAAGAGCGACCGGGCTGTTCTCGAAGAAATCGAAGCGTTTTTCCGTACGGCTCTGCAGGATGAAATATTAAACTGAGGAACGGCGGTATACACAAGGAGGGAAAAGCATGGTTAAAGTAGTAGTAACAGCACCGCGGGGAGCAATGGACAGCCTGATCATTCAGGAAGCGTATAAGAATGAGAAGATTCAGGTCGTCGGCGTGGTCGGCGCGCCCGGAAGAGAGTATATCGGAACCGACGCAGGCCTGGTCTGCGGCCTGGGGCAGGAGATCGGCGTGAAAGTATCGGACTCGATCGAAGAAGTCATAGATGGCTGTGACATCGTGATTGACTTTTCCAGAGTGGAGCTTTCGCTGCAGATTCTGGAAAGTTGCCTGGCCCACGGCAAGGGTCTGATCGTCGGTACGACGGGCTTCACCGAGGAGCAGACGGACCGGATTCTGGCAGCCGGAGAGCGCATCCCGCTTATGAAAGCGGCCAATACCTCTTATGTGGTCAATGTCATGCGAAAGATCCTGGGCATCGCTGCGGAGAAACTCGCCGGCAAGGCGAAGATCGAGGTCATCGAATTCCATAGCGAGACCAAACTGGACGCGCCCAGCGGAACGGCGATCGAGCTGGCGGAGGAAATGGCTGAGAAGGCCCCGGACAAGGAACTGTCGGATATTCCGTATCATTCGATCCGGGCAGGAAATACGCCGAGCGAGCACCGCGTGGTCTTCGGATGTATGGGCGAGAAGATGGAGATCTCTCATGAGGCCTATGACTGGAGATGTTACGCCCTTGGAGCGTGCGATGCCGCCATCTACATGTATGAACGCATGCAGGAGAACGGGGGCGTCGGGACCTACTCCATGGACGATGTAATCGGACTTTAGGCAGCGGCGGCAGCCCGGGTCCGGTTATGAGCATAAAAAAACGCACTGCCCAAGTGACAGATGCGTTTTTTTGATTCAGTCTTCGACTGCAGTGAAGGAACCCTTCACGGTTTGATATTTTTTCCCCTTTTTATTTTTGACGCCGGTAATCTTGTATGAGTACGTTGCACCATAGGTGAGTTTTTTCACTTTGACCGTAAGACTGTCTGAGTCTTTCCCCTGAATCTTCTTCGCGTAATTCCGTCCCTTGCGTGTGATCTTCACCTTCGGCGACTTCCATTTCACACTGCCCTGAAACTCGAATGTAACCGTCCGGCTCTTACGGTCGTATTCGATAGACTCTACGATGACCTTGTCCCCCTTCTTCATATGGGAGGACTTAGCCTTCTGTGAGAAAGGCAGATGCCATGTCTGTGCCGGGTCTGCGTGCGCTCCCGTCGGAGCAGCGCTGGCCGGCACTGTAAAAACTGCGAATATGAGCGCTGACAGAATCAGCGCTGCGCTTAGATTTAGTTTTCTTTTGTTTCGACTGAATCTGTTCATATGCAAATTTTAATGCATGTTTATTAAATTTCTATTAATAAAAAAACACAAGACATTTGAACCCGCCTGTTATATATTAATAAAAGGAAGAAAAGAAAAGGGAGGGACGTGCATGAGAATCCTGATCGCCGAAGATGAGCGGGATCTCAATGAGATCATAAGGAAAAAACTGGTTTCAGAAGGGTACAGCGTCGATGCATGCTTTGATGGGAGCGAGGCGCTGGAGTATCTGAACGCCGCGGAATATGATGCCGTGATCCTGGATATCATGATGCCGGGTGCCGATGGACTGCAGGTGCTGGAACAGATGCGGGAAAACGGCATCGCAGCGCCGGTCATGTTCCTTACGGCAAGGGACTCCATTGAGGATCGGGTAAAAGGGCTGGATGCAGGGGCGACGGACTATATGGTAAAGCCGTTTTCCTTTAAGGAACTGATGGCCAGGATCCGGGCCATGACACGGGAAAAATACGGAACTGTTTCCAATGTACTGCAGGTCGGAGATCTCAGCCTGGATATGACGACCCAGGAGGTGCGGCGCGGGAACCGGAGGATCGAACTTTCGGCCAAGGAGTACGCCCTGCTCTGTTATCTGATGATGAACCGGGGCATCGTGCTTTCCAGAAGCAGGATCGAGGATCATGTATGGAACTATGATTACGAGGGCGGGACCAACATCGTGGATGTGTATATCAGGTACCTGCGCCGGAAGATCGATGAGGGCGAGGAGAAGAAACTGATCCGGACTGTCAGGGGACGCGGATACGTGATTCAGGAGGATGAATCTTGAGAAACCTGACCATACGGGTAAAAATGACGTTGTGGTTCATCCTGATCATGACGGTGATTCTGACCCTGACCTACGGGACCTTCTATTTATCTGCGAGAGCAGTGGCGCACAGCAATCTGCAGGTGGAACTGCGCGAGATCGTCGATAACGACATCAGTGAGATCGCTTTTGATCGGGAAGGAAAGGCGCCGGAGATGGCCGCGGGAATCAGACAGATTCCATACGAGGGGGGATATCTGGTGCTCCGGGAAAGATTCCTCGATTTCAGAAACGGCATCGGGATCGGAATCTATACGCCGGATGGACGGCTGATCTTCGGAGAAGACCTGATCCGGGAGGAAGAAAAAAGCATCGGATTCAGTGACAGGAGCATGCTGAGCATCGAATCCGGGCCAGATACATTCTATGTCTACGACAGGAAGATCGATGCGGGGCAGGCCGGACAGCTTTGGGTCCGCGGCGCCGTGGACCGGGACCAGAAGCATGAGGAACTGCTTGACCTCTTCCGGCTCAGCCTGCTGCTGCTTCCCTTTCTGATCCTGTTTGCCGCAGCCTGCGGCTATTTCATCACCAAGCGGTCGCTGCAGCCGATCCGGAGGCTGATCCTTGCCGCTGAAAGCATCAGCAGCGGATCCGATCTGAAGCAGCGCATCGATGCCGGAGACGGGGAAAACGAGGTGCAGCAGCTGACCCGCTCTTTCAACGGGATGATGCAAAGGCTGGACGAGGCCTTCGAATCGGAGAAGCAGTTCACTTCCGATGTATCCCATGAACTCAGAACGCCGGTAACGACCATCCTCGCCCAGTGCGAGCTCGCCCTTGAAGATGAGGACCTGGAGGAGGAAGAAGCGAAAAACGCCCTGCAGGTAATCGCCCGCCAGGGCGGCCGGATGCAGGAACTCATCGAGGATATGCTGACCTACACCAGGATCGACCGAAACCAGGAAAAATATGTCTTTGAGAAGGTCGATCTGAGCAGTCTTACGGCGGAGGTCTGCACGGACTTTGCCCCTGCGGTGCGCATCGACACCGATATCGCGGAAGATGTCTTCGTGCGGGGCTCGGACCTGCTTTTGTGCAGGCTGGAGATGAACCTGCTGGAGAACGCGGTGCGGTATACAGGAGAGGACGGGAAGGTGAGCGTGAGTCTGTCCCGGGATGGTGGAGACTGTGCGCTTACCGTCACCGACAATGGCGTCGGAATCACACCGGAGCAGCAGGAGCGGATTTTCGACCGGTTCTATCAGGCAGACCCGGCCAGAACAGGAGAAGGCACCGGACTCGGCCTGGCCATGGTGAAGGAGATCGCCCAGGTGCACGAAGGCTCGGTCAGCGTTGAAAGTGAGCCGGGCCGGGGCAGCAGCTTCACGGTCCGTCTGCCGCAAATCCCGTCTTGACTTTTGGCGGCCTGCAAGGTAGAATAACGAGGTATGAACTGAATAACAAGGCAATGACGGAGACAGTAGCCCCGCAGGCACTCTACAGAGAACCGCCCCTTGGCTGAGAGGGTGGGAGAAGAAGCGGATCGTGAAAATCAATCCCGAGCCTGACACCAGATAGGAGAGACGGGATGATGGTCCCGTAACCAGGGTGGTACCGCGGTTGTTTTAGATCGTCCCTGACTTATGTCAGGGACGTTATTTTTTTCTGGAGGAAGAAACATGATCAAGAATTTATCCGACAAACCCATCGCAGAGCTTCAGACCGAGCAGGCCGAGAAGTGGGAGAAGGAAGACCTTCTGGGCAAGTGCGTCAGCACCAGAGACGGTCAGCCTTCATTCGTTTTCTATGAAGGACCGCCGACTGCCAACGGTAAGCCGGGCATCCACCACGTCATGGCAAGGACCCTGAAGGATTCCGTGAACCGCTACAAGACCATGAAGGGCTTCAAGGTCAACCGGAAGGCCGGCTGGGACACTCACGGACTGCCGGTGGAGATCGAGGTCGAGAAGCAGCTCGGCATCGAGGGCAAGCAGCAGATCGAGGAATATGGAATCGCGGAGTTCAACGAGAAGTGCAAGGATTCCGTCTTCACATACAAGGGACTCTGGGAGAAGATGTCCAGCCGCATGGGCTACATGTGCGACATGGACGACCCCTACATCACGCTGGACAACAACTACATCGAGACCGGCTGGTGGATCATCAAGGAATTCTTCAAGGCGGGTCTGGTCTATGAAGGCCACAAAATCCTGCCTTACTGCCCGCGCTGCGAGACGGGACTCGCTTCCCACGAGGTCGCCCAGGGCTATAAGGACGTGAAGGTCAACACCATCACCGCGAAATTCAAGCGCGTCGATGCCGATGAGTATTTCCTGGCATGGACGATGACCCCGTGGACCCTGGCGTCCAACGTTTCGCTGACCGTCGGCCCGGACATCGACTACATCAAGGTCCGGATGCTGGAAGGCGACGAAGAGGGCAATATCTTCTACGTCGGCAAGGTCCTGGCGGACAAGGTGCTGGGCGAAGGCAAGTACGAGATCATCGACGAAATGAAGGGAAAGGACCTCGAGTACGTCGAATACGAACAGCTGATGCCCTTCTGTCAGGCTGACAAGAAAGGCTTCTACGTCACCTGCATGGATTACGTCTCCGTAGAGGATGGTACCGGCATCGTTCATACCGCCCCGGCCTTCGGTGAAGACGACTACCAGTGCGG
>JAZNNY010000087.1:0-19210 GCA_045580505.1 Lentihominibacter sp.
CCGGAAATGCTGCTGCTTGCGCTGTATGCCGTGAAGCCCATGCAGCCGGCCAGGAGGACCGCAATGACCACTGCGATTATATTTTTTCGTGTCCTATTCATCGTGGAATCCTTTCCTGCTTCTGTGAGTTCAATCTTCTTGCTTAAGCAGTTACAGTTTTGCAGAACTGTGTGAAATGCATGTGAAGGGAATGCGAAGGGTTTGCGTATGTTGTGCGTGAATTGTGTTCATCATGATCTGCCGCTTCGCCTGCGGATGAGGGCGTTTACGATCAGCTCCACCAAGGCCGTTAGCGAGAGGTGAGCTGCTTGCGGCGGCCGCCTTAAAAGGCCGCCGGCAGCGCAGCAGGATTTCCCGGCCTATTGGCATCCGCGCTCCGCGGCCAGGCGAGGGCGTGAAGGTGAACTCTGCGAAAAGGGGCTTTTCGGGGCTGATCTACAGAGTTTTTTGATCATGAATTGACATATTATGGAAGAACTCTGCGAGAAGCCATGATAGAGCGGAAATGTGAAGAGTTTAGGTGAAAAAAACGTTGGTTAGTTTCAACTAACTCTGCAAAATGGCTATATAAAGGGCGAATTTGCAGAGTTTAGAGGGAAAAAGCCGATGTTCGAATAACTTAACTCTGCAAAATACCCTTAAAACCATGAATTCTGCAGAGTTCGGTTCTCATATCGGCCAGACCATCGGCCAGATCATCAGATGAATCATCACCAAGACCATCATCCGGGCAGATCGGTCCCTGAAAATGAACAAATAAAAACCCGAAGGCCCGATAAGGCCTTCGGGAAAAACTCCTGAAAAGGGGTTGCGCCCACGGCGCTGAGCCATCCGCGGGATTGCGCCCGCGGCGCCAAAACGCCAAGCCGCCAAACCGCCAAACCGAAACGCCCGCTACTTCACATTCCCATCCGCATCAAACAGCGGCAGTTTGCCGAGCACGATGATGTCGTCGCGGTCGAAGGCGTCGCCTTCGGCGAGGACGGCCATTTTACCGGCGATCTCACCGCCTGCGGCAGTGACCAGATTCTCCATGGCGCGAAGGGATTCGCCGGTGCTGATGACATCGTCGATGATCAGGATGCGCCGGCCTTTGATCCGGTCGACTTCATCCTTGCCGATGTGCAGGCTCTGTGTGCTCATGGTGGTGATGGAGTTGACGCTGACTGTGAGGACATCCTCCATGTAGACTTTGATGCCCTTGCGGGCGATGATGTAGTCGTTCATGCCGGCCTGGTTTGCCATCTCGTAGGCGAGCGGGATGCTCTTGGCCTCCGCCGTCAGGATCAGGTCGAACTGAGGGGCGCGGGCGAGCAGTTCCTTGGCCGCATGCTTGGTGATCTCAACGTCTCCGAAGAGGATGAAGGCGGCGATCTTCAGGTCATCATTAACAGGAAACAGTTTCAGGTCGCGTTTCATTCCTGCGATATCGATCGTGTAATACATGGTTAAATCCTTTCTGCTTGGAATATATTTCATCTATAGGAAAAGTATACAATACGGCCCGAAATAAGTCCACTTTTTTCACCCCTTTTTGATTTTGATTGCTTGACAGAAGAAGGAGCAGTCAGTAAAATTTAAATTACAGAAGGTGCCGGCTGAAGGCCTTTTGTGACAATCCAGCAGATGCCAATCTCATTGGCAGACAGGCAACAAAATTGCCTGTTTTGTTGTTTTTTTCAGTCGTTTCAGTCATCTTTTCATTTACACAGGAGGGGAAACTAAATGAAAAAATTAGCGGTACTGGTCCTGAGTCTGGCCATGGTATTCACCTGTACAGCCATTCTGACAGGCTGCGGCGGATCCGAGGGAGGCTCTGAAGGTGATTCTTCCGCAATGAAGGTAGGATTCATCTGTCTGCACGATGAGAACTCTACATATGACCTGAACTTCATCAACGGAGCGAAGGAAGCATGTGAAGAGCTGGGCATCAGCGAAGAAAACTACATGATCAAGACAAACATCCCAGAAGGACAGGAATGCTACGATGCAGCTGCAGAGCTGGTTGACGCCGGCTGCGGCATCATCTTTGCTGACTCCTTCGGACACGAGGATTACATGATCCAGGCGGCGAAGGAATTCCCGGATGTACAGTTCTGTCACTCCACAGGTACCAAGGCGCACACCGAAGGCCTGGACAACTATCACAATGCATTCGCATCCATTTATGAAGGCCGTTATCTGGCGGGCGTAGCTGCTGGACTGAAACTGAATGAAATGATCGACAAGGGCGACATCACAGCGGATCAGGCGAAGATCGGATATGTCGGTGCATTTACCTATGCTGAGGTAATCTCCGGCTACACTTCCTTCTTCCTGGGCGCTCGTTCCCAGTGCGAATCTGCAACAATGGAAGTTACATTCACAGGATCCTGGTATGACGAGACTGCTGAGAAGGAAGGCGCCAACAAGCTGATCGACGATGGCTGCGTTCTGATTTCCCAGCATGCGGACTCCATGGGTGCTCCGACTGCCTGCGAGAAGGCCGGCGTTCCGAACGTTTCCTACAATGGAAGCACGGTTGATGCCTGCCCGAACACATTCATCGTTTCCTCCAGAATCGACTGGGCTCCGTACTACAAGTACGCGATTCAGGCTGCACAGAACGGCGAAGCGATCGACACCGACTGGACCGGCAACCTCGAAACAGGTTCCGTTGTTCTGACCGAGGTCAACGAAGCTGCTGCTGCTGAAGGAACACAGGCTAAGATCGATGAGGTCAAGGATCAGCTGGAGACCGGCGAACTGCAGGTATTCGACGCTTCCAAGATCAGCGTCAAGGGCAAGAGCCTGGCTGACACCGGCTACAAGGCTGACGTCGACACCGATCCGGATTACAAGGCGGATACCGAGGCTGTCGCTGATGGCTACTTCCACGAGTCCGAGTTCCGTTCCGCTCCGTACTTCGATGTACAGATCGACGGCATCGAGCTGCTGGATACTTCATTCTAAGTAATTGAATCAACAGGGAAACTCCGGAATGCTCCGGGGTTTCCCTTATTCATTTTTGCAGGAAAAAGAGAAAGGGAAACACTTTGGAGAGCAATACTGCAGCGGTATCCATGCGGAACATTACCAAAACCTTTGGCAACAAGGAGATCATTGCCAACGATAATGTGAGTCTGGATATCTATAAGGGCGAGATCCTGTCACTGCTCGGAGAGAACGGCAGCGGCAAGACAACGCTCATGAACATGCTTTCCGGGATCTATTACCCGGACAGCGGACAGATCTACATCAACGGGGAGCCGGTGACCATCGCCTCTCCGAGAGAAGCCTTTGAATACGGGATCGGAATGATCCATCAGCATTTCAAACTGGTCGATGTCTTCACGGCAGCCGAGAACATCGTGCTCGGACTTGAGGAAGAAGGCAGACTCGACCTGACCCGCGCCGGTGAGCGGATTCGCAAGATCTGCGACACCTACGGGTTTGATGTGGATCCGAAACAGAAGATCTACAACATGTCCGTATCCCAGAAGCAGACCGTAGAGATCGTCAAGGTGCTCTACAGGGGTGCGGATATTCTGATTCTCGATGAGCCGACAGCGGTCCTGACGCCGCAGGAGACGGAGAAACTGTTCGCCGTCCTGCGCAACATGAAGAAGGATGGTAAGACCGTCGTCATCATCACCCACAAGCTGCACGAGGTCGAGGAGATTTCCGACCGGGTGGCAGTCCTTCGCAAAGGCAGGTATATCGGTGACATGAAGACCAGCGAGACCAATGCGCAGGAAATGACCAACATGATGGTCGGCCACGAAGTAGAGCTGAACATCCAGCGGCCGAAGCCAGTGAATGCGAAGCCCAGGATCAAGGTCGAGAACCTGACGGTTCGCAGCTCAGACAATGTATTGAAATTAGACGATGTATCATTTACGGCCAATGCCGGGGAGATCCTCGGAATCGCCGGCATTTCCGGATGCGGACAGAAGGAACTGCTGGAGGCCATTGCCGGACTGCAGCCCGTTGAGAGCGGCAAGATCGAGTATCTGTACGACAACGGCGCAGAGGAGAACCTGATCGGCAAGGACCCGCTGCAGATCGCGGAGATGGGCGTCTCCCTGTCCTTTGTTCCTGAAGACCGTCTCGGCATGGGACTGGTCGGCAGCATGGACCTGACGGACAACATGATGCTTCGGTCCTTCCGGCGGGGCAAGTCGGTCTTTACCGACCGGAAGACCCCGAAGAAGCTGGCGGAGAAGGTCGTGGATGAGCTGGACGTCAATACGCCGGGCGTGTCGACGCCGGTCCGCCGCCTGTCGGGCGGCAACGTCCAGAAGGTCCTGGTCGGACGTGAGATCGCTTCGGCGCCGACGGTTCTGCTGTCAGCGTACGCGGTCCGGGGCCTCGACATCAACTCATCGTATACCATATATGAACTGCTCAATCAACAAAAGAAAAACGGCGTTGCCGTCGTCTACGTCGGTGAGGACCTCGACGTTCTGCTGGAACTGTGCGACAGGATCCTCGTCCTTTGCGGCGGACGTGTCAGCGGCATCGTTGACGGAGAGCGCGCGGACAAGAACCGCGTCGGTCTGATGATGACGAGACTGGGAGGAGGTGACGACAATGAGTAAAGCGAACAAGGAGCCTCTGATCCACATCACGAAAAGAAAGGCCCTGCCCTGGCAGAAGGCCTGGCTGGTCCGGATTGCGGCAATCGTAGCAGCGCTGATCGTCTGCGCAATCGTTACCACATCTGCGACCGGGCTCGATCCGATGAGCGTCTTCGGAAGCATTCTGGACGGTGCATTCGGCAGTGAACGAAAGATCTGGATCCTCGGCAAGGAGACGGCCGTGCTGCTCTGCATTTCCATAGCGATGGCGCCGGCCTTCCGGATGAAGTTCTGGAACCTCGGCGGTGAAGGCCAGGTGCTGATCGGCGCATGGATGACCGCGGCCTGCATGATTTATCTTGGAGACAAGGTTCCTTCGGCGGTGATCATTCTGATCAGCCTGATCGGCTCCGTTGCCATCGGCGCTGTCTGGGCCGGCATCCCGGCCTTCTTCAAGGCAAAATGGAACACCAATGAAACGCTGTTCACCCTGATGATGAACTACGTAGCGATCCAGCTGGTCGCCTACTACATCATCATCTGGGAGTCCCCGAAGGGCTCCGGCAAGGTCGGCATCATCAACCAGGCGACCAACGCCGGATGGCTCCCCTCGATCGGGACCTACCAGTACCTGCTGAACATCCTGGTCGTCGCTGCGGTAACGGTGCTCATGTATATCTACCTGCAGTACAGTAAGCACGGATATGAGATCGCGGTCGTCGGCGAGAGCCAGAGTACGGCGAGATACGTCGGCATTAAGACGGGCCGGGTCATCATCAGAACGCTTCTGGTATCCGGCGGCATCTGCGGCTTGTGCGGATTCCTGATGGTAGCGGGAACGGACCACACGATTACAACAACACTGGCCGGAGGCCGGGGCTTCCTCGGCGTACTGGTCGCATGGCTTGCGCAGTTCAACCCGCTGGCCATGGTCCTGGTGAGCCTGCTTTTGTGCGTGCTCTCCAGAGGGGCAGGGGAGATTTCAACCTCGTTCGGCCTCAACCAGTCATTTGGAGATATACTGACAGGAATCATCCTGTTCTTCATCATCGGAAGCGAATTCTTCATCAATTATCAGATTCACTTCCGGAAATCAGGCAGAAAGGAGGAAGCGGCAAATGTTTGATCTGTTTTCCTTTATCCCGAGAGCCATTGTGCAGGGGATCCCTCTGCTGTTTGGATGTACAGGAGAAACGATTTCTGAGAAGGCCGGCAGCCTGAACCTGGGTATTCCGGGCGTCATGTACGTCGGCGGCATCTGCGGCGTCATCGGCGCCTTCCTCTACGAACAGAGCGCGGGAAGCCATGTGCACGCGGTACCGGCGATTCTGATCCCGCTGCTCGCGTGTCTGATCGGATCCCTGCTGATGGGCCTTCTGTTCAGCGTGCTGACCATCACGCTGCGGGTCAACCAGAACGTCGTCGGCCTGGCCATGACCACCTTCGGCGTCGGCGTCGGCAACTTCTTCGGCGGTTCGCTGATCAAACTGACCGGAAGCGACGTTCCGTCGATCGCCCTGTCGGCAACGAGCGCATTCTTCAGCAAGACCCTGCCCTTTGCCCACTCGACCGGGGTGTTCGGCAAGCTGTTCCTGTCCTACGGATTCCTGGCCTATGTCGCGGTCATCATCGCGATCATCACGGCCTATGTCCTGAAGAAAACCAGGACCGGCCTGCAGCTGCGGGCAGTCGGAGAGAATCCGGCGACGGCGGACGCGGCAGGCATCAATATTACCAAGTATAAATATTTCGCAACCTGCATCGGATGTATGATCGCAGGACTCGGCGGACTCTACTATGTCATGGACTACGCGAGCGGCGTCTGGTCCAATGACGCGTTCGGAGACAGAGGATGGCTCGCCATCGCGCTGGTTATCTTCACCCTGTGGAGACCGAACATCGCGATCTTCGCTTCCTTCCTGTTCGGCGGACTGTACATTCTGTACCTGTTCATTCCGACCGGTACGGACCTGGCCGTCAAGGAACTGTACAAGATGCTGCCTTACGTGGTCACCATCATCGTACTGATCCTGACAGGAATGAGAAACAAGAGGGAGAATCAGCCGCCGGAGAGCCTGGGACTGCCATACTTCCGAGAAGACCGATGACGGATCCATGCTGACGATTTATTACGCGGACGCGCTGACGGACAAAGAAAAATATATTTTCGACCAGATTGATCCCGCGAGGAGGACCATCCTCCTCGTGCCGGATCAATTTTCTCTGCAGGCGGAAAAAGACGCGCTGGAACTGAGCGGGAGGAAAGCCCTGCTCGAACTCATGGTGACGGATTTTAATGCGCTGGGCCACAAGATCGTCCATGCGCTGGAGGGGCACGACCCGAAACTGATCGACAAATACGGCAGGCATATGCTGCTGTCGGTGCTGATCGATCAGATGGATGAGCAGCTGACCGTCTTCCGGGGGCGCGGAAGGGGGAACTCCTTCGCCGACCAGATGAACACCATGATCTCCGAACTGAAGCGGTATGAGATCGGACCGGACCAGCTGGGAGAGGTCATCCGCGCCCTGAAGGAGGAGAGCGCGGATCCGGAGAAGGCAGCGGGAAGCTTTCTGGTGATGAAACTTGAGGACACGCTGCAGATCTACCGGGCTTACGAAGAGGCCATCGAAGGGATCTATCAGGATTCAGAGGATTACATCACCTACTATGCGGACCGGATTCCCGAATCAGACCTGGTCCGGGGAGCGGATGTATGGATCTATGGATTTGATTCTTTTACCCCGAAAAACCTGCTGGTTATCCGGCGCCTTCTGGAGACGGCGGCGCAGGTTTCCGTGGTTCTGACCTATGAGGACCCGGCGGCCGGAAGGGGGCAGGCAGCCAAGGACCCGGCGGCCGCAGCAAACCCATCCGTATCTCACAGGGAAAGCTGCGGGATGATCCGGTCTCTGACTCAGGGCGGCGGCGCGGGACTCTTCAGGCTGACGGACCAGATGGTCCGCAAACTCGAAGAGGCAGCGGAGCTGGCCGGAGCGGACCACCAGAGAAAGCAGATCCCGGCGGACCTTTATCCGCGCAGGAGCATCTGGGAAGGGGAGGGCCTTTCGGAGCGCATCCGCCTTGCCCGGCTCAGCGGCCCTTACGAAGAGGCGGAATCAGCCGCAGCCATGATCCAGGCGCTGGTAAGGGACGAAGGATACCGCTATGGGGAGATCGCCGTGCTGTGCAACGACATGGACGGACGCGGCAGGGCGCTTGACAGAGCCTTCGAGCGATGGGACATTCCTGCCTTTGCAGACCAGAAACGAAAAGCTCTCCACCAGCCGGTGGTGAGTTTTCTGCTGTCCTTTTTAGACGTGCTGGCAGGGAGGTCCGGAGAGGACGGAATCCTCGGAATGATCAAGTCCGGGCTGCTCGGCTGGAGCGCGGAAGACGAGGCCCTGCTGGAGAACTATGTGAAGGAGTTCCGGATCCGGGGAAGCCGCTGGAAAAAAGAATTCACCCTGGATGGAGAAACGTACACAGATGAGGAACTGGAGCGGGTCAACCGGATGCGGGCCTTCCTTGTTTCAGTCTGCGAACGGGCCCGTGATTCAATCGGCAGGAGAAATACGGCGGCTGAGAAAGTTGCGGGACTGGCGGGTTTCCTGCAGGATGACTTCGCCATCCGGGACCGGATCAGCGCGATCCTGGAGAAGCAGCAGAAGCTGCAGCTGCCGGAAGGCGCAGCGGAGACGGCTCAGATCTGGAATGCCATCTGCGGCATTTTCGATCAGGTCACGCAGATCATCGGAGAGAAGCGGATCTCCAATGTTCTGCTGCGCGATATGATCACAGCCGGCCTCGAGAGTCTGGAGATCGGCCTGGTGCCGGCAAGCAGCGACTGTATCATCGTCGGTACGCTGCAGAGAACGAGACCGGGAAGGATCCGGGCCCTGCTCGTGACCGGAGCGAACGCCGGCCTGCTTCCGCTGGACGTGACAGATGAGGGCCTTCTTTCGAGGCGAGAGAAGGAACGGCTCGAAGAGATGCAGCTGGAGTTTGCCGGACGGCAGAGGATCGCCCAGATGGAGGAGCAGCTGGCCATCTACCGGATGTTTTCCCTGCCGGAGCAGTTCCTTTATGTGAGCTGCGCCCAGAGCGATGAAAGCGGGAGCATGCTCCGCCCGTCGGAGGTGTTCCGCAGTCTGGAAGAGTGGCAGCCCAGGCTTCTGCCCGACCTGAACGAAAGGTCTCTGCCCGACCGGATCGGATCTTGCCGGGCAAGTCTGCCCTACCTTGCCGAAGCGCTCCGCAAGGGGGCGTCCGGGCAGGAGGAACCGGAGCATGGCTGGACACAGGTCCTGGACTGGTACCGGGAGCACGATCCGATTCAGACGGGAAGACTGATGCGCGGCATCCATTTCGATAACCACAGGGAGGCTCTCGGAGAGTCGATGGCCGATGCCCTGTACCGGGGAGACCGGGACCTGATCGAAGCAAGCGCTTCCAGACTTGAGAAATTCAGCGGATGCCCCTTCGCCCACTTTATCCAGTATGGGCTGCGTGCGAGGGAAGAACGTCTTTTCGAAGTCGGCGGCAGGGAAATCGGCGATGTCTACCACCAGTGCATGATGGAGTTTTCCCGGGAGATGGAAGACGGAACAGAAGTCGGTTGGCAGACGGTCACCGAGGACCAGTGCAGAAACCGCATCGCGCGGATTCTGGAGGACAATACCGAAGGCTACCGGGAAGGCCTGTTTGCTGCGGATGAATACAACAGATTCCGCATGGCGAGGATCGCTGAGATCTGCGGAGATATCGCCTGGGCGCTCGTCTGTCAGGTCAGGCAGGGGAGCATTCGGCAGATGTATTTTGAGGAGCCGTTCGGCCGCAGGAGCGGACCGGCCCAGATTCCACCGGTCGAGGTAGAGGCCTGCGGCACGAAGGTGCGCATCCGCGGCATCATCGACCGGCTGGACGTGCTCGGAACGGAAGACGGGGGGCAGGCCCTCCGCATCATCGACTATAAGACGGGGAACAATGAGATCCGCACCGAGGACTTCGAGTCCGGATACAAACTGCAGCTGATGGTCTATATGGACGCGGCCCTGCAGGGAGACTATGGCGGGGGCGATGGATCTGCGGCGCAGAATGAGCCTGCCGGCGTATTCTATTTCAAGATACGTGACTTTAACATCGACGGGGATGATTCAAAAGGGATCCCGGAAGATGCGGGCGAACTGGAGCGCAGGATGCGCAGGTTCTACCGGATGGAAGGGGTCGTCATCAACGATCCCGCCAGGATCGGCGCCATGGATGCGGCGGTCGATGGAACCGATCAGGCGGAGTCCATCGTCATTCCTGTAAAATATAATCCGAAGAAGGAATGCTATGAGAAGGCATCCGGAGGAACGCTCCTGGAGACCGAAGAGTTTCGGCAGCTGATGGAAGTGACGAACCAGCAGGTCAGCCGGATCTGCGGGGAAATGCTCCGCGGGGAGATCGATGCCGTTCCGAAACGTGAAACAAAAAAAGACAGAGATGGAAATCGCATCTCTGCCTGCCGGTTTTGCGGTTATCAGAGTATCTGCAGTTTTGACCCGGCGATCAAAGGGTGCAGATACGAGGATGTGTGATCTGCGGTGCGTTACCCGCGCCGCAGGACTGCGGACCTACAGCACACCTTTGATCAGGCGGTAGATCTCAAGGCCCAGCTTCTGGCCGTTCTCCTTGATGATCCCGCGGTAGATCAGCTGCTTGTAGCCGTCCTTGCCGATGTTCTTTGAGACAAAGGAGGCAGTGGCGTTGATGACGTCACCGGAGATGCCTTCCTTGCTGAGGATCTTCTGAATCTCGGTGTTTACCTCGTTGCGAAGCTCGGAAGCCTTCTGCTTCGGAGCTTCCTCCGCCGGTTTTTCTGCGGATTTCTCCGCCGTCTTCTTTTCGGTTTTTTTGTCAGCCTTGTCGGCCTTCTCGGACTTCTTGTCAGCCTTTTTCTCGGTCTTCTTCTTCGCAGACTTTCTGGAAGAGGTTTTCTTTTCTTTTTCTTTAGCTTCCTCTTTTTTGGCTTCCTCTTCTTTGGCTTCCTTTTCCCGGGCCTCCTTCTCAGCCTTCTCCTTCTTCTCGGCAGCCATGGCCGCAGCCAGTGCGGCAGCTTCCGCGAAGGCGTTCATGACCGGAGCCTTTTTCTCTTCAGCAGCCTGCTCGGCGGCCGGTTCAGCAGCTTTCGGGGCAGCCTCAGCCGTTTCGGGAACAATTTCCTTCGCTGCAGGAGCATCTTCCGCTGCCTTCACAGGAGCCTCTTCGGTTTCCACCTTTCTGGCGCTGCGCTCATGCCGGCTGTTTTTCTCTGCCTTAGTCTTAAAGCCCTTCTTCTCATGCTGGCCTTCGCCGGCTGTCTCACCGGAGTTCGCCTCTGACCTGGTTTCTGACTTCTCAGCCTGGCCTGCCTTTGCAGAGGAGTGACCGGATCTGCCGGAGGACCTGCGGCCGCGTCTTGCTCCGGATCTGCCGGAGGATTTCGTCTCAGCCGGATCATCGACGATCTCGCTGTCTTCCTTCAGGCTCGTGCAGAGGACGATGTGGCGGTCGCTCCAGAAGTCCTGGATGTTGCGGTAGCCCTTGTCCTTGCTGACGATGTAGTACTCGGTGTCAGCCGGTTCGGTCCCGATCAGAAAGCCCACGTAAGAGGCCAGCTGGATGTCCAGCGCCTGCTTGCCGTGATGCACTTCGATGACGGCCAGCTCTCCTTCGGTGTTGCGCAGGAGATTGAAGACGCCCAGGTCGATCTTGCTGGAGTTCTTCGTGTAGAACAGAACGATCCGGCTGTCTGTAGAAAGATCCTCAATTCCATCCAGCCCGGCGGCGTTCACGTTCTCGTAATCGATCAGATAATACTTCATCTTTTCCAACCTATCTTTCCATTAACTACGTCTAACGCAATACAATATACCAAAAGCCCGGCAGAAAAGCAAATTTTCATGTATAATAATTGGCATGAAATCGGGATGGAAAAACGAAATCAAACGATATATACTGATCGGCTGCGGCGGCCTGCTCATCAATCTGATGTATGTGCTGGTCACCGTTCCCTACGGCATCATCAACGGCGGCGTCACGAGCATGAGCATGATCCTCTCGCGCCTGCCCGTGACCGGGGCACTCAGCGTCGGCGCCTGGGTCGCGATCGTCACCGGAATCCTGCTGGCCCTGTGCGGACTCTTCCTGGGCCGGGACAACTTCCTGGGCAGCATCTTCAGCTGCATCTGCTGTGTCGGCGGCTTCAACCTGTTCACGGAAATCGAGCCTGACTGGCTGAAGGAGGCCATTTTCCGCTTCGGCCAGATCGGGGCGAATCCCCTGGTGCCAGCGGGAACCGTCATAGAGATGATCCTCTGCGCCGTCTTCGTCGGGCTTGGCTACTGGCTGTGCATCAGCAACAACGCCACAGCGGTCGGCATGGACACCATCGCCCTGATCCTGCACCAGAAGAACGAACGGATTCCGGTCGCCTACGCCATGTACGCGATCAACATCATCGTGCTCCTGCTGGGTCTTGCCACCTACGGGCTTGTCTGCGTGCTGCTCGGCATCGCCTTCGCGGGGATCCAGGCGGTGAGTCTGAACGCCTTCCTGAAGCTCTTCGGGCAAAGGCAGGACAGCCCCGCCTGATATTTTCCATTTGACCCTGCCGGTTTCTGTGATATAATAAATCCTCGGCGGCACTAAAGCCAGCCGCAAGCAGTTCGGGTCCGATATCCTGCTTGTAAAATATTAAAACCAAAGGAGAACAATTCAATGAATCTGATCAAACGTGAGATGGAGGATTACCGCATCCTGCTGCGGAACATCCCAAGTCTTGTTATTTCTCTGTTCATCGTAAGCGTCATTATGATGAACCTTCTGGCCAACAAGGAACTCATTTCCTTTAAGTACCTGGCGCTGGACTGCGGCTTCGCGCTCAGCTGGGTGAGTTTTCTGTGCATGGATATGCTATGCAAGCGCTTCGGCGGCAAGGCCGCAGCCAAGATCTCTATTCTGGCCATGGCGGTCAACCTGGCTGCCTGCGGCATCTTCAAACTGCTGACGCTCTCCCCGGGCATGTGGGGCGAGTACTATACCACGGGAATGACCGAGGTCAACGATGCGCTGAACGCCACCATCGGCGGAAGCTGGTTCGTCGTGCTCGGCAGCAGCACGGCCATGATCTGCGCCGCGCTCACCAATTCCGCGCTGAACATGAACATTGCGAAGCGCCTCAGGTCAACCGGCTACAAGGCGTTCGCTGCCCGCTCCTTTATCTCCACCGGAATTGCCCAGTTCGTGGATAACTTCGTGTTCGCGACCATCGTCTCCGTCCATTTCTTTGGGTGGACCTGGACGCAGGTCTTCTTCTGCTCGATCACAGGCGCGCTCATGGAACTTCTGTGCGAGGTCATCTTCAGCCCGATGGGATACCGGGTCAGCAGAAACTGGGAAGAGGAACAGGTCGGCGAGCAGTATATTCAGTACCGGGATTCCCGCAGAGGCGGCAGCCTGCAGCAGGCGGAGGCCCTGTAAGAGGGAAGGGGGCAACCATGAAGGTCCTTATCACAGGGACTGCCGGCGGAATCGGCAGGGCAGCAGCGGAATATTTTCTGGAGCGAGGGCATGAGGTGCACGGGATCGATCTCGCAGAGACGTCCATCGCTAATAAGCGATACACCCATCACTTGGCCGACGTCTGCAGGACGGAGAGCTTTCCTGCCTTTGCGGAAGAGGAACTGCCGGAGGTCCTGGTGCATTGCGCCGGAGTGCAGGATTCCGGCCGCGATATCGACGTCAACCTGAAGGGCGCCATCAACATCACCGAACGCTTCGCCATCGAAAATGACCGGATCCGCAGCGTTGTGATCGTGGGATCGGCAAGCGCCCACACGGGATCGGAGTTCCCGGAGTACGCGGCCAGCAAAGGCGGCCTGCTTGCCTACACGAAAAACGTCGCCCTGCGCCTCGCGCCCCGTGCCATCTGCAACAGCATCGATCCGGGCGGGGTCATGACCGACCTCAACAAGTGCGTGATCGAGGACGAGACCCTCTGGCAGCAGATCATGGATCTGACCCCGCTGAAGCGCTGGGCCGAGCCGGAGGAGATCGCCGAGTGGATCTACTTTGTCGGCGTGAATAACCGGTTCATGACCGGACAGAATCTGCTGATCGACGGTGGAGAAGCGGGGAACATGACCTTCGTCTGGAAGGATTGATTTTAGTGGCGGGAAGGCCTGACTTTTGGTACACTTACTGTAAGAGTACAAAAGGAGGGATGCGCCATGAAGGAATTCCAGTTCGATGTTGAGAAATTCAGAAGCCAGTTTCCGGCCTGCGGTCTGCAGGTAGCGGGAGCCCCGATTGCCTATCTGGACGGGCCCGGAGGGACACAGGTCCCGCAGCGGGTCATCGATGCGATCAATCACTATCTCATCTACACCAACGCCAATGAAGGCGGTAATTTCAAAGCGAGTTACATTACAGACGAAGTGGAGCAGGAGGCATTCAAGGCCGCTGCGGACTTTCTTGGCTGCTCCCCGCAGGAGGTCGGCTTTAGCGTCGGCTCCACCCAGCACAGCTATAATTTTTCAGTAAACATCGCCAAGACGCTGCAGCCCGGCGATGAACTCATCATCACCGAGATCGACCACCGCTGCAACAGCCAGCCCTGGAGACGGCTCGGCGCGCTCGGATTCAATGTGAAAACGGTGAGGATGGATCCTGAGACCGGCCAGCTCGATTTCGATGATTACCTGTCAAAACTTTCGGAGAGAACCAGGGTGGTCGCGGTCAACTGGGCCAGCAACGCCATCGGAACGATCACGGACGTGAAGAAATACATCGACGCGGCCCATGCGGTCGGCGCCGTAACCGTGGTCGACGCCGTCCACTATGCGGCCCACATGCCGATCGATGTCAAAGCCATCGGCACCGATGTACTCCTGTGCTCTCCGTATAAATTCTTCGGGCCTCACATGGGCCTCTGCTACATGGATGAAAAACTGCTCGGCAGCCTGGACTTCAACAATGCCGGCGCCGAGGACATCTCCGAGGGCAGCCGTAAATTCCACATGGCCACGCCGCAGTACGAATTCCTGGCCGGGATGACCGAGGCGATCAACCTGATCGCGGATACCGGCGCAGAGTACGCAGGCTGCTTTGAAGAGGAACTCGAGGGTCTGGAGGGCCGCCGCAGGAACGTGGTTGCCGGCATGCTGGCCTTCGACGCCTATGAGGCGCCGCTTGCAGCCAGGATCCGCCGCGGGCTCAGAAGACTTCCGGGCGTGAAGGTGTACGGCCCGGCTGAAGGTGAGCCGAGAACGCCGACCGTGGCCTTCACGATGGAAGGACACGCCCCGGAAGAGGTGACGAAGATCCTCGGGGACAAGGGCATCAATGCATGGCACGGGGACTTCTACGCCATCGAGGTCATTGAGGCGCTCGGCCTCACGGAGACAGGCGGCCTGATCCGGGTGGGCCTTGCTCCTTACTGCACGGAAAGCGACATTGATCGCCTGCTGGCGACAGTGACGGAGATCGCCTGCGGATGAAAAGGCAGGACACACTGAAATTCGGAATGGTCGGCGGAGCAGCGGGAGCATTCATCGGGAGCATCCATCTGAAGGCTGCGCGGCTCACAGGCAGGGGAGCACTGGCTGCGGGATGCTTTTCCAGAAGCTACGAGAAATCTCTGGCTTTCGGAAGGGAGCAGGGACTCGCGCCGGACCGGATCTACCATTCCTATAAGGAGATGGCGGAGGCGGAGGCAGCCCGCCCGGACGGGATCGACTTCGTCATCGTTGCGGCGCCCAATGACGTCCACTACGATTGCTGCAGGGCTTTCCTGGAACGGGGCATCCACGTCGTCTGCGATAAGCCGCTGACGCATACCTCGGCCCAGGCGGAGGAGCTGGCAGATCTTGCAGAGGAGAAGGACCTGCTCTTTGCCGTGACCTATACCTACTCCGCCATTCCCGCCGCGGCGTATATGCGCGAAATGGTGAAAGAGGGAAGGCTGGGCAGACTTCTGTTTGTCAAGGGAGAGTTCCTTTCGGAGAACCTGCTTCCGCCAAATGAGGATCTGGAGCCCGGCATGCGCTGGCGCATCGATCCGGTCAAGGCCGGGCCGTCCACCTGCTGCGCCGACATCGGCGTGCACGCCCAGCACATGATGTCCTTCGTCACGGGACTGACGATGAAGGAACTTTCCGCCGACATGAACGTGATCGGGGCGGGCCGGGTCCTGGATACGAATTTCACCGCGACCATCCGGTATGAGGAGGGAGCCAAAGGGACCCTCTGGTGTTCGAATGTGGCCGCTGGAAGAAGGGGCGACCTGTGTCTTGAGGTCTACGGGACGGAAGGGAGCATCCGCTGGACGCTGGAGGATCCGGGAACGGTCATCGTGTGCGAAGGGCACGGGAAGGAATCTGTGCGGCAGCACCTGCCGGAGGGAACCGGCGAGAACTACTGCCTTGCCTTCGCGGAGATCTACCGGAACTTTATGGAGGCGCTGTCTCATCAAAAGGCAGGCCTGCCTTTTGATAGGGAATTCCCGGATGTATATGACGGGATCTGGAGCATGCGTTTTGTGGAAGCCTGCCTAAAGAGTTCAGCGGCAGGCGGAGCATGGACGGCAGTGAAAGGAGAGTGAAGGAGGGAGCATGCAGAAAGATTTTCATTACTATGCGACATACTGCGCGGCCTTTCTGGCGGGATACTCCCACGCGGAGAGTCTCGACATCGCCTACAGCGCCCAGTTCGTCGATCTGTGCTCCAAAACCCTGCTCGGCAAACTGAAGGCGCCGCGCGCGGCTGCGACGACCCAGCTGCAGCTGGAACTGATGGATGCAAACACCGACGTGATCGGTCTGCAGGACATCACCCGGATCTGGGCTTCGTTTCACTTCCTGCCGAGGGATCTTTATGCGGAGAAAAAGCATTGCTCCAGGCGATACCGGCAGAAGTACCGGCTGATCTGCGGACCGAACGGACCGCTGACGGCGGATACGGTGCAGCTGGCGAAGGGAAACGGCCTGCAGGCGGCGGGGATCGCCATGCACGTTCTGGCGGATACCTGGGCGCACCAGTATTTCGCAGGAACGCCTTCGCTCGTCATCAACAATACCAATTATCATTTTTATGAGATGATTCCAAAGGACGGGGGCTTTGAAGAAAGGGAGATCACCTTCCGTCACAGCCCTTCTGCAGACGATGATCTGGACCGGGGCATCTATACCAGCAGCATCTATCAGACCGGGGAGAACTCCATCATGAACCTGGGGCACGGCCGGGCCGGTCATCTGCCCGACTACAGTTTCATGCGGTACAGATATCTGCCTGCCTGGGGAGGATATGAGGAGGTCTTTAAGAATAATCCATCGGACTACCTGCATGCCTTCTGCCAGATGATCCACGCCCTGAAATACCTGAGAGGGGACGAGCCTGCCTTTGTAAGAGACTGTTATGATGTTGAAGCAGCGCTGCCCTACGAGAAGGAGATCAAGAGGATCCTCGTGACCCGGCAGCTGGATGCGTGCGAGGACTGGAAGAGACTCGGGGAGAAACTCTCCGGACTGGAGATCGAGGAGTTCGATCTGGAGAAATTCCAGCCCGAATACATGGAGACCGGCAGGGAAGAAAAGGCAGAGACCTGGCTGGGCAGATTTTTTACCGCGGCCATGAAACAGAAGAGCATGGTTACGAACAAGATCTACAGCAGCGGCAGCCGGCTGGCGGGGATTTCCATTGAAGCCGGAGACCGCGGCCTTAAGGGAAACCGCGATTATGCCAGACTGGAGAAACAGATACGGGAGGGAAAACAGTGAACAAGATGCAACGGATCAGAGATGTCCTGCTCGGCCTGGTCATGATCCTGGGCAGCCTGATCATGGCCCTGATTCCGGGTGACGGACTGAAGATCGCTTTGGGGATTCTCGGTATTACCCTGTTCGTGATGGGGATTCGGTATATTGTCTATTACAGGTCGATGGCGCGCCATATGATCGGCGGCAGATCCATCCTCATCATCGGGGTGATCCTGCTGGATTTCAGCCTGCTTACGGCATCGATGCAGAATGTCCCGATGGCCTATATGGTTGTGTACCTGCTCGGCCTCTATGCTTTCTCAGGAGTGATTGATATTCTGGGCGCATTCGAGGCGAAAGAGTATGGGGCAGCGTCCTGGAGATTCAAGCTCGCAACCGGCATCATCAATGTGCTGATCGCTTTGGCTGCTCTGCTCTGCGGACTGATCCTGCGCGCGCATGACGACGTTGTCTATATCTACTGCGCGGGCCTGTTCTACTCCGGCCTCACGCGGATCATCACCGCCTTCCGGAAGACGGCGATCGTGTATATTCAGTAGGGGAAAGGGGTATGTGAAAGAGAGATGAAGAAAACTGCCAGAATACTATCAATGATCATTTGCCTGGGGCTTGCCGTGAGCGTGGCGGCGCCGGGAAGTTTTGCTGCCGGGAAGACAAAATATGTGGCACATAGAGGTCTGAGCGCCAAGGCGCCGGAGAATACGATTGCGGCATTCAGGCTGGCCGCGAAGAAAAAGGGCCTTTACGGTGTTGAGTTTGACATTTGGGAGGCGAAGTACAAGGATGGCGAGGACCCGCTTCTGCTGGTCATGCATGATGACAATACCCGGCGCATGTGCGGAAAGAAGGCTAAGATCCGAAAGATCAGCAGGGCAAGTCTGCATAAGTACAGCATTCGCAGCGGCAATGGCATTCATAAGTACAGCGGACAGAAGATCCCGACCGCGGAGCAGGCGCTGGATACGATCTACGGGTATTCAAAGGGGGCCATCCCGGTGGTCGAGTTGAAACACCGGCTATCAGGGAAAGCGCTGAAGTACCTGCTCAGTTACATTGGAGACCGCCCGGCGATCATCATCAGCTTTGAATACAGGGCAGTGGCCGATGCCGCAAGGATGGCACGGGAAATGGGCATGGAGGATCAGATCTCAACCATGTACCTCTGCAAGCGCCTGCCGGCATCCCGGTATTCTTCCGCGATCAAAAAAGTGAAAAAGGCCGGCATCGACGGCATCTCCGTCAAGTATAAGTGGGTCAAAAAAAAGACCATTAAGCGGTTTCACAGGGCCGGCATCGAGGTTGGCGTCTGGACCATCCCGAACAAGAAAACCGCCCGGAAGTATAAGCGGATGGGCGCGGATTACATAACGGCGAACGGAATCGTGTACTGAGCGGCATCTGAGACCGAGATTCGAGTGGCGGTTACTGGGGGGTGCCCCGGCAGGCGGTTTACAACGAATTTGCGACCAAGAATCGCTGAGAACGTTGAAAATACAAATGGCTTGGTCGCATTTTTGGAACAAATCGCAATTTGCTGTGCAGGGCTCGGCCGTAGACCGCCACGGAGCAAAGCTCCTGCGGTCCTGGCAGGGCATACGGGGCTTACGCGTATTGCTTCGCAATCCGCCGTCCTGCGCGCGGCTCAGCCGTGCTCGGACCCCGACAGTCCACTGGACTGTCGGGCCCTTTCGGGTTCTCGCCCCGTATATAGGTTTCGACAGTAACACAAAAGAACGGCGTGTGCCGTCCTTTTGCGTTATGGTGGAGCATACGGGGCTTACGCGTATTGCTTCGCAATCCGCCGTCCTGCGCCCGGGTCAGCCGGGGTCCGGCCCCCCCCACCCCCCAAG
>JAZNNY010000088.1:0-11206 GCA_045580505.1 Lentihominibacter sp.
TATGAGAACTGGACCGATGTCTCCGGCCTTCTGATGGCCGATCCCAGAATCGTCGAGAATCCGAAACCCATTGAAACCATTTCCTATATGGAACTGCGGGAGCTGTCCTACATGGGCGCGAGCGTGCTCCACGAGGAGGCCGTTTTCCCGGTCCGCCAGGCCGGCATCCCGATCAACATCCGCAACACCAATGCTCCGGAGGATCCCGGCACCATCATCACGACCGAGTCGTCTTACGATAATGATCGGATCCTGTCCGGTATTGCAGGAAAACAGCCCTTTACCGTCATCAACATCTACAAGAGCATGATGAACAATGAGATCGGCTTCGTCCGCCGGGCTCTGGCTGTGCTGGAAGACCTGCGCATCAGTTTCGACCACATCCCAACCGGCATCGACTCCTTCTCCGTCGTCATCGAGAAGGAAGCCATCGAGGATCAGCTGGATGAGGTCATCAGCGCCTTCGAACAGCAGCTGCACCCGGATGACATTTCCGTCATCGAGGACATCGCCCTGATCGCAGTCGTCGGCCTCGGTCTTTCCCGAACCGTCGGCGTGGCCTCCCAGATCACAACCGCGCTCTCAGATCAAGGCATCAACATCCGGATGCTCAACCAGGGCTTCAGCGAAATCAACGTCATCGTCGGCGTGGATGCCGCGGACTTCCGCGCTGCCATCCGGGCGATCTATACGGCGTTTAACGGTTGAACGTCCCCTTCTCCGCCAGTTCCGCGATGCAATCATCCCAGGCATTGATCAGCCGGTCGATGTCCTCATCCGTCGTGACCGGAGAGACGAGCATCATGTTGTGGAACGGCGTGATAACGATTCCCCGGTTATGGAGATACAGGTGGGTATAATACATCAGATCCCAGTCAAAGTGATCCTTGGCGTGGGTGCCGTTCTTCGGTGAGGTCGGCATGAACTGAAGCTCACAGCGCGCGCCGGACCGGGTCAGGCTCCACGGTACATTGTGCTTCTTCAGGACTGCCTCCAGTCCATCGGCCAGTCTGGCAAGGCCGGCAAACATCTTCTCAAAGGCCTCTTCCGTTGCTACCTCCGCCAGCTGCGTTCTCATGCAGGCGATGGCGAACTGATTGGCCGCAAGTGTTCCGCCGATTCCCATCGGATCGGACACGCCTCCGTTGCCGTACATTTCTCCGATTTTCTCTGTGATCTCGCGGGTGAATCCGTAGACTGCGATCGGCACGCCTCCAGCCAGAGATTTACCCATCGTGATGAAGTCCGGCTTCAGGCCGTGCGCCCTTGTGTAGCCGCCGTACCCCTCGGAGAAGGTGTGGGTCTCATCGATGATCATATAGGAACCGTATTTGTCGCACAGGGCTCTGACGCCGTCCAGGTAGCCCTCTTCAGGAAGCACCATGCCGCAGTTGGTCATGACGGGCTCCAGAAGTACCGCGGCCACATCCTCGTAAGCCAGTTCCCGTTCCATCGCTTCCAGATCATTGAACTCAACGACCCTTGTCAGCTGGTCTTTGGGAAGTCCCGGGTTGGAATCGTATTCAGAACGCAGGCACAGTTTCCCGTCCTCGCCGATGTGCGGCAGGGTCTCATCCAGACTTCCGTGGTAGCATTCCTGCATCACGAGGATCTTCGGTCTGCCGGTCAGCGTTCTCGCATTTCTGATGACGTACCGGTTGGCCTCCGTTGCCGTCATAGCAACCTGCCAGGTCGGAAGGCCGAATCTCTTGCTCAGTTCCTTTCCGATCTCCAGCGCGTCAAGGGTCGGCATCATGGTCGTAATGCCGCAGTTTCCTCTCTCAGCGATCGTCTTCGCCGTCGCATCCGGAGAGTGCCCGAACATCGCGCCTGTATCGCCCAGGCAGAAATCGATGTACTCATTTCCGTCAATGTCCCAGCACTTCTGATCCTTCGCCTTCTCAAGAAAGATCGGATGATCGGTTCCCCAGTCTGCCATCCACGGCATGGGAACACCGTCCAGCAGGTTCTCGTGCGCCTTCCGGAATGCCTCCAGACTCTTCGGCGTTCTCTTCATGAACAAAGCGTTTTCTCTCTCTTTTAGAACGTTCAGTTCTTCCTCTGTTACCAAACGATACGGGCTTTTCTTATCTGTAATCATGGCTCTCCCTCCTTTTTCTATTATTATATTTCTATTCCTTTCTCAAAAAAATAGACTTTTTTATCGTATCATCATATAATTAGTCTAAATATTAACTGTTTTTGGAGGTTGTCATGCTTGCCAAAGAGATCAATCCTGCCTTTGCGAAAAACGCCCCGATCGCCGTCAGCGTGATCGACTGCCGGCGCCAGACGCCCCACTATCACAAAAACGCCTTCGAGTTCATCCTGTGTCTGCAGGGGAGACTCCAGGTCTATCATATGCACCGGCGGCACGAGCTTCTCCCGGGCGACATCCTGCAGGCGGACACCTATGACATCCACACGATCTCCGCTCCCGCCGAGGGGGACCGGGCGCTTGCGGCCTCGATCCACATCGACCTTCAGCATCCGGAATTTGCAAAGGCAGGCTACCACCATCTCTACTACGTGTGCAGCAGCCGCCAGCTGACCCCCGTGCAGAAGCAGTCCATCGACCGCGTCAGGCTGCTTCTGCTCGCCATCCTTTCCAATCATATTCACAGGGGAGAGGAGACCCGAAACCTGGACATGGCGGATGAACTCCTGCGGATCATGCGAAGCCGCTTCCAGTATTTCGATCATATCAACGGAAGCGGAGAAATCGCCGCCCCGCTGAAGGACCGTTTCGAGCGGATCATGGCCTATATGCTGGAGCATTACGATGAGAAGATCACCATGCGGGATATCTGCGAACTGGAGCATATCAGCTACACTTACCTGTCCAGATTCTTTAAGGAATCGTCGCTGAAGACCTTTCGGAATTTTCTCCACGAGCTACGCGTCTATCATTCGGAGCACCTGCTTCTGTGCAGGCCCGACCTGTCCGTTCCGGACATCGGTTATCTGGTGGGGTTCTCGGATCCCAAGTTCTTTTACCGGGAGTTTAAGAAGCAGCACGGGCACACGCCCCATCAGCATCGGATCTGGTACCGTGAATATAATAAAAAGGTGACCCCGGATGCTGTTCTTGACATCCGGGATCACCTGTCTGAGATCGAAGTCTGTATTTCGAAGCTGCTCGTGCAGACGGTGAGTCAGGCTCTTACTTAACCTTGATGACGACCGTGACCGTCTTTTTGGCCGCTGCATACTTAGCGCTGCCGGCTGCGGTGATGGTCACCTTCATCTTGTAGGTGCCCTTCTTGGTCTTTTTCTTTACCTTGATCTTGCCGGTCTTCTTATTGATCTTCAGAGCCTTCTTCGACTTCTTGCCCACACCGACTCCCTTGTAGGTGACCTTGGTCTTGGCGCCCTTCACGGTCAGCGGTTTGACCGTGCGAGCCTTCTTCTTGAGGTTCTTTACCTTGACCTTGATCGTCTTTTTCTTGACGCTCAGCTTCTGGTTCATCTTCAGGGCGCTGATCGCCTTCTGCAGTTTCTGCGTCGCAGCCTTAATCTGGGCTGCCGTTGCGTTTGGATTCGCAAGCACCTTTTCCAGGGCGCTGGCTGCGTCTTTCACTGCCTTGTAGGATGCAGCGGAGTAGGCCTTGGCATTGACCTTTCCTGCCTTTGCAATGGCGGTGCTGGCAGTTGCAGCTGCATCGACCGCCTCCTGGCCTCCGGTAGCCGGGATGACTTCCGTCTTCGTAGCTCCGCATCCATGCGTGCAGGTGTATTGCCTGAGCCCGGTCTTCGTGCTGGTGGCCTCGGTCACCACTTTGCCCTCGTCCCATTCATGGCCGGTGGGCGAGATCAGGTTGTACAGCTGCTCATCGCAGCCTTCAAACTTGCAGGTAGCGATCTTCAGGCCGTAGTCCTCGCAGGTTTCCTTGTAGACATGCCCGCTGTCATCCGTATAATAGTCCCAGGCATCCGGTTCTGCCTCATGCTGCACTTTCGGGATCGTCCGGTAGAATTCCGTTTCCCCTTCCTCGCCGCATCTTGTGCATACATATTTAATTGATTCCTCACCGGTTTCGGTGCAGGACGCCGGCTTTGTTACTTCGAATTCACTGCCCCAGTGATGTCCCAGGGCGGGGACTTCAATTGGTTCCTGACCATTCTGGGTGGATACCATGTATTTTGCCGTCTTTGTACAGGTAGCATAATCCCCATATGGGACTGGTCTTCCTTTGCTATCCACTCCGCCCGCAAGAGTGCCATGGCACAGCGTTCTGGACTCCTCATTTACCTCGCCGCATACTTCACAGACCGTGTATAAACTGTGGTCGGATTCGTCAAACCTATAGTATTTTGACCATTCATGCCCTGTCGCCGGAATGCTGTCGGTAATCACCTCAGAGCACGCTTCCTTATCGTGGTTGATGCAGTTTTCTCCTGCCGTGCACCGCTTGACCCTGATGCCGTCCTCCGTGCAGGTCGGCTGCCTGGTAATCTCCCATTCTCCGGAGAAGTCGTGCAGCCAGTTGATATCGGATACCATAAAACCTGTGTTCGCTTCCAGAATCGTATCTTCTCCCTCCCCTGACGGATCGTTATTCGTCACGTTCATCTCGGCTTTTACGAAGAAGAACTCGGGCTCATAAGCCGTTAACACCTCACGGTTCAGTTCATAGGAAGGGTCACTGTCTTCACTGACCGCCGGAGAAAGAACCGTGTACTCGCAGTCCGGAATCTTCACATGATCCCTGGCCGGGTCGATCTGCTCGCCATATCCGTCATAGTAGTTCAGATACTGGCTGAGGTCGATCGAAGGATAGGTCGATGCTTCGGCATTGATCGTGAGTGCCTCCGGATCGGCTTCTTCGTTGATATTCCTGAATTCGATCTTGGCCACCTTTTTGCCCTTGACCACTCGGATGAGCATGTCATCCAGGGCGTCAGAGTATTCACTGGCCTTCACGGGCTGCACGTGTACCGTATATTCACCCGGCAGGCTGGTACTGAAGTAATGCCTGTCGGATCCAACGTAGTCATCATCACTGTCGTAGACGGTCTTCGTCTCAATCTTCGCAGCGTTCGTTGCGGTCGCACTGTCAAGCGTGAACTTCAGTTCGGGCACCTGGCCCTTCCATTTCCCGCCGTATCCGGTGGTCGCGTTGATGTACCGTTCCAGTTCCAGTTCAACTGTATCGCCATCCGCATACAGGTACTGCCTGCCCGGATCTTCCGTCTTGAGCACCAGATGCTGGTCTTCCAGGATTACGATTTTGATGGAATTGATCGTATATCCGGTTGCAGAAGGCTGAATGGTATATGTTCCGGGGGCGTAGGCGTAGAAGTTGCCGCCCTTGATCTCAGCATCCTCCGGCTCTCCCACGATGGAGAAGGTGACGTTCGGCTTCTTCCCGGTCCACTCATCGTCGCGCTGATCATAATAGGTCAGAAGTCCCTTCAGATTCTCGACCGTGATGCAGTCATCCTGATCCTGCAGGGTACGCTGACTCCTGCTTAATGCTGGCTCATCCATGGTGATGGAAGCAAGACGGTCCTGCTCTGTTACCGTGATTCGGATCGGCTTGATAGCAATCCCGGTGTCACTTCCGGATTCATCATAGGCCTTAGCGCTGACCGTGTAGGTACCGGGCTCCGTGACGGTCAGTATGTTCTCACCGTCGATATATGCGCCGTCCCGCGGGCTTACTCCGTATCTGACCTCCGGCAGAGGATTAGCTTCTGTCCCCGTCCACTTGTCCCCGTACTGATCAAAGAAATGGGTATAACTGCCCAGGTCAAATCCCAGAGCGGTCGTCCCCTCGGACAGGGTGGTATCATCCTCATCCAGTTCCGGCTTGTTCATCACGATGCTGGTGAGGGCTGCCTTGTCCTGAGCCGTGATCTCCAGCCATACGGGTTTCTCGGACTCGTCCAGCTGAACGACCTTCTCTCTATTCATGTTATAACTGTAAGGTCTGACCTTATAGACTCCCTTCTTGGAGAATGTGGCCTCTCCGCTTATGTCAACGGTGATTCCCTCGGTCCCCTTTGACTCCCAGAACACGGGCACATTCCGGATCTTTCCGGTTTTATCCACGGCGTTTGCTGTGAACACATGGCTGAGATTCACCTTCTCATTCATCGGGCCCTTGTAGGCGCCTTCGGTTTCAAAGTTCACGATGTCGTTTGCCGTATCCCTGACGTTCAGAGTTATGGTCGGGCTGTTAACATTTTCTTTTTCTCCATTTGTCATAAAGGCATACTCATCTGAATCCGCGGCCCGGGTCAGTTCCACATTGGAGACGATTGCAGTATCCTTATCCGCAACCTCCTTTCCATCTACTACCTTATTGGGGATCAGTCTCCACTTGAGCTTCTGTTTGCCCTGGAAACCTTCCCCGTCGGACGAAATGGTTACTTTCTGGGTGTCATCTTCGTTTTCGAGGATGACCGGACCTGCCTTTACTTTACCTTCTTCGTCCTTCAGTTCATCCTGATCAGTGCCATCCTCTATGATTTTATCATCTTTGTCCAGGAGAACCCATTCTCCCCAGGCCTTGTCGAATTCATAGAATTCTGCGCCTTCTGTGTCATATCCTTCCAAGTCGATGGAGTCCAGATACAGAGTATCTTCCGGCTTCATCTCGTACTCTTTCGATCCTGACTTCATGGTGACAGAGCCCAGCGAGTAAAGCGGTATGATCTGCTCTACATTCGAAGTGATGGATTCGCGCTTGGATGTCAGCATCTGGGCTTTCTCAATCAGGGGAAGTTCTGCGGCCAGTTCTTTGATCGTGGTCGCCTTCTTGCCTGTGCCGAGCTCGATCCTGTGGCTGGACCTGGTATCCCTGGTAAGGGTGTTTGAAATGTCGCTCCAATTGATCTTGCTGCTGGAATTCCAGGCGGACTTATCGCACCAGGATCTGTATTTTCCCTTGGCGCCGTCGTAGCCCTGGGTGTCCTGATTAGTCACTGCCCGGTTATAGAGGCTTCCCAGCGCATAGCATCCGCTGGTGCCGGGATCATCGGAGCCGTCAAAGATCACGCTCATCCACTGCTTGTCGTATCTGCTGTTCTCGATGCCGCCGGAAGCGCCGTTGAAGTAGTCGCCGCTCATGGCGAAAACAGCAACTTTATAGCTGAGGATGACCGGCTGCTGATAGTTCTCCGTGGTCTTGGTGTTTTCCAGGCTCTGTTCGACCGTGGCGATCGTATGTCCCGGGAGGGTGACTTCCGTATTTGTAGTCTTGGTCTTAGTAGAGGACTGGGTCTCGCTCTTGCTCTTGGTCGTGGACCAGAGTTCATGCCAGGAGTTGCTGATGTTCAGCGTCGCGCGCGGGAACATGCACGGTGCCGGGTCTGCTGCCGTTTGGATCCCTGGGCCGAATCCGCCCATATTTAATTCCAGTCCGATCTCCTGCTCCATGCCCCATTCAAAGGTATCATCGGTGCCGATGGTGCTTTCTTCGGACACGCTGTTCTCCAGGCCGGAGGACTGGGTGACTTCCTGCGTAGTGTTATTTCTGAGATAGGAGGTTGTCCCGTTTGTTCTGTCCTTTTGGTAGGATATTCCGACTTTATTGATGTTGCCGGCGTTACCCAGAAGAATGTTCTGGCCGGTCACCGTTTCCCCCTCACCGTCCGTATAATCGTTGTCTGCCTCCTCGACGTACTTCAGATTCTCAGCCGCAACCGGTGTGATGTCAAAGTCATAGACCGCAAGTCCGAAGGTCACATAGTCGTAGTCTCCGGAAGCGCCGGCCCGGTTCACACAGGTGACAATATTCGCAAAGCCGTCTCCGGATTTGGAGTCTTCCAGATCCGGCAGCCTTCGCTTATCCTCATTCTTCTGATAGCCGTTGCCCAGGAAATCGTCCTTCGAGACATCGTTGTCATCGGAGCAGTTGCGGAGTTCCTGTCCCATCAGAGTCCTCGCTCCATCCAGGCTGTTGATCTGCGTGATTCCGGTGACTCTGGTCTCATCCCAGCAGGTCTTGCCTTTTTGAGAGGATTTCTCTTGGGCGAAAAGTTGGGCCAGATCAGACACTGACCAGTCATAGTCGTATCCATTGGTCACCGTGCCAGTGGAGAAATGCCGATCGAAGGAATTTTTAGCGGAGTAGTCGGAAGACATCATCCCCGATCCCTCGATGGTAACCAGCTGATTCGCCTGATCACGGAAGATACCTTCCGCAATGATACCCCATTTGGGGAAAATCTGACTCTTGGCGATCTGCAGCAGCTTGGCGTCGTCCAGTTTCAGGGTCCGGTCGCCATCTGCATTGATCTTTTGATCCTGGCTGATGTTGTAATAGGAATACGGGCTGATGGTAAATGACTTGATGCCCGTCCTCTTACCTTCCTTCGTAATGTACTGGACGTTCGTTGCCTTCGGCTTCTTCACGTCGTTTGCGGCGCTGGCCTGCTGCGGCATGGCCATTGTAATCGCAACCGCAACAGCGATCACGCAGAGCGCAAACGTTTTCGTCCGATGCTTCGATAGTTTTCTCATGTTCTTTACCCCTGTTCTATAAGTTAGAAGTGATACCCCTATTTTCACCCGAAACCGTTCATTTTTCAAGCATTTTTTCGCAAAAAATCATCTCATTGGCATCTGCTGGGTGATGCAGTGTATGTTCCCGCCGCCGTATACGATCTCCCTTGTCGCTACCCCTACGACTTTTCTCTCCGGAAACATGGCCTGGATCTGCTCCAGGGCAAGGCTGTCCCTCTCATCTCCGTACTGGGGAACGATGACTCCGCCGTTCACGATCAGGAAATTCATATAGGACGCTATGCACAGTTCTCCATCTTCGCGCGGGATGGTGTATTCCGTTCTGTCGATGTCAAACTCCCCTGAAAACCTGACCGGCACTTTCGGCATGGTCAGCCGGTGAACCCGGAGTTTCCTGCCTTTGGCATCCGTCTGTCCGCACAGGAATTCATAGGTCTCCCGGCAGACCCGGTAGAATGGATCCGCCTCGTCCTCCGTCCAGATGCAGGCCACCTCGCCCGGCCGGATGAAGCAGGCGACATCGTCGACGTGTCCGTTTGTTTCGTCCGGATCGATGCCGTCCTTGATCCAGATGACCTTATCGGCGCCCAGGTTTTCCTTCAGCATCTCTTCGATCTCCGCCTTGCTCAGGTGCGGATTTCTGCCCGGGCTCAGCAGGCACATCTCCGTGGTGAGCACGGTCCCCTCTCCGTCCACGTGAATGCTGCCGCCTTCCAGAACGAATTGCTCCGGTTTGTATGAATCAACGCCCTCCAGTTCGCAGATCTTCCTCGCTACCAGGTTGTCCTGATCCCAGGGAAAGTACAGGCCGTCATAGAGGCCGCCCCAGGCGTTGAACTCCCAGTCCACGGCTCTCAGTTCCCCTTTGTCGTTCTTGACGAAGGTCGGTCCGCAGTCCCGCGCCCAGGCATCATCGCTGGTCATCTCAACCACCCGGATCTCCTCCGGCAAGCGGTTTCTGGCATTGAGAAACTGGTCGGGATTTGTCAGCATGGTGACCGGCTCGAATTGACTGATGGCAGCAGCCACCTCCGCATACGCCTGCTGCGCCGGCACTGCACCGTTCCTCCAGCTGTCCGGCCGCTCCGGCCAGATCATAAATATCTGCTGCTGCGGCTCAAACTCGCCGGGCATTCTGAAGCCATCTTTCTTAGGGGTTGAATTGATTCTTTTCGTCATGTTGGTCCGTTTCCTCTGTCTGTCCTCGCATAATTGTCACTTTTTCAAAAACGCTACCTCGTAATCCAGATAATCATCTCCTTTTTGAATGCGGGTGAACACATTCATCCCACGATACTTCTTCGGAAATTTAAAGGTTTTCCCCTTGAGAGCCTTTTTGAGTTCCTTCTCCGGCATTTCAATTTTATCGCCGTGCTTCTTAATATAATAGCCGCGTATTTCAGTCTTCTTCCATCCTTTTTTCAGGGTGAACTTAATTTTCACCTTTGTCTTGTTCGTAAAAAACTCGGTGCGGTTGATGTCCCTCTTAAAGTTTACCTTTTTCCCATTCACGCGAAGCTTTTTGATGAAACTCGGGTAGGTTCTTACGATGAAAACTTTACTGAGCGTTCTGGTAGCGCCATTTTCATCCTTGAACGTCACCGTGATCCGGGACTTCCCCTTTTTCTTAGGAATCATGACACAACGGCCCTGATCCTTGACCACTTTGATGACCTTCGGTTTGCTGGATTTGGCAGTAATCGCTTTCTGGTCATCTACATATGTGCCCTCTTCGTTATACCGACCGTTCACAGGGGTCAGCCATATCGCAATTGTTTCCCTGTAATACTTACTAATGTACAGAGATTTCGGTATATCAAACTTAAACTCTGTGCGGGAAGATGCATGCGTATCAGCGGGAAATACCGCAAAGGTTGTCGCCATGATGAAAGCCGCAATGATCAGTGTCAGTTTCCTCTTGATGTCCGATGTCTTCATTGATTGTCCTCCTGTTCTATCGCTTGCCGATGTACCGTGCGCTGCCGAACCCCAGCACGATCCTGCCGAGGCGGTCAAATATGATCAGAATCAGTGTGTAGCCCATTCCTTTGCCAAAGGCTTTCGCGAGTTTATGGCTCTCGACGATCTGCAGATAAATTGCGACGACTGCCGCAATACCGGCCACAACCATGAGTCCGGTAGGTCCCTCCGCTGCCGGCTGCGAGATACCGTTTGCTACCATCAACGCTATGATCAGCAGGATTCCGCGGTTTCCCTTCCAGCAGAGCTTGAATTCTGTGTAGATGTTTACAAACGGGATGATGCTGAGCCAACCCGACCTGCCCGCTTTCTTGAACAGTTTCCAGTTCCCGATGATTTCGAGAATCCACCAGATTATCGCTGCGAACCCCACAATCGTTGTAACAGATCCATCCATGACAAGCCTCCACTCCTCTTTCAATATGATTTCTTCCTAGAGTAAAGTATATGTCACCGCCTGCATCACGGCAAGACCTATTGCATCGTCACAGCGTCTGTTTCGCGCGTCTGACCGCCGCCATCATATCCAGATTCCCATGTTTGATCTCGCGGTCAAGGGCTGCGAGGATCTTGTCCTTTCGGCGCAGGAAGTCCGGACCGGTCAGGTTGACGCCGGAAATCGTATGGTGTGTGATGAACGCGCAGTCGCAGGTCAGATTCTCTACGAACGTCTTCAGCTCCTCCAGCATCTCCCTCTCGGAGAGCGGCGTGAATTCGCCCCGCTGTGTCTCCTCAAGCAAGGAAGTCGGATCG
>JAZNNY010000089.1:0-36422 GCA_045580505.1 Lentihominibacter sp.
CTACGATCCGACTTGGGTATATCTGAGATAGAATTCATCCTCGATCTCCGCAGAGATCACCGACACCCGGCGATTCTCCTCCTCTTCATAGAGCCGTCTGACCTTCTCCAGCACTTCCAAAGGCAGGTCTTCCGCGGCGCAGAATTCCGGGGTCTTCCCGGCGGGGCTCTCACAGCCCTGCAGTCCGCAGTCTACACATGATCTCTCCGTCATCTGTTTCTCCTTCTTACTGCCCAGGAGATCGCGGCTGCGACGGCTTCCGCCGCCAGGCACGCGGCTCCTGTTGGCGAACTGACTCCGCCGTACGTATCGATCTCGATCGATCCGCTGCCTGTGATCAGGTCCGTTGCCAAAAGGAACAGGCAGACTCCCAGGAACGCGGCCGGTGCCAGCAGCCACTTGAGCGGCGAGTGGATCCTCCAGCCGTACCAGCCCCCGAGGACTGCACCTGCCAGCGGAAACAGCACCATGAAGATGACCACGCCGGCTGCGATCGCATATCCCGTGTCGGTCGAGTGCGATGCGGCGATTCCGAGCGCGATGCTGATGACCACCATCAGAATGGCGAATAAAATGGGCCAGTGTTTCTTTATCATAGCTTCAGACTCTTTATCGCAGGTTCTCCGCCAGGTTCTTCACGAAATCCTGGACATTGGTTACGATTCCCTTGGCTGCCAGACTGCCCCGGTCGCCGAGCTTGTTTACCGCGAACTCCGAGGTGTCGATCGTGTAGAAGTAGATCGGCCGGACGGTTCCGTCCTCACTCACGCGGTAGCTGGGCGTCATGTTCCCGGCCGCGATCGTGTGGAGCACGGTGGCCATGCCGATCACGGTCGTCGACTTTCGGATCTGCTCCCGGATGGCATCCTGTCCGACGTAGGTGTGCTCATAGATCTCCGGCAGCGGTCCGTCATCCCGGATCGAGCCGTTGAGCACCATCGGCACGTTGTTTTTCACACAGCTGTAGATGATTCCGTTATCGATGCCCTCAGCTTCGATGAAAGCCGGGATCGAGCCATAGGTGTTGATCTTGTTGAGCGTGATCAGGTGGTTGTAGTGCCCGTTGAAATAGGGCTTCTGCGTGCTGATGTCCACGCCGAGGGCCGTTCCCAGATAGGCCGCCTCCAGATCGTGGGTGGCCAGCGCGTTTCCGGCCAGCAGCGCGTTCACATAGCCCCGCTGGACCAGGTCGGAAAAGGCGTCCCGTGCTCCCGCGTCGAAGGCGCATGCCGGGCCAAGGATCCAGGTGATGAATCCGTGCTCCCGCTCGTATTCGAGCAGTTCGAAAATGCTGCTGTAATCGTATGAGAAGGCGGTCTCCCTGCTCCTGCTCTGCCGGAAGGCGAAGGAATTGGAATCCTCTTTCTCTTCTCCCGGGAAGGTGAACCCGTTATCATGGACGTAGATCCCTTCCTCACAGTTCTCGGTCCTTCCGACAAAGATCAGGTCTCCCTCCCTGATATTTCTGAACTCACGGACGAAGATCTCATCGTCCTCCAGCACCGCGACGCAGTCCATCCTTGAATCCTTCGGCAGGATCCACCTGCCTTTGACCTTGAAGTATTCCGGAAAAATGGACATGGCGTGGAATCCGTCCGGCGCCGCCTTATCTCTGGGCGCCCGGGCCAGTTTCGCCTCCGGTGCGTTTACAAACTTCTCTTCGCTGAAATCCGGCTCCTGGTATTTTCCTAGTTGAAATGTCATCTCCTGCAACTACTCTCCTTTTTCAATCTTTTTCTTTATGCATTATACTATATCTTCTTCACTTACTCCAGAATTCGGAAGGTATTCCTGTCGTAATCGATCAGGCCGTCTGCCCGCATTGCGGCGAGTTCCCTGGTCAGGGCGCTGCGGTTGGCGCCGATGTAACTCGCCAGCTCCGTGCGGCCCAGGGGGAGCGTGATGTAGCGGCTGCTCTGCTTTTGCGCCTGCATGGACAGATAGGCGAGGATCTTTTCGCGCAGCGTCGGCTTCGATGAGATCTCGATCCGCTCCATCAGCCGGACGCTTCGCTGGCCCAGCAGGTCGAACATGTTCCTGCTCAGCTGCTCGTGAAAAACGCACTGGTTGGGGCAGCAATGGATGATGTTCCAGGCGGCGACGAAGAGGATGGCCGTATCCGCTGCCGCAATGAAGGACACGTAGGAGTCCGTTTTTTTCTGTACCGCGAAGGTCTCGCCGAAGATCTCATTCTCCGAAATGTAGGTCAGCAAAGTCTGCCTGCCCCAGATGTCCTCCTTCATCATGTGGACCGTTCCGGTGAGCACAATGCCTACGTAACGGATGGAGTCCTCCTCCATGATGATGACCTCGCCTTTCCTGTAGGTTTTCGTATAGCTTTGCAGGCAGCCCAGCAGGGCCTGCAGATTCTCCGCCGTGATGTTTTCAAACAGCGGATTTTTCATGTAATCCTGTATGCTCCACTCCATGACGCTGCTTCCTCCCATCATCAGTATAATTTGGAGATGTTGCCTGCGCAACGTTTTTTTGGCCAACATCGGATATACTATGAGTGATCAGTAAGATAGATACGAGGAGGTTCAAACCATGATCAGACAAATTATCCACATAGATGAAGAGAAATGTAACGGATGCGGAATCTGCGCTGAGGCCTGCCATGAGGGCGCCATCGAAATGGTGAACGGCAAGGCGAAACTCGTAAGAGAAAACTTCTGCGATGGATTCGGCGACTGCCTGCCGGCCTGTCCTACCGGAGCGATCACCTTCGAAGAGCGGGAAGCGCCGGAATACGATGAGGCAGCCGTGAAAGTGAATAAGATGATGAAGGAACTGCAGGCGGGCGGCGGATGCCCGGGGGCGCGCGCAGTGCAGCTTGCAGCCGCGAAGAATGAAGCCCGGGAAGAAGAGCAGACGCAGCAGGCTCCGCCTTCCGCCGCGAAGCCGGTCTCCCGCCTCGCTCAGTGGCCATGCCAGATCAAACTGGTTCCGATCCAGGCGCCGTTCTTCGACGGAGCGAAACTGCTCATCGCAGCGGACTGCACTGCCTTCGCCTATGCTTCCCTCCACGAAGACTTCATGAAAGGCAAGGTCACCATCATCGGCTGCCCGAAACTGGATGATGTCGACTATACCGAGAAACTCACCGCCATCATCAGAAGCAACGACATACAGAGCGTGACGATTGTCCGCATGGAAGTGCCCTGCTGCGGCGGGCTGCAGCGCGCCGCCGAAAACGCCCTGAAGGCGAGCGGCAAATTCCTGCCCTGGCAGGTGGTCACGATCTCAAGAAATGGAAGGATCCTCGATTAGAGGATCCTTCCCATAGACCGTTTTCTTCATTCACTTATCTGATCTTCTTGGTGGTTCTTACCTTAGACCATGCGCCGTAATATGTCTTCCCGCCGGTCTTGCTGAACGCGCGGATCTGGACCTGATACCTCTTGCCCTTCTTCAGTTTCTTGATCGTTACCTTCTGTTTCTTGGTCTTGACCGTCTTCCACTTTGCCTTGCCCTTGACCTTGTAGCGTACCTGATAGAAAGTGCCGCCGGTCTTGCTGACCTTGGCCTTCGCCGTGACCGTCATCTTTTTCTTGCCGACTTTTACCTTGGGCTGGCCTGCCTTTGCAGGCTTGATCGTGAAGGTCTTCGTGATGCTGCCCGTGTAATTGCTGTTGTTCGCCTGAATCAGGACGGTGGCCTTGCCGACCTTCTTGTTGTTCTTATAGGTTACCTTGTAGACGGACGAAGCCAGGCCGGATACTTTAACCGCAGGCTTGATGACCTTGCCGGTATAGACAGTCGAAGTAGCCGTGGTGACCGCGTAATGGCTGATGTCTATAGGAGTAATCTTGAACACTCTCACGGCATAGCCCGTATATTTACCCAGGCCCTTAAATCTGAGCCGATAATTATCGGCATCGATCATATCCGTTTCCGGGATCCTGTAGAACTCCCAGGTGTAGTCCTCGCCCTCCTTCAATGTCTCACCATCGTAAACAAGCTTCGGTGACTGTTTCTTCCCTGTATAGGCGGCAGGTTTCACATCCGCAAGTTCAATCCCAACTACGGTTTCTGTCGCTTCGTTTACGCGCTCCGTGATGTTCTCATAGTTGCCGTAAATATCCTTAACGATGAACCGACTGTGATATACTTCACCGTCACCATCGGTATCACCAACGTCATGGTTGTCAATGAGCTTTTGAATGTCCGTATATTCAAGAGTAACATTCTTCGCGTTATCCGCGTTTAACTGGAAGGTCGTCTCGCTGGTGGGCAGGAAGACGATCGGTTTGCCCCAGATCTCACTGACCTCCACGATCATGGACAGGGATACCTCATAGGTGGATGTGAGATCGCTCACCTTGATCGGCCGCAAGCCATCCGCCGTATTGAACAGGAGTTCCGTCAGATGGAGCGCGTCCTCTCCCTTGCTGAATTTAAGGAGCATGGGTACTTTCTCATCATTTGCCATCAGGATTTCCGCGCCCACGTAATAGGCGTTGGGATCCTCTTCATTAATGGCGGCCGCATGCAGATTGCCTTCCGCATCCTTCACGGCGTACCAGGAAGGTTCCGGTGCATCCATCTCCCAGTCGGTTTCATTGCGATTGTACCAGCGGATGATCTCCTCAGCTGAAGCAGACTCCATGTCGATATCATCATCGGTGATACGTCCCTCGACCATCCCGGCATTATATCGCATTGCACGCCGGACCATGCCCTGCTGATCTTCGCCCTCGATATTATTCTTTATTGCTTCCTCCGCTGCAACATAATCGATGCCGATCTCTCTCTGGACCCCGCTGATCGCTCTGGCCTTGGTATTTTTGATATTGACCTTATATCCGGTTCCGTCCTGGGTTTTAGTCTTTTTGACGCTGACATTTTCGAGAGAAAGGGCTTCTGCCACTTCCTGTTTTGCTATCTTGTCAAGCCAGGCTCTGGCCTCGTCCGGATCCGGCTCCTCGTCCGGCTTTTTATCCTGGAGCATCCTGAAGAGATTCGCGACATACAATTTCCAGTCTCCACCTGGCTCCGTCCAGTTTGCCTTGACTTTGTCGTAGTCTATTTCATCTCTGGGTACTTTATCTTCGTTGATGAGCCAGTCCACCGCCCGTGACGTAGCTGCGATCAGGGTATAATCCGCGAGCATTTTTATGTATTTTTCCAGGAACTGACGGCGGGAGTCATTCTCTGGCATATTGGCCATGACTTTACCTAATTCATCTTTATAGTGGAAGAGATAAACCGTCTTATCCACGGCGTCCGGCGGGGCGAAGTAAATATACATTCCGCTGGTAGTAAGGGGACCGATTTCCAGATCTCCATCGGTTCGCCGGAAGAGTTTTCCCTGTGTCAGGATTCCGTTCGTGCCCTTCGCATATATGGTTTTTTTATTCTGCAGTATCCCGCAGATCTTATTCGTGATATCCTCATCTGAATATACGTTGTCAGTCTCAAGCTTGTCCTTATCCAGATCATCCTGGGCTATTTCAGAATTGACAACGCTGAGCATAGCAGCGAAATTCCCCAGGTCATAATAATTCATGGATTGCCCATAATGGATGGAATTCAGTGCAGAATTGAACTCGTCATAGTAGAGACCCTCTGCTGCCTGGGCTTCAAGAATTTCAGTCATTTCCGTGAGATATTCGACAAAGTTTCTTTCCATGAGTTTCTTGAGATTGATCACAGCCAGCGTCCCCTCCTGGCCCTGGCCGTCTCCATTCTGATAGAACTCATAGAAATCGTCTACGATCTGCTTTCCCACTTCGTAGGCATTCTTATCCGGCTCTGCTCCAATCAGGTTCAGCCATCCGGTGTAACTCTGTCCGTAGCCCGGCTCGAACTCTGCCGAAGCGATGTAGGTGTCCGTGAAATCTGCCATAACCAGACTCAGCTCAACGCTGCTCTGCAGACAGGCATCAAAATCGATAAAGTCGAATTTCTGTGGTTCCCGGCCATCCTTGGGGGAAGTCAGATCATTATCTCTAAGAGCATCTACGACCTCAGATGTGAACATCTGAGAATCTTCCAGCTTGGCCCCCTCAGCTTCACTATCGAAATGTTCATCCACCGCGAAGCCTCCGGAGGGTCCTCCGGCATGATCCCACAGGATCAGATCATATTTCTCAGCAGGATAATTCTGGACTCCGTAGTTGATAAAGGCCTTCAGGGTAGCCGGATCTGACATGAGCTCATTCTCTCCCTTAACGGCAGTGCCCTCTCCCGTCAGGCCGTCGCCATCCAGGAGAACCAGCTTGCCGTGGTCTGCATCTTCCTTGACATACTCGTCATTCGCGTCGACGCCTCTGGCTTCCCAGATCTGATTGTAGACTCCGCTGATGCTGCCTTTCTCATTCTCCGCCTGTTTTACCTTTTTCGCATCCGCCGGATCCGGATACAGGACCGCGTCATCCGGCACACTCACACTATCCGGGAACACCAGATAATCATTGGGGTTTTCCGGGTTCTTATCGTTGTCCAGCTGCCATCTCCAGGCGCCGCCGGTCATAACGACAAAGTTGACGTCCTCATCGCTGCTGAATTTCGAACCCAGTATCTGCTTCAGATTGTGCGTTGCCATCCCGGCTTTGGTCTCCAAGTCGGATCCGCACATGTACAGAAGCACGGTCCGGACTGCCTTTGCAGGCTCGGTTCCCTCACCGCCTGTTTCATCACCCTCTGTGGCGAAGGCCGCCGGTGACAGCATGACCAACATGGCCAGTGTCAATAGCAGGATTCCAAATCGTTTACTCTTCATTCCTTTTCCTCCTTCTGAGTCCTATCAGAGCCATCCCGGCGCAGGCAGCTGCAAACAGGGCCAGCCATCCGAGAACATTTACATGATCGCCGGTACTCGCGCCCTTGCCGGATTTCTCTTTGTCCGCGGCGTCCTGCGATCCGGAGTCTTGCGATCCGGAGTCTTGCGATCCAGCCTGCTTCTTATTCCACTGGGCGCGGAAGATGTGGTCTACCTTGACCGTATACTTCTCTCCGGCCTCATATCTCGATCCCTTCCAGTAATCAAAGCTATATCCGTCTCTGGAAGGCTCCGGCAATGTCAGCACCGTATCCTCATAAAATTCTTCAGTGATCGATCCTGTCTTACCGTCAAGTTCTCCTCCGTTGAGATCCAGGGTGATCGTATATTTCTTCTTCTCCGGCTGGCTCTCATCGATGATATAGGTGCCGCTGATGGCCCCGGTATAGTTGCCTATGCCGCTTACAGTAACCGCCACCTTACCGTCTTCAGACTCTTCGTACTTGACTTCATAGTCCTTTCCCTCTGTGAGGATTCTGTCATCGAGCGGGACCACTTTGAGGGCTTTCTTCAGGTCCTCCAGGGATTTAAAGGTGCCCTGCGCGCTGACCTCAGCTACCTCAGAAAGGTCTGCCTGATGAATGGTGAACGTCACCGTCTGCTCTCCGTCCGTCGTCTCTTTGACCTTTTCGTACCAGCCATTTGCAGCGGGGTTTACCTCGATCTTCGCCTGATCTCCTTCATCGCCAGGATCCAGTTCCTCCTGGGAAACCCGCTCGTATTCGTATTCATCCTCGCCGATCTGCACTTTTTTGTAGTAAACCTTCGTGAGGTCGACGGTCTGATCCTTCGTCTCAGTATAATGATAGATGACCCATTTATAGCCATCCGCAATTTCCAGAACGGCTTGATATTTTCCGGCATCGGTGGCAACGGCAGAACCTTCTTCTACCTTTCCACCATCCGACACGCTCTTGATCGTGAAGAACTCCGAGCTGGCTACGCCAACCTGTTCCCCGCAGTTATAGACCAGGTCATGCCCATTGGGAAGCGGGAACTCATTGTCGAAAATGTAAGTATAGGTCACGACCGCACTGTCCCACTTAGCGCCCTTTTTGGTGTAGGCGTTCAGGACGAGCATCTTCCTGCCATCCTTATCCGTCACGGCTCTCTGATCGTTGCGGCTGAGCTCGATGGGCTCCCCGTCATACGTCTTGTATTCGAGGTCTTTACCGGTGCCTATGGCGTAGCGAATCTCGCCGTTCTCTTCTTCTGTGGTCAGCATCGTCTGCTGATCATAGAAATAGATGCCGGTATCCAGGTCCGCTTCAGGCGACTGCGCATGCTCTGCCTCGTTGACACTGATCTCCACCTTGACCGGTTTATTCAGCAGACCATCCGGATCGACGACTGTCTCCAGCAGAGTGTCCGTATTCTGCAGCCTGGCTTCGGCGGTCCAGACGACAGCATCGCGGAACTGACCGTCGCTATGCTGTCCCGGAGTCAGTTCCCACTTCACAGGCCAATTATAGACGGTGCCGTCATCGAGCGTAAGATTCAGGCTCTGCGGAAGCAGCTTCTGGATATCTCCTGCATCGGCGCCGTGCGCAACACCGCTGATGTTGTCCGGCTGCTGCACGGAGACCAGGGTGTACTTGGTCATCGGGAAGGTGTATCTGATACAGCCATCTTCTGTGTCAACCGGAACCGCTTCACCATTGAAGGTGGCCTGCGGGTGTTCGGAATAGAAGAAAGTGGCAGTCATGCGCTTATACTCTGTTTCTCCGACCTTTTTCGCCATGAGATAATCGCCCTTATCATCTGTCTTCGTTCTGATGCTGACGGTGGCCGTGTAGGACGTGAGATAGTCCGCGACCTTGGTTCCCTCCTGATCCAAAGGCAGGGGTGCCCAGTCGATATTCACGAAGTCCGGATGAATGTCGTATTCATTATAGACTTTGACCCTCAGGGTATTCTCCACTGAACTCGTCTGCATTACCTGCCCGGCTGCGGGCTGCTGAACGGTAGCAGTAATCTCGTTAACGACCGGAATGTACTGCGCCTCAATGACAAGGGGAGCTGTACTTGATACAGACGGGATCCTGGCTATGACCGTTCTGTCGGTCTCTTCATAACCTTCCGCAAGTGTAATGCCTGTATTTGCGAAGTTCCATCTGACAAACACTTCGTCTGTAACATTCTTCGCGGTAAGCGTCACTTCTCCGTTCGGATGCACATGGTAATCCACCGCCTTACCTCTGTAGTCCTGCAGGTTCAGGTCATACGCCTTGACCGTCAGCGGAATATCAGCTTCCGGCGGCAGATCTCCGCCCTCGCCTGTCCTATTAAACTCGATCTCGATTGTCGCGCTTCCATCCGCGTCGTTTCTGGAGATACTCTTGACCCTGCTATTGCTTGGATCTGAAGTAATTCCACTAAGGCGCTCAAGAAAAGCAATCCCCTTCGCTACATCCTGCGGAATTGTGATAGAGGCGGTATAGACCGTATCGCTATATGCCGTTCCGGATGCAGGGACGGTCTTAGTCTCTCCATCCTTCTCGTAGGAATAAGTCCAGCTGATCGGATACTGGATCTCGAGCCCCTCTTCCTCAGGTATAAATGAAGTCCCCTGGTCCGGGCGCAGCTTCACCGCTGTGGTCTGAGCCAGAGGCTTACCTGCCTGCGGGGTAATCAGAGCCTTTCCATATGGCGGGACTTCAATCCGATCGATTCTGAACGCGAGCCAGGTCTGAACATCCAGGTGGTAGTCCTGCGGATACTTCTTGCCGCTATCATACTCACTGTTTTCTATCGGCATGGTAAAGGTCGCTGTCGGATCGTTTACCGCCTTACCGAGCAGTTTGTCCGCAATATCCGATTCGACAGTCTTGTCCCTGCCGTCTACCGCATGGGCCAGACGGATTCTCCAGTGGGTGAAAAATTGATTACTTGGAGGCAGGGCAGAAATCGATACGGTGTCCCCTTCCCTGTAATATTCATATTTCGTACTTGAACCGTTAAACACTGTAACCAGATGCCTGTCATTGGTAATCGTGATATCGTAAACGGCCTTCTCGCTTCTGACCCCGTAGGAAATGTCGTACGCGGTCAGGGTGTAGCTCTTTGTGGGCGCACTTCCGAGCGAAATATCGACGCCGCCCCTGTAAAGCAGGTTGGTCGCAAGCATTGCACCGGTGTCATTGTCCTTCAGATCGTAGTAGACCGCCTCACCGACAATATTCTCGTTCTCGAGAATGATCTTCTGGTCTCCGGAGAGTTTGTTTGTCCCAATCGTCTTCAGTTTTACAGGCTCTTCGGTCTCGCCCTCCTCCGTTCTGGTGTATTTCTTGCCGTAAGCCACCGGAGCCGTCACGGAATAACCTGCCTTCCTCGCCCTCTCCTGGTACAGCGTTTCATATTCCGTCTCTTCGCGGGAGTAGTAGCTGTCATAGCTTCTCGCCCAGGCCAGATTGACCTCCGGATAATGGCTCTGGAGAATATAGGTGCTGAATGTGGCAAAGGTACCGAGGAACATATTCGTGCCGTCGGCCCCGCCCGCCCAGGCGTCCGAATAGTGATACTTCTCCGGATTGTATTCCCAGTCTGCATTGAGGAGTGTGAAGACCAGATTGGCCATGGCCGGCCAGCTCTTCTCCATCCTGGAAACATCGGATTCGCTGAGGAAATCCAGCGCTCCGGTAGATTTTATGATATTCCAGAACAGTGTGTAGTACCCTTGTTTTTCGGCTTCCGTACGGTCATCCCAGCCCCTTACGATTCTGGAATAGATCTCAGCCATGGCGATCTTCCCCGTGATGCCGGTGAATTTGCTCATGATGGTAGAAATCCTTCCAATGGTCCCGGCACTGGTCTGCGAATCCATGGTCATGACAAGTGCGAGCATCTCACGGATCGAGGGCTGAAGAGCCCTTGCGAACATATCACGGTTCTGTACGGCCTGCGTCGCATCCGCTATATCATCCGGATCCATTCCTTCCTGCAGAAAGCGCAGGAAGTCCGGTATGAAGGCCTCCGCATGGTTGTTATCGTAGTGGCCTTCCTCGTAGATATTGACCGGAGGAATGGAGATGAACTTGATCGCCATAGGATGGAAATAATCATCGAAGATGATCCCCGAGTCAATGCATCTGAGCTGCTGCTTCATCGTCTTGAGGTGCGGATCGCTCTGATTGTTCTTGATATAGGTGATCTCGTTGTCGGAATACGTGGTTGCAGACCCTATGCCATGGGCTCCTCCTCGTTTGATACCCTTGCCATCTTTGCCGGTTTTGCCCGCAAGCTGGTCTGTGCTCTTCACCGCGCCCTCATTTTTGCCCGGGATATAGTGGTCCACGCCGTAGCGCTTAAAGCCCATGAGCTGGGGCGCTACATGGGGAACCAGGTCCGCCGCGTTGATCATGTTATGAATGCAGTAGTACTTGGACTTGTCGTCCAGTTTCTCTGCTGTATCGCTGCCGCCCATCGGCGCTTCGCAGGTGTAGGCGAAAACCTTGTTGTTCTTGCCGGCTGTGGCCGGGTCGGATGCGTATTTCTCAACCAGCCTTTTTGCGGTCAGGTTGGCCGTAGCGCCAGCGCGGGAATAGCCTGTGATCCAGAATCTGACCTTGCCCTCATTGATTGCATCTGCCAGATCGTATTTTTGGATGTAGTAGTCAATTTCCTTTTCGACCTGATCGGCCGCGCTGGAAAAGCCCTTCGCTTCTTTCCCGCGATCACCTGTATCTTCAGCTGTATCAAGGGTGGCGTTGCTGGCCCACTCGAGCTCATACCCGCCGCCGCGCACAACGATCGGAATCAGGGTATAGCCTGTCGGAACAGGTTTGTCGTTCCGATCCACCTTAGCCAGTTCCTTGCTGGCGATGGTCACGCCGATGCTGTCCGTCTGCGGCTTCTTCTCGTTGCTTTCATTGACGTAGATTTTCTGGTCTGGGCAGCCGATGTCCGCCATGAACTGGCGCGCTGCCGCATGGCGATTGTAATAGTAATTGCCGCTGCCATCCCGTCTGTCAGGCTCTTCCTGGGCCCTGAGATACATGCCCGCATAGGCCATGTTGAGGGATGCCGTGGCGAGATGCGTATTGTAATCATAAGGACTGATGGTTTCGTCAAAGAAGGCATCCGAATAGAAGAAAGTGACTGCCGAGTCATTGCTGTCGCTGTCCGTCTCCTCGTGTCTGGTGAAGCCGCGGATCAGGGCGTATTCGGCTTTTTGTCCGATGGCTGCCGGATCTCCCCCCGGGACTACATTTTCGATCATTCGTCCGGCCCAGGGGTTATCCGTTGATGTGGTTTTCTCCGGATTATATATAGCGTCCTTCGGGTGAACATCTACCGGATCGTTTGGCTTGACATATGGTTCACCGGGATCAGCGCTGCCATCTCTGACATAGTAGATTTTCCGGACGCTTGGATTCGAATTAAAAGAGAAATGCCAGCCGCCGTTTGACGGATGCAGATACTGGATGCAATTCGGACTTTTGATGGTATCGCCGACTTTACCCGGGGTCACCATCACGTTGTTTTGGCTGCCGATATGGGCATAACTGATCCATATCTCCGATCCCTTCAGCAGGTTAAACTTGACCCGGGTTTTTTCAGGGTTGCTGCTGCTGATGTGGAACTGGTTGCCCATGCCCTTCGCGGTGTTGTCTCTGACGATCGTTTTGCCGGTGACGCTGAATCCTTCATTGATTCCGTTGTCATCTACAAATACGCCGCCACCGTCGCCTCTCGCGAAGTTATCCCTGATGACACAGCTCGCAATCGTATTGTTGTCCTTGTGGACGAAGATGCCTCCGCCGCTGCTCGATGATGTATTTCCGGTGATTACAAGATCGGACAGGCTCAGTCCCTTGGAATCCAGGTGGACGCCTGCGCCGTACTTGGCTTTGTTGCCGTAGATCTTAAATCCGCTGAGGGAGGAGTCTCCGTACCAGAGACATACGCCGCCGCCGTAGCCGCCGGCTTCATTGTCAGAGATCTCACTGCCATTCAGACCACTGATGTTGATCGTCTGGTTATTGGTATAGATACCGCCGCCGTTTTCCTCGGCGTAGTTCCTGTCTATGGTGGAGTTATTCAGCTCGATGGTCTCAGGCTCACCGTTGGCGTAGATGCCGCCGCCGTCCACGTCCGCGAAGCAGCCTGTGATCGTAGAGTTGTTCATGGTAACCTTGCCGGAATCGTCAGCCATATAGATGCCGCCGCCCAGGCCGCTCCATGTGCCGCTTCCTCGAGTGCTGCATCCGGCAATGGTAACATCGTTCAGTATCAGAGAGGCGTATTCATGCATCTGAACGCCGCCGGAACCCCAGCTGTCACAGCCGCCGGTGAGGGTCCCGCCTTTTGTCGTAATGCTTTTGTTCGCCGTTTTACTGGAGTCCGTTGAAGAGTAAGTGGCAACCAGCGGATGCTCGATCTTCTTCTCAGCATCGGTGCTGGCTCCAACGATGGTCAGTCTGGATCTGTCCTCCAGGCAGATCAGTTCACCGTTGCTGTCCGAATTGTTTCGGAACGCACGGTTTCTGTTGAATACATATCCGTGCATATTAAGCGTGGCGGAGCATCCCTTAGGAATCACCAGGCGCCGGTCGAAATCGTCGGATCCGGCCGCGTTCCAGTTGCCCTTCATTTCGATGGTCACGCTCTTATTTTCATAGTTGCTCTTGAGAGCGCTCGCCAGTTTCTCAAAACTGGTGTATGAAGTCCCGTTGAGCGTTCCAATCACACCGTTGCTCTCAGCTGCATAAACCTCTGGCGCACCGGCTATATAGGAACTCATTGTGAGCATCATCGCTGCAGAAAGCAAGAACAGTATTAATCTTCTCTTCCCACTTTTCATCAGAAAATACCTCCCCAGATATATGTAAGAAAATTATACCATATTCCGGGGAGGTATACCATTCAAGCGAACAAATCTACGGGGAAAATAGCAGGGAGGCTGTTACAGTTTCTCAAGCCCTGCCCTAATCTTCTCCATATCCTCTGCAGTGCCGACCCCGTCTACCTTGGCGATGATGGGCACGTTGTAGGCCTTAGCTATGTTTTCGGCGGCGAAGTTGAATGTCCTTCGATGCGTGATGGACATGCTCCCGCTGCCGACGACGGCTACGACCCCCGGATTGTTCTTCAAAAAGGCGTCGACGGCCTTCGGTGTCTTGCCGATCCCTGTCGTATAGGTGAAGATCACATACTCTCCTTCAATCTTCTCATCGCCTTTTTTGATGCGAAGGACGTCCTTTAAGCCCAGGTTCTCTACGATCGTCTGCACATGTCCCGTTCTCGATGCATAAGCTACTTTTACCATGTTTCTATTCCTCTCTTTCTGTTCTATTTTCTTTCTGCTCTACTTCACCCGAATCTTCAGGGTGACCTTCTTCGCAGCCGAAGCTTTGTAGTTTCTGTTTCCTGCTGCCTTGATCTTCACCTTCACCTTGTAGGTTCCCTTCTTCAGGCCTTTCTTGACGGTCAGCTTGCCGGTCTTCTTATTTACCTTAAAGTACTTCTTGAAGGACTTGCTCCCCTTCTTCGCGGATGCCAGGGTATAAGTCTTCTTGTCACCGGCCTTCTTCGTGAATGTATACAGCTTGGAAGCTGCCAGAACCTGTTTCTTTTTCTTCAGTTTCTTGGATTTCACTTTTACTGTTTTGCCCTTGACCTTCAGCGGGTTCGCGGCTTTTTTAATCACATAGGTTGCCTTCGCAGTTCCTACGTACAATCCCTTTCCTGTGATGCTCACCGAATAGGTTCCGGCATTCTTCGAAGATGCGTTCGACCATGCGGCCGTATAGTCGGTGCCTTCGGTCAGTTGCTGGCCGCCTATGCTCTTGATTGCAGGTTTCTGGACCTTGCCCTTATAGGTAAAGGCAGCGGCTGACAGGGCAACTTTCGCGCCCTGGATGCTGACAGGATCCGGCTCCGGAGCGGGACCATTTACATGCAGGACGAAGGATCCTGAAACGCCATTGTAAAGGGTTCCTGTGATGGTGGTCTCTCCGCCTGCCTTCAGGATTACTCTGTGACCCACTGGATCGATGGTTCCCACCTTCTCATTCGAAGACGTCCAGGTGATCCGAGAGTTGGTCGCTCTATATGGCTCTACCTGAGCAAGCATGTCCAGAGTCAAAACCTCTTTGTAGGTATCCATCTGAATCGAGCCAGGGAAGAATTCACGGCTCACGTCCATGGTGGCCCGGCCTTCCGAAATATAAAAATCAGGAATCTGTATATCCAGCTTTTCCGGGGCAACTGCCTCATCCTCTTTTAGAAATTTAGCCTGGAAGACAGTGTCTTCCGTGAGATTAACTTTTTTGGCTTCCTGCCTGCCCTTCATCCAGCCTGCCAAGACATAGCCTTCCGGTGCCTGAACATCCGGATCCATGACCGGGGCGGTGCCGTAACGCACCAGTTCTGTCGCAACGACTTTCCCCTGAGCCATATAAATCGCGGTGCAGTAGACATGATTCATGTCATCCTTGTTTGCCTCGGCCCAGATACGGCGATTTTCGGTCCAGGTTTTCAGCTTCCCGATATTGGCATTGAAATCCTCGGCAGAAACAGAGTTTATTTCATTAGTAGCCACAGCCGCATACCTTCCAGTCTCCTTGTCCTTCCAGATCTCAAAATCCGCCTCCCTGGAGGCTCTGACCTCGGCTTCGTACTGTTCGATGATGCCGCCATCTCTGGTCATCTCCTGCAGCTTTTCATTCAGAAAGGCCCATCTCTCCTTCAAAAGGCTGGCAAACTGCGGGTCGTTCTCACGGAGATAATCGATCCACAGCATCGATGTATTATTGAAGTTCTCTCTGGATGCAGTCCACGGAATGTTATTATTCCAGAAAGCATAGTCAAAATCCCACAGCGGTCCCCAGCAGAGCTTGCCGTCACGGGCCTTGTAGAAGTAGGTGCTGGTCGTCGCATATCCGTCGGTATTGAGGGGGATTTCCTGGAGCAGCCAGAAGTCGGCAGCGGACTGCAGGTCCATCTTCTCCGCTATCTTATCATGGGCCGCGGCAGTGATCTTGCCATCCTTCATTTCAGCCTTCATGATCAGATCCTCGACTTCCTGAACATAGCCCCGGATGTACTCGCGCTGCGCGATCTGTGCCTCCGTCAGGTCCTTTTCCGGATCGTCCATGAAATCCGGTGAATCGTTATAGACATCCACGCCGTAATTTGTGGTGAACCAGGTGCTGGGATCCTCTCCTCCGTCCTGATTGGAATAGGTCGCCATCAGATAACCACCGGTGATGTTCTCCTTATCGTTCTTTTTGAGTTTACCGATATTGATCCGGTTCTCCTCGATTTTGATGGTCTCACAAAGGCAGTAGGATCCGTATTTATGCACTCCGGTCTTGGTTCCGATCATCACAAGATCCACCGGAACCTGCTGGGGCGTAAAGTCAAGTCCCATCTTCTCGCCCAGCCAGAACATGAGCCGGTTTCTCATCAAACTCGTGTCATAAGCGTTGGCCAACAGACCCCAGTCGGTGCTGGCGCCCATGCCAAAGAAATCCACAGGCTCTCTCAGCTCCACCTTGTAGGGCTTCTTCCTGCAGTCCCAGGTACTGTTGCCCCGACCGCGTATGTACTTCAGATTCTTAACCCCAGGCACCACATTCGTGCAGCCATCCGGTGCCTTATAGCCGTCCGGCACCTTGATCTCTATGGTCGCCGCCTCACAGCGGACCGAGTGATCATCGCTACCGTTCATATCATCAATGGTCGCGGTGCTTTCATCCACCCGCACGATCACAAGGGGGATCCCGTTCTCCGGCTCCGGACCTGCTGTGGGATCTGTCTGCTGCTCGCCTTCTCCCTCCGCAAAGACTACCGAGCACGCTCCGCAAAAGCATGCGAGGGCGAGCACCAGAATTGCGGCCGGCCTGAACCATTTACTCTTTTTCATCTTCTTTTTCCTTACCTTTCTCACCGGACTCTAACGGTGACTGTCACAGCCTTTGATCCCGCCTTGTAGTTCTTATTCCCTCCGGCCTTTATCCTGATCCTCAGCTTGTAACTCCCCTTTCGAATGCCTTTTTTTACTGTTATCTTACCGTTATTTTTGTTCACTTTGAAGTATTTTTTAAACGACTTACTCTTCTTCTTCGCCGAGAGCAGCGTGTAGGTCTTCTTATCGCCGGCCTTCCTGGTGAATTTGTACAGTTTGGATGCTTTCAGAACCTGTTTCTTTTTCTTCACCTTCTTGTACTTCACTTTTACTGTCTTGCCTTTGACCTTCAGCGGGTTTCCTGCCTTTGTAATGGTGAACTGCTTCACATCGACGCCGCAGAAGCTTCCTTTTCCCCGAAGAGAAATCATGTATCCACCGACATTGATGAGGCTCTTCTGGTTGGTGAGCTTGATCAAAGTGTAGTCCGTTCCTTCCTTCAGAACCCGCCCGTTATATTTGATCACGGGCCGCAGAGCCTTCCCGGAATAAACCGCCGGCTGCACCGTAGCCATGCTAATGTTGACCAGTTCTCCCACAGGGGACGATGCCTTCGCGGAAATATCCGTTTCCTGCAAGTAGATATCGCGGACGACGTACTTCTTATGTAGTTCTGTGATATCGCTGATCTCGCTGATATCATCGTATTCCAACGTTATGTCGGAGACGTTATCCGGGGTCACGGTAAAGGAGTTTTTGGTCATCGGAATCGGGTCCGGAAATCCGCCGATCAGATCCGCCATATAAACCGTTTTCACTCCCGTCAGATCGATATCCAGCTCAGAGGCTTTGAAATACCGCTGCTCGCCATCGACGATGAGTCCGATCTGGCTGAGTGCATAGCCGTTTCCGCTGTCCTCAAACACGAAATCTCCCGTATTGATGTGTTCGCTATCTTGACTGTCTTCACCGGCTTCCTCGTCGGGATAGGTGAAGGGGACGATGACCCTGTCACCTTCGAAGGAAACACTTGCTGCATGAAGACCGCCTTCGAGACCGCCTTCGGCATCACCATCACGAACCGCATACCACTTATTCTCCGCGCGGGGGACATCCCAGGTGCTCTTCCCGGAATAATACCACTTGAGATAATCCGCCTTAAAACTTTCCGGGGTGGAGGGGTAGGTGATGTCAAATTCATCCATGTTTTCTGTCCCCTTGATGTGGCCGATCGGCCATGCCAGAAGCATGTCCAAATAATCCCCTTCATATTCATTTTCTTCCGCGTATGTTTCCGCAGCGGGAAGATCTGCGGTAACGCTGAGTGAGACATCTTCCACAACGCGCTTTTGCGTGTCGCTTAGGACGATCCTCAGGTCTCTGCTGTTATTTTTATTGCGTACCGTATAGGCCGCGGCATTCTCCGGTGAGACCGCCTCACCTGCCTGCTGGGCGATCACCGCATCCAGCCAGGACTTAGCCGCCTCTTCACCTCCTGCATACGTCAGCAGCGGGGATGCGACGCTGTCCCATTCGCTTTTCCTCTCCGGAGATTTAAGATTCTCCCAGTAGTCCTTAACCACTGCGTAGCTGATCGGTCCGCTCTGCTGCTCAGACTTTGATGCTATGGCCGATACCGCCTTCCCTGTCTCCGCGATGAGCGCATAGTCCGCGACAGCCCCCAGGTAAGTTCCCAGCATATCTTTTCGGGCCTGTGCCTCCGCCGGCATCTGTCCAAGAGCGTCGGTCATTTCCTTGCAGTATTTCACAGTATCATTCAGACGATCCATTCCCGGGAAAAACAGGTACATGCCGCTGCTGCGGAAATCATCATACCGCAGTTTGCCGTTCTTGTCGTAACTGAACCGGGCGTTCGCGCGAATTTCCTCCGTGCTCCCCGAGTAGATGATGTTTTGATCGTCCAGCACGGTCAGGATCCGTTTTGCCGGCTCCAGATAGGGGTTGTCCGCCGCATCCTGGCCCGCTTCTACATCCTTGCCGGTACCGGCCAGCTGGCCGGCAAAATTCCCCAGATCAAAAAAGGATTTCTTCCCGTACCGGATGCAGCCTATGGACGAGGCAAATTCATCATAAAAGAGATATTGATCGTCCCTTGGCGTTCTGGTCTGATATTTCAGAGTGGCTGCGAGATCGGATACCCCCTGGAGAAATTCGCAGTCCGAACTCATCAGTTTTCTCAGATCCACTACGGCCAGCGTTCCCCCCTGGCCTTTCCCCTGCCCTGTGGAATAAAAAGCGACATAGTCATCGACGATCTTCTTCCCGAGCTTGAAGGTGTCGATCTCCGGCGCCTTTCCGACTTCATTCAGCCATCCCGTATAATCCTGGCCCATGCCCGGTTCCGTTTCAGCTGAGGCGATATAGTAGTCCGTCAGGTCTGCCATGGTCAGATTGAGCTCTACGCTATTCATCAGACAGGCGTCAAAATCGATGAAATCGAAATGCGCATCGTTGGTGGGATCTTCGTCGGTCCGGTTGGTCACATCGTTGTCACGAAGGGCCTCCATGATCCCCGACAGGGCCATCGAGGGAGATTTCTTGACATGCTCATCATGTGCAAATCCCCCGGTCGGTCCGCCCCCGTGGTCCCAGAGTATGAGGTCGTATTTCTCAGCGGGAGCATATTGGGCGCAGTAGTTGATAAAGGCCTTGAGGGTCTCCGGTTTTGACATGAGTTCGTTCTTGGATTCTACAGCAGTTTCTCCATCCCCGGTGATTCCGTCTTTATCCAAAAGCAGGAGCGTGCCGTGTTTGTTCCCCTCTGCCGCAGAGTCCGAATCGGCCCCCTTCGCTTCCCAGATCTGATTGTATTTGGCGCTGATCTTATAGCTGCCGTCCTTCTCATCTATACCGATCCCGTTCGGATCGCTCAGATACTCTCCGGGCGTCTTCCATTTTTTCGTTCCGCCCGTCATGATGATGAGACGAACGTCTTCGTCACTGCTGAAGTTTGCGCCCAGGATCTGCTTCAGATTATGGGTTGCCGCGCCCGTTGCCCGTTCCAGATCGGCCCCGCACATGTACAGCATGATCGTCCGCTTGGCCTTTTGGCTGTTCTCGTCCGCAAACACACCTGATGCTATGAATGTCAACGACAGCAATACGATCAACAGTATCCTGACTGATTTCCTGACGTCCATTTTCTCTTCCCCTTTTTTTACCGAACTCTGATTCTGAACGTGACCTTCTTCGTCACCGGCTTGTGGATCAGATCGCCCGCAGCCTTTACCCTCACGGTCACGGTGTACCTGCCCTTCTTCAGGCCCTTCTTGATCGTGACCTTTCCGGTCTTGGTATTAACTTTGATCTTTTTCTTCGCAGCCTTCAATAGTTTCTTGCTGCACTTAATTTTCACGCGCTGATAGGTTACCTTGCCCTTGGCGCTCTTCACCGTGATTGCTTTTTTCTTTATCGATTTCTTTTTCAGTGTTTTGGCCTTCACGGTCAGGTTTTTCTTTGTGATTTTAGCCGGATTCGCATTCATGTATCTGGGCGCGTAAGCGTAACTTGTCTTGGGAATCTGATACAGCTCAACCCTGTAGACCTGCCCTGTATCGATGGTCTGCATGCAGTAGTAAATACCGTTTACCGTCTCGATCGCTGAGGTGCCCCCCTCTGTATAGGAAGCATCGGAGAGGCCGTCGCCGATGGTGTAATACAGCGGCGAGCACTTCCCCGTCGCCGTATTGAAGAGCGACACGTTTCCTGCCCCCTCTACAGAATAATCAAAGAGGATGAATCCGTTCCTGACCAGGGCGGCGTTTCCGCTGGCAGGCTGCGTTTTCGATGAAGACCGTCCGAGGGCCGGGATCTCTCCGACCTTCTTCCAGGTTGCCCCGTCGAAGCTGTAGACTGCCTTCGAAGGCGTCATTCCGTTAAATCCGAACATCAGCCAGATCTTCCCGTTGTTATAGTAGGCGTTCCCGCTCCTGAGCGGAGTCCCTTTCAGGCCGTTCTTCCTCTCCCATGTGCCCTTCTTGATATCCAGAGCATAGACGAAGGTGGCATTGTCTTCATCTGTATTATCTTCTCCAGCTCTGAAGGTCGTTCCGAAGCAGTAGATCTTCCCGCCCATGGCACAGTAGGTCAGTTCATTTTCGTTCGCTGCTTCCAGTTCCTCATGATTGTCCTTGACAAAAGGCACCTCCCGGAAGGTCCAGGCAGGCGCGCCCGCCGTGTAGTTCAGGCTCGCCAGGAAGGTCTTTTTCTCTATTTTCTCTTCCTCCGCATCCAGATACGGAGTGTATTCCGCGCTGACAAAGTCGTAGATGACATTGCCCTCGCAAATCGGCTGACGTACGATCTGCGGCGTTACCACAAGGCCTCTTGTGATCTGATGCCTGTCGTAGCCGAGTTTCTTCTCGTAATAGTCGAACAGGGCATCCTTGAGCCTCGTTCCCGGGTACTCGACGAATTTTGCTCCGTCGTATTTATAAAGCACTCCCGCGGTTTCCTCGTAGAGAGAATAGGAGTTCATTTGATACGCGTACAGAGTCTTGCCCGAAGAATCGGTCAACAGCTGCCGGGGAGGAATGCTCGCGGCCTCTTTACCTATAGTTTCCTTATGCTCTTCGGTCAGGACCTTCTTCGGCTTGCTTTGTCCTTTGACGGTGAAGAAGGAGCCTCTTGCCCTTACCTCAGTTCCCTTCCTTGCGATGAACTCGATGTATCTTCCGTAGAGACCTTTGGCCCCGCTGATCGTGGCCGTTTTCCCGTCTTTTGCGAAGGCGACCTTCATACTCCCGGACGGCAGCGCTTTTTCTGCCGCGTTATCTGAAGCGAGGCTTCTGCAGGAGAGTTTCAGATCGCTGGTGAGACCGATTCCACGAAGCGTAATGGTCCCCGCCTTGACATTGCACACTGCATCCGTGATGGACGTCTGGGCTGCTGCATTTTCAACCAGGCTCATGTCGATGTATCCGCCGGTGCTGCAAAGGTCCTTCAATTCATCCGTCCTCCTGACCATGGAAAACAGTCTCGCGCGATTCTCCATAGCGTATGCTGCGGCGGACTGGCCTGCCTTTGCAGGATAAAGGGTTGTCAGAACCGCATAGGCTCCCGCGGCTGCGGGACACGCCATCGAGGTCCCCGACATGAGCTCATAGGAGGAGTTCGCCGGGAACTGCTCCTCCGGCTTGCCCGGCTTTGACACACCGAGGGAGTCGATATACACCGTGATGTCACGGATCTCGTCCGGGTCAGTAATGTCAGCTTCTACAGGCGCTTCGCTCGCGTCCATGGTCATTGGTGTAATGCACAGGCCGATTCCTATTTCCTTCACGTCCGTCTTCTCGGATTCCTCCCAGCTCAGGAGGGCGTCGTTACTGTTCCCTTTACCTCCGCAGGTGAGGTTCTCGATGCCTCCGTCGTACTGGGATGTGGATGTCACTTCTGAATCTTTGTTGCAGCTCATGGTGATGACGCCGTCCTTCTCACGCTTCACAATTTCTCCGCCGGCAACATTGGCGCAGTATTCGTCCTTCTCGTGCTGCAATATGGCAGTGATGGAATACCTGGTATTGTCGATCCCCGTCGTATCGTGGTTCTTGGCGTAGGGGAAGTAGAGGTAATACTCTTCTCCGCTTCTGGCGTTATGAATGATCACCTTGAGCGAAGCTGGACGCACGTCCGATCCAGACTCTGCATGATCGGTAAAGAATTTATCCTCTGCAATTGAAAGCTCGCAGGTGGCCTCGGGTACCTCGGCATCCGCGGGCTCTTCAGGCTCCGCCGGAGTTTCAGGATCCGTCGGCTCTTCGGTAACTGCCGGGTCCTCGGATTCTGCCGGCGCTTCACCGCCACCTTCTCCCTCGCCCTTCTTCTGCTTGTAGAACTTAGCTGCGCCGAAGGCCTTGAGACCTTCTGCGTCCGGCACGACCTCGTTCGTTCCCAGTTCCTCTACAGGCTCGGATCCGACTTCCACCGAGCTGTTGAAGCCCCCGTAATACTCCGTATTCTCCGCTCTTCTTTCAGCGGAATACAGGGACGGTTCATAGATCGACCAGGCGCTGGTCGAAAGGATATTGTGGCCCGGTGCGAAGAGGTCAACGTAGGTTTTGCCATAGTTCGTGTAGCCCGCCGGCCTGCCGGTGATGTCAGCAGAGCCCACCGTTACCATATACGGGCTGTCCCCTCCGGCCGGAGCATAATGGACCTGGTCAATATTGAGCGAGTCGTTGCTTGCCGCGACGAAGGTGACGATCCCCGCTTGTCCCAGCTTGTTCACCGTCTCATCGAATACATCGCTCTTATCGGGAGATCCCCAGGAGTTGCTGGTGGCGACGATGTTGACGCCGGCCTTTTTCGCTTTGAGGCAGTAGTTCATGGCTCCGATCCGGCGGAACGTCGTAGGCGTATCCGATTGATAGGGCTCACCGTTTTCATCTACGCGAGAATTGCTGATGGCGCACATCATGATCTTCACGTTCACGCCGGAAGCGACTCCCGCTATGCCCTTGCCGTTGTTGGCCTCGGCTGCAATGATCCCCGAGCAGTGGGTCCCGTGCCCAACCCGGTCGGTGAGTTCTGTAGCATTATCGTCAAAGTTAAACCCGTGTTCTCCCTCCAGGCCGATGTTTCCGGGATTTGTCCAGAGCATGTTCTGAAGGTCTTCGTGGTCAGCGTTGATTCCCGAATCGAGCACGGCTACGACGACTTCATCATCGGAAGAATGGTCCGCTGCAAAATCTGAGGCTGCGCCCGTCCGCTCGGACAGTGCCTGGTCTGACGGCGTTCCGCGGCCGATGACATTTTTTCCTCCTGTATTGGTGTCAGCCGGAGAGTTGACCTGGTAGGCGTACTGGGCGAGCTCATCGTCCAGCGAATACTCATAGCCTTCCGGCTCCAGATAGGTGTTCGCCTCTACCGATTTGATCTGCTCGTTTTCGGAGAGTCTTCTGATCAGGCTCTCCGTATCGTATTTCTCAGATGCCACAAGACACATGATGAACTCTTCATCGAGGGCAATGGTATCCCTGATGATGAAGTCGTCACCCAGGCTCTCCCTGATGATGCTCACCTCGGACCTGGCGGCCTGCGCCGCTTCCTCTGCCTCGCCGGATGCTCCCATCATGTCGCCGAATTCACTACCGGTCTCGTCCAGTTTTCTGGCGGCCTTAAGTGACGTGGCCTGGTTCTTCACCGCGCCTTCCCTGAAGACAACGATCGCCTCGCCGGGCGCATAGTCTTCCTCTTCCAGCTCTGCAAAGGCAGCAAGATCCTCTTCTGCCGTGCTCCCGTCCGTGCTCCCGGTCAGATTCCCGGCCGTGCTCCCGTCAGCGCCTGGCGCCTGGGTCGCCGCCATGGCGTACGGCGTCATGGTCATGACCAGCATCAGGCTGAGCATGATCGGAATGAAACGTTTTAACATAATCTTTCTCCTTACAAAACCCCTGTTACTTCACCTTCACAGTAACCGTTACCGTCCTGACCGCCGGAAGGTAGACGCCCTTGCCTGCGGCTTTTACCTTGATTCTCACTTTATAGGTGCCTTTCTTCAGGCCTTTCTTGATCGTGATCTTGCCGGTCTTCTTATTTACCGTAAATTTCTTCGCGAATTTCTTCTTGTTCACGCTCAGCTTCGTGTAGGTCACAGTGCCTCTGGCCTTGCTGACGGTGATTGCCTTCTTCCTGGCGATTTTCACCTTGCCCTTCTTCAGCTTGGCTGCCTTCACCTTCACGGTCTTGCCCTTCGCTTTGATGGTATTGGCAAGGCCGACGACGCCGCTCACAGCGCTTTCTTCGCTGCTGTTCATCCTACCGTATTTTGAATCGACAAAGCTCCGCACTTTGACTTCATAACGTTTGCCGGCCTTCAGCCCGGTCAGTTTTAAGGTTTTAGCATCCGGGCCGAACACCTTCTTCGTCCAGGAAGCCGCACCCTTTTCTCTATAGGACACTTCGATGCCGGACAGGCCTTCCTGCTTTGTGAAATCAAGAGCGATCAGGGCGAAGTCCCCTCCGGTCTTGATCCCGGCAATCGCCGGACTCATAGGCTCGAGTTTGATCGAATGGATCACCTGCCCAATGCCTTCAACTGATATGACGAGATAATCCTTCCCGAGCCTCTTGCAGGTCACGGTCTTACGGGACGCGTCTCTTCCGTCCGTAAGCTCGATCACGCCGTCGCCTCCAGCAAGGATTTTCCATTCCGGTGTCACTGCAATGGGATCTGCGCCTCCGGTGCTATCTGTGATCCATGCCTTGAAAAAGGCTTTCGGCACTTCTTCCTCATTGGGATCCCCCAGACTCAGGAATCCGGAATAACCGACTTCAAGGATCCTGTCCTGCTTTTTCAGACCGTATCCCTTGATGGGGAAGTTGTCCATGGCGTCCGCCCCGTCACTGTTTTCGACCTTTTCCAGCAGCTTTTGCCGCAGATTCTGATCACTCATATCCTGCCAGCTGCCGTCAGCATAGATAAAGCTCTCTCCCTTATTGACCACGACGGTCCCGGTGCCCAGCTTGACCCCGGCCGCATACGCCGTGCCGGTCTCAGCCTCCACCTTCTGGCTCACTACGATGGAATAGGACTGGCCCCGCATCACGGTGAATGGCTTATTAAGATCTACCTTGTGGAAGCCGCCATATTCGAAGGTTTTCGTCACCGTATCCATGAGAAGGCCGTTTGTTGGAGAGTCGAAGCCGTTGGCCAGCAGATAGACCTGGAAGGTGACCTCAGTTCCGGGATAGGTGGTCTCACAGGAGACCTTGCGGATCTCCTCGCAGTCAGAAGCCTTGAAAACATTGGCCGTGCTCACCTGGCTGTCCACATGGGCGGCAAGATACTTGCTCACGGACAGGAGATCGTGCTGGTCGATCACATCCGTGACCGTCTCCCCGGTCTCAACCTGGAAGTCAAGGGCTTCCGGGGTGGCTATGCTCTGATCATAGTAGGAGAGCCAGAAGTAACCTGTTCCTTCCCCGTCTTCATTGGGGATGCCCCAGGTCCCTTCTCCCCTGTTGGGGAAGTCCTCTTCACCGGACCCCCAGCTGTTCTTCACCAGCCAGGCCCCGTCTCCGGGAGGAACGGTATCCTTCTCGGTAATGCCCTCGTCATTTTCTTCTACAGGGTGCCGGAAATTCTCTGCTTTATAATTATCGTCCCACCCGACAATGCAGACCGCGTGTCTTGGGCTTTCGGGCAGATAAGTGTAGTGGGCATAATTGCTGTTGATATAGTCGCCGTGATCTTCAAAGGCAGGATTGAACGTGTCGTCGCGATAGCCGATCTGCACGCCACGCCTCTCGACCAGCTGCTCTTTGATCGCCGTCACGCCGGCCGGGTTATATTCATAGGTATTGTTGAATCCTGACGAATCGATCTTAGCCGGTGAGGGAACCACATAGGATTCTCCCAGGGAGAAGGACTGCGAAAACCTCAGGCTCTCGTCCAGAGACCAGTCGTCGCTGGCGCTGTATTCATACCGCTGGAAAGAGTCGCCGACCCAGTCCTTCTGGATCAGGCCTTTCTTTCCCTTGTACTCGAACAGGGGGTTCACGCTCTCAAGGACCGGCCCCACTCCTGCCGCGAACATGGTCGTCGCGTTCGGCGCGTGTCCGCCCATGTTATAGACTGCAGCGACCGGATCCTCGCTGGGATCCAGCGTCATCGCCTTATCCCCTTCTCCGTTCTGGGGATTTGCCGGATCGTTGATCGGGGTTCTGGCGAAATAGGTGAGCTGCTTCTCGGAGAGGTCCATCTGGATCTTATCCGCTTCAGTTGTCTTGCGAATGTCCGCCACGTAGTTCCCGCGCAGTTCGTTGTCGCCGAGGATGCTGGTCTCAGCCGCGGCGATTGCCGCAAATCCCCAGCAGTTGCCGAATGGATTCTGGAACTTGACCGGGGTTACGTAGGAAACGCCGTCCCCTTCTCCGTCCCCGTTCGTATCCACATTCCTCAGGTCGAACTTGTCAGGCAAAGCCTGGGCCGCCTTCTTCGCCTCCTTCCGGTCCTCATTGTTTAAGTAGTCGTACGGATCCTCGGACGTGTCACCGAACTGGTCTGCGATCTGATCGATCGTATCCGTCTGGGTCTCGGCGGCGGAAGCCTGCGCGCCCATGTCAAGACAGGCCCATCCGATTCCCATACATACAGCAAGGGAAATTGCCGTCAGCCTTAATGCATTTTTTCTCATCTCACTACCTCTTTTTACTTTATTCCGGCGACCAGGACTTCTGCAGCTCATCGATCTGCAAAAAGCCGTCCACTTTCGCCGCAATCTGATACTGATCCTCATAGACGATCTCGCCCGGAGAATTGGTGTACACTAAAAAATACGGATGATTATATCGTTCCAGAAGCCACAACGCCGGCCGGATCATCTTCAGCATCTCGTCTGAATTCTCCGTCTTGAACCAGCAGACCACTGCCTCCTGCCTTTTGCACGGCTCGGGCCAGGGAAGGTTCTCGGCGAACCAGTCATCGATTTCCCGGTACAGGTCCGCGTCCTCTTCGATCATGATCTCATCCTGGATCATCTGCCAGCACATGCTGAAGATCCCCTTGGCGTACATGGTGTTCGGCGCCAGTTCCTTGCCCTGGATTCTGACGTATTTGAACTGCATCTTACTCATTTCTCAATCCCTTTATCTTTGCCTCTTCTGTGGCATTCCCTTTTTCTGAACTATTTGAAAACAGTATACCAAAAATGTACTCTCAATGCTACGATTCCTTTCCACGCTAGACGGGTTTATTCCAGCGTCTCCCGCTTCGCCTGCGGATGAGCAGTGCTGCTGCCGACTTCGGCAGGGCCTTTACCAAGAGGTCTGCTGCTTGCGGCGGCCGCCTTCAAAGGCCGCCGACAGCGCAGCAGGATTTTCCGGCCTCATGGCATCCGCGCTCCGCGGCTTGCCTTGACTAAATACGAACTCTGCGAAAAAGGCCTTTTCCGGACAAAACTGCAGAGTTTTTTGAACGAGAATTAACATATTATGGAAGAACTCTGCAAAACACCCCTATCAAGTGGAATTATGCAGAGTTTGAGAGAAAAAAGCCCCGGTTAAATATCACTAACTCTGCAGAATTCTCCTATACAGAGGAATTATGCAGAGTTTGATGGAAAATATGCGGAGTTGGATTTTCTTAACTCTTTAAAATGCCCTCAAAACCAGCAATTCTGCAGAGTTTGCTCCACATATGTCATAAAGCCATCGAGGAAATGTGATATAATACTTTATCACCTGATGAGGAGGGGATTCCGATGAGAAAGATGTTTAAGGCTGTGTTTGCTACCGTGCTGGTCCTGCTTTTCCTGCTGCTGCCGGAAGCGGCATGCGCGGAGAATAGCGATGGGGCGGATGCACCTGCGAAGCGGACGATCCTGCTGTACGTGTGCGGCACGAATCTGGAAACGAACAACGCCATGGCTTCGTACAATCTGCGGCAGATCCTGCAGGCGAAGTTCAGCGATGACGACGACATCAACGTCATCGTCATGACCGGCGGCTCGAACCGCTGGCATCTGGAGTCAAAGTACCTGGCCTTCCCGAAAGATGTGAATCTGCCTGAGGATGCGCTCACAGATGATGACGGAAATTTGATCGCTCCGACCAGCCAGATCAGCAACATCTATAATCAGATCTGGGAGGCCCGGGGTGCCGACGCGAAAATAAATGGCAAGGCAGACCCGAACGCCGGCAAACTGGTCCTGCTCGACGGGGACGGCATCACGGGAGATGAGCCCATCGAATCAAAAGCGGAACCGGTAATCAACCCGGATACCCTGAAAACCTTCATCAACTATGGGGTCGACAATTATCCGGCTGAGAAGTACGATCTGATCCTTTGGGATCACGGTGGCGGCTCCACCGGCGGCTTCGGCGGCGATGACCACGATATGTTCAAGACCATGCCCGTCTCCGGCATCATGGAAGCTCTCCAGGAAAACAAGGTGACCAACCGGGCCGACGAAGATACCACCAACGATGCGAATTTTGATTTCATCGACTTCGACGCCTGCCTGATGAGCACGATCGAGCTGCAGCTGGTGATGGCCGATTACACCGATTACTACATCGCCTCCGCTCAGATCGAACCGGGCTACGGGCAGTACTACACCGGCTGGCTGGACACGCTCGGGGCAGAACCTGAGAAAAACGCCTTCGAGCTCGGAAGACGGATGGTGGACGACTATATAGCCTTCTATGAAGACGGTCCCGGCCAGGGGGAGGCAGGCACTCTGGCCGTCGTCGATTCTAAGGAGTTCCTTAAGAGCGGCATTACATCCTCCCTCTCCGAGATGACCACCCTGCTCTCAGATCAGGCAAAGGCAGGCCTCTTCTATGACGAAATCCTCTCGAGCAAGGAAGCGATTGGCTACGAATACATGAACTTCTTCGACCTGGGCAACTTTGCTTCCCTGGTCAGCATAGCAAGTTCCGAGCAGACGGAGGGCGAAGGGATCAACCCGGACAACGCCTATGCAGCGGCTGCAATCACACAGAACATCTGCAGCGTGCTCCAGAATCCCGATATCATCTACGCCCGCGGAACAAAGGGGATGCGGTCGACGAGCCGGATCTACCGGGACAGTGAAGGAACAATTCAGGGCGGAAATCAGCCCACCAGCGGAATCTCCTTCTATTTCATCGACGCGGGCAATCAGAACAGCATCGAAAGCTATCTCGTATATTACGATGAGATGGGCAAGGTCGTCGAGATGCTCCCCGATAAAGACGACGGCAGATATCAATTTCTGAACGCTTACCGGAAGGCCATGATGGACTACGCCCTGCTCACCGTGACCGGAAATGCGGTGAACCGGATCGTCGGTCAGGGTACTGATAAGAGCACAATCAATTACGACGCTGTCAAGGACTACCTGGGCGGCAATGAAACCGATCCGGCGGTCAGCAAATACACCGAATGGACCAGAGTCATGCTCCGGCTGCTCGAAAAGTGCGGCGGCGAAGCGGCCAAATCAGAATGGCTGAGCGGCTTAATCCGTCAGCAGGCGGATGAGGCAGTCGATGCCAAAAACGTTACCGCCAGCAAGGTCAAACAGAAGAACGGGACGGGGTATAAGGTTCACATCAGCGAGACCAGAAACCGGGTCATCGATCAGGTAGAACGTCAGATTTCACTGGAGATTCCTGCCGCCAAAACCTATATTGAAGATAATCAGCTGTATGTGGATGGACAACTTCCCTACGGATCCGTGAATGGAACCCTCGACATTTCCTCCGCCCTTTCCCCGGACGCGGACGTCTCTGACATTATCCGCTGGTATACCGGGACCGAAAGCGACTGGATCCTTGACGCGCCGGAAGCAAAATGGTACGCCATCAAAGACGAGGATGGAAAGCTCCACGCCGCAGCGATCGCTGCAGAAGATGAGACCTGCTTTTCCGTAGCCGCAAAAATCGGAGAAGGCGAGAATGAACGGCACATGCTCCTGAAATTCAGCAAAGGAGACGGCGAGAACACATTGACCGAAATCACCGATGTGACCGAGAGCGAGGGCAACCGGCCGGTCAAGCCGACGGAACTGACCCAGCCCATCTCCCTGATGCCCTCTCTGCTCATCAGCGGCAGATCCGGAGGCGCCATAGTAAAACTATATATCCCGACCAGCAAGGATGCATTCACCTTATCTGCGGCGAACGCAGACCAGATCAGCCTCGTCTACACGGACATCGATCAGATCGCGGACATCGAAGATACTGACAATGACGGAACGGCTTTCCATAGCAGTTTTTCCATCCGCGACATTTACGGCGGCGTGACCGACATCTCGGATGCGGTGAACAAGGCCGAAGGGGAACTGATCGACATCGAACTGGCCAGGATCAGACCTGCAGTCTATACAGGGCAGAAACTTACGCCGGAAGTCGTCTATCTCGGCAAAGTGCTCCAGGACGGTACGGACTACACCTGGGATCTGATCAGCGCCGAAGATGAAGATCTCACGAAAGCCGGCGACTATAGCCTCCTTCTGACCGGCAAAGGCAGGTTTACCGGGGTCGAAGTGAAAACCTTCCAGATCGTTTCCGAGGAAGACGCTGCTGAAGCCCTCGTAGAACAGGCGCAGGCCGAATACGAAGATGCGAAAGCATCGATGGATGCCGCCAGGGAAGCGATGGATTCAGTCAAGGCGTCGATGGATGAGGCTGTAGACTCCGGCGATTCTGAAGCACTGAAGGCCGCTTACGCGAAGCTTGTCAACGCCCAGAACGCGTTGGCCGAAGCAACGGACGAGCTGACCCGTGCAAAGGCAGTCCTGTCCGAAGCAGAACAAGCGAAGTTGGAAAAACAGATCGGCAACCTTGAAAAACAGATTGAGGATCTGACAAAAGAGCTGTCAGAAGCAAAGGTCATAGATATCAGCAACTACCAGGTAACCATGAAATCTTCCCTGACCTATACCGGGAAAGCTCTGAAGCCGGCCGTCAAGGTGTCCGGCGTTCCCGCCTCCGCCTATAAAGTCTCTTATTCCGGCAACACCAAGGTCGGCACAGGCAAGGTAACGATCACGGCGACGGCCCCGAATTACAAAGGAACGATCACCAAAACATTTAAAATCCTGCCGAAAAAGGCCCGCATCGTCAAGGTAAAACCCGGCAAGAAAAAGCTCACGGTTAAGGCCAAGGTCAAAGTGGCCAAGACCGGTGGAACCCGGTACCAGATTCAGTACCGGGCCAAGGGCGCTTCCAAGTGGAAAACCCGGACCACGAAGAAACAGACTCTGACCATCAAGAAACTGAAAAAAGGCAAGAGATACCAGGTACGGATCCGTGCCTTCAAGAAAGCCGGAGGCAAAACCTATTACGGAGCGTGGAGTAAAACCTCCACATCGCGCAAGGTTCGATAATCAAAGACAAATAATCGAAAAGGACGCCGCTTCATGCGACGTCCTTTCTAATCTGTTGCTTTTTTGTAACTATTCCACTCTGACCTTCAAGGTCACGGTCTTTGTTGCCGGCTTGTAGTTCTTGTCGCCCGCTGCCTTGATCTGGACCTTCACCTTGTAGGTTTTCTTTTTCAGGCCCTTCTTCAGGGTCAGTTTACCGGTCTTGCTGTTCACGAGGATCTTCTTGTTGCCGCTGAGCTTCTTGAATGTCACCGTTCCCTTCGCGTTTGTGATCGCGAAGGCTTTGGTCCTCTTTACTTTCACTGCCTTTTTCTTGAGGGTCTTCGCTTTGACGGTGACCTTTTTCGTCTTGGCGGTCATTGTGTTTGCCTTTTTCGGCAGCATTGGGATATTCGCAACGACCTTGGTCTGTGTCTTAAAGGCAGGATTGAGGAACTGGAAGGTATAGGTCGTTTCTCCCTTGGATGTCGTCGTTGGCTGCTTCGTTACCTTCGATGTGCCTGTCGCGACCTCAAATTGCCCATGCGTAGCGTTGTGCCTGCATGTGCGCTGCGCGATCGCCTGATTGGTCTCTATGCTGATCGTGTAAACCGGCTCCTGCCAGTCATGCCCGACGTATATTGGAATGCTCTGAGAGCCGACTCCGGGGACGTCAACGTAGAGACGGGTCATGCCGATCTTGCCCTCCACCGCGTTTAATTCTGCCTGCGTTCCTTTCGCATTCGGCTTGAGGGTAACGAACTCCTCTCCGCCTTCACCGAGAGACCACGTAATATCGGGATCCGCGATATCTAGATCACCGGTTGATGTGAATCGCAGCTTGATCGTAGTCGATTTTTTGTTCTCGTCCGGCAATAACAGATTGTCGCCTGAAAGACGCATTTTCACATCGCTTTTATTGACACTGCAGAAGCCCTTGATGGGGAAATTGTCGAAGACGATGTCATACTGGGCGTAGTCAGATGCGGGAATCGTTGTTGCTGACTGAAGGACGCCTTTCCCTGCGGCATCCTGCCATTTTCCATCAGAATAGAGATAGCTTTCCCCTTTATTCACTACGCCGACCTGATAAGTGCCTCCCGTAAGGCTCGACATCCCCGGTCCGAAGGACATCGGAACCGTAGCAGCGTATTTGCCGTCCTCATGCTTCTGCGTTACAACAATCGCATAGGACTGCCCTTTCTGGATATTGACCGGAGTATCAAGCTTTATCTTGTGGAAGCCCGCATAGTCAAATACCTCACTGCCTGTTACCGGCTCAACGAGATCGCCGTCCTCCGGGTTCTGGGATTCGTCGTTAAGGATATAGATGTCATAGGAGACGGTTGTCTTCGGACTGTCTGTGAGACAGGATACCGCTTTCAGGACCTCATTGCCTTCCGCCTTGAAAACGTTGGCCATCTTCACGACATCCTCCTTCGGGTTTGATAAAATGGCCATTGCCGGCATGTAGTCGTAAGCATCCAAGTAGTACTCGTCCGTTCCTTTGTTCTCGTCAAATATGAAAGTCTCACAGTTTTTGAGCGAGGCATCATAGTAAGAGAGCCAGAAGTAACCGGTGTTGATGTCTGAGGTGGCCTTATAATCCGGACCTTTGTCCTGTCCCTCTTTGAGGCCCCAGTTGCCATAGCCTTTGTTGGGGAATTCCTGCTCGCCGGATCCCCAGCTGTTCTTTACAAGCCAGGCGCCGTTCAGAAGATTTCCATTTTCGTCTTTTGGCTCGTGCCCCTTGACAAAGTTTTCAGCAGGATAATTGTCATCCCATCCGACGATCGTGACCGCATGATTGGGTCCCTGCAGCGGATCATAAGTATAATGTGCCCAGTTTTTAGTACTGAGGAACTCGCCATCCTCACCAAGTTCCTGATTCGGAGAGGATGTATCCGCATGGAAGGTCGCCAGTACAGCTCTGAGATTTACCAGTTCCTTCTTGATCGCCGCGGTTCCTGCAGGATTGTAGGTGTAATTTGCCCCATTCACAATTGCAGGATCCGGGAGAATACTGCTTTCCTGCATGACAAAATCCTGCTGAAAGCGCAGGTCTTCATCCAGATTCCAGTCATCATTTACATCATAGGAGAATTTTTTGTAAGCGCCGGTGCCATCGAAGTCGCGGTATTCTATTTCTTTGTTCTTGCCGTGGTATTCGAAATCCTCGCCGCGGCTCTCATGGACAGGACCGATGCCCTGGGCGAAGGTTGCCGTCGCCAGTGTGTGCGTGCCGCCGCCGTATACATCGGCGGAACTATCAATCTTCACATGATGCGTTCCTTCCCCGTTCTGCGAAGAAGACGGCTGATTCAGATAGGTGTGCGCGAAATACGCCAGCTGCTTCTCTGAAAGATCCAGATTGCTTTCATTATACTCCTCGCCCGCGATTCCCGATCCCAGAATGCTGGACTCCGCCGCCGCGATAGCTGCGAATCCCCAGCAGGTTCCGAACGGATTCTGGAATTTGACCGGGGTGACATAGTTTTTTCCCTCCACGTTTCGCAGATCGAAGACCTCCGGATATTTCGCGGTCTCCTTGAGAATTGATTCCCCGGATTCCTCTTTCGCATAATCATAGTCATTGGTTGCGCCTGCCGCATCCAGAACCCTTTGAACAGCTTCGCCATCGTATGCTTCATCGCTGCTCTCTTCTTTCGCAAAGGCAGGCATGCTCATGCAGCTGCAGACTAATGCAGCACTCAGCAGCCAGGCGGCTGATTTGGCAAACAGTTTCTTTCCCCTTTTCATCAATTACCTCCCTGTACTCAGTCTACATACCATTATATTTGAACCCGACCATGGTTTCATCATCAAACTGTTCCGCTTCCCCGCTGAAGGTATGCACATCCACGTGCAGGTGCTCCAGCAGTTCCTTCATGGAAGCTCCTTTGCAGCTGTTCAGGGCCTCGATCATGCGGTCCGTGCCGTACTGCTCCAGATCCAGATTCGTCGCTTCCACCACGCCGTCGGTATAAACGTACAGCGCATCGCCCGGCTCCAGCTGAAGTTCGTATTCCGTATAGGGGATTCCCTCCATGGCGCCAAGCGGCATGCGGTGCTTATCCTTGTAGATTTCGAAGGAACCCGCTGCCCGCTTCAGGGCGGGATACTCATGGCCTGCATTTGCACACTGCATGAGCCCTGTTCTAAGATCGATGATCCCGATCCAGGCCGTGACGAACATGCTCGCTTCATTGTCTATGCAGAGTTCCTCATTGACCTTCTGGAAGATCTCAGCAGGACTCTCTCCATTCTCCGCCAGGGAATGTATGGCTGTCTTGCTCCTCATCATCAGAAGGGATGCCGGGATGCCTTTACCGGACACATCCGCGATCACCACCGCCAGACGGTCTCCCTGTACGAAGAAGAAGTCAAAGAAGTCCCCGCCGACTTCCTTTGCCGGATTCATGGTCGCGTAGATCTCAAACTCCTCATGGTCAGAGAAGTAATTCCTGGGCAATGCGGAAGCCTGTATCGTACGGGCCAGGATCAGCTCCTGCTCCATGCGTTTCTCCGCAGCGTCGATATATCCTTTTAGTACGTCAACCGTCTGGTTGATGTCCTCTGAAAGCTGGGTGAACTCCGATGAATCATATACCGACACCACTTCGTTCAGATCGCCATCCGTGATCTTATGCAGCGACTGGTTGACCCGGTCCAGCTTATCGACCACAAGGCGCTTTACCATCAGCGCGATCAGAATAAACAGGACCATGAACAGGAGGATATTGTTCATCATGCTCATATAGGCGGCCCGGTCTCTGGAAGAATAGATCGCACTCTTCGTCATCGCGACGATCACCGTGGTGTCCTCGTCGATGTTGCTGGCCAGGCACATGGAAGGAGCGCGAAGAATGTCATTCTCGAAGACAACGTCCTTTTTATGCTCCCTGGCAAGCGCAATCATCGCCTCGCCGGCCCGGATCATATTCTCCTTAATCTCGGGATCCTCGCCTCCCTCATCGGCAAAAACAGGGCCGAAGAAAAAATCTCCCGCCACAGGCTTGCCTGACTTGTCAAAGATGACAAAACTTCCGTAGTTATCGATGTTATACGTGAGTTTGCTGACATCCCCTCCGAGCGGCGCCAGAGTCTCATAGTCTTTTTTGATTTCCTCTACTGTAGCGGTCAGCTCCGATTTTGCCGATTCAACGGCATATCTGGACTGGAGTGTAAATCCGAAAGCGAAGCTGACCGCGACTACGATCACGGTCACAAGAAACAGCCAGGATTGGAATCTGGCGGATACAGGGCGCTCCTTCTTCGGGAGTCTCGTCTGGAAAAATCCCTCTCCGTCGAGCCTGCTCACGATGGATGCGGCAAGCGCCAGGCCAAACGCGCAGTAGGCAATCATGGGAATCGAAATCATGCTGACCACTTCGAAGGCCATCCACATATCATCCCTGTGCAGCAGGAAAATCATGTACATATGAAATACTTCGATGGCCGCGCCGAAGAAAAATGCGTGTACCAGCGAAAGTTTTTCTGTTCTGAAGAAGTACCTGCTCAGGAACGCGGAGACAAGTCCTGCCATGCAGGTCGCTATGCTGCAGGCAAGCGTCGTGTATTCGCCTATGCCAAACCAGGTCCCCGCGATGAAGCGTTCCGCGCCGCCCATGAGGCCGGCGATAATACCCGCTGCAGGACTGAAGAAGAGGCCTGCGCACATCGGGGCCAGGTCCCGGACATTGAGCACCATCATTTCATCACCGCTGGCGCAATGCGTCGCCAGGATGGCACAGATCCCATAGAGCACCCCGATCAGGATCTTGTCCCTGGTGATCAGTTCCCGGTTCTTCAGTTTATACCTTAAGAAGGCAGTCAGGCCCACACAGACGAGCGCCTGGATTGTAATGAATAAATACCCTTCCATGTTCTTAATTATAACTGATGCGGTTCATCATGACTGTGACATGCTCCCACCACTTACGCTTCGCGTTGAAGTGGGGGCTTCCTGCTCAATGGC
>JAZNNY010000090.1:0-15216 GCA_045580505.1 Lentihominibacter sp.
ACGATACTGATGGTCACACATGACAGCAGGATCGCTTCCATGTGTGAGAGGATTCTGTACATACTGGATGGAGAAATCAGAGGCGAACTGAAGCTCGGTAAGAAAGAACAGAATGACAATAGAGAACGAGAGCAAAAGACCGTTAGATGGCTCGCTGAAATGGGGTGGTAACACTTATAAATTTGGGTACAATCCCGGGTACAAACGTGGACGGCGCTTTTCCTCCTTGGAATTTCAACGTTTGTACGATTCTGACTTCTTCGAGTCCCATGTCCTCCGCCAAATGATTCATTATGTATCAGGAAGCACCATTTCATGTGCTGTTTCCTCTGGAGCGGACCTGGATTACAATTCATTCTCTGGAATATTGGAAATTGTTGCGGTTCAGTTACTTTCGTTACAATTTCCTGTTTTTTTGAAGCGTAATTGTAAAATCCGGCCTTAAACGCAGCTCGATCCGGGTCATTGCATAGGGAAAATTACAATTTCAGAAAAAAACGAACTGAAATTGTAATAGCAAATCGTCGAGAAACGATTTGCTATGGTCTTGAAAGGAAGAAAAGGCTGACAGGAAGTGATGTAAGCTTCAGAATGTAGCACCGCGGCCGGAGACGGAGTGCTGAGCGTTGCCCCCACTGATGAAAACCGCCATGTGATGGCGCAGGTTCTGAAAGGCAGAAAAATACGACCTTATCCGATTTCCATGACTGCGGTGTTGAAGGAAAAAATAAAGAAGTAGGATCTATTCGATCCGAATGCTGTATTCCCCGTCGGTATCTTTCGGTATAAGTTCCTCGAGATAGAGATAGTATCTCCCGGGCACGACGGTTTCCTTGAACCAGAAACCCTCGTAATCCTCCGGCTCCTCGACGTCCATCGACGCGCTGAACTCATCCGGCCCGAACTGGAACAGGGTATTCATGTGTTCGTCGACAAGCGCGCCTTCATCGAAGGATATATCCCCGTCGATCCAGACTTTGATTTTGCATTTCCGGTCAACGTCAAACGAATAGGCTTTCCTGTAGAGGCCGTCATACTCTGACAGTTCAAAACTACCGCTGTACTTCTGCGGAATTTGCCGGTCCGTGATACGGATTTTGTCCGTATAGGTCTTTCCGAGACGGATTGGTTCAGTGTGTTCGACCGACGGCACGGCATACGCTGTGAAGGTCTTGTCGGCCCCGTCCATCTCCATGTGCAGATGCACATCATCATAGTAAACAATCTTGTAGATATCGAAGTGATAGGGTTTTGTTTCTTCATATACCAGAACCTTCTTTTGTTTCGAGAAATACCGATATCTTGTGAAGGTGTCCTGCAGCGAATCTACGCCGTTTTTGAGAGCGTAGTGAGACCACTGGCAGTCGTCCAGGAACAAGACTGACTCGAAACTGTCCTGCTCGGTATCTTCGATGACCCAGTCTTTTCCTTCAAAGGGGACGGCAGAACTGCAGAAACGAACAAACAGGCCTAATGCTGCGATTATCAGAATCAGAATCAAGAGAATGAGAATGCATATCTTTGCCGGCTTTTTCATGTTGAATTCTCCTTCTGCTGGTGTGCTCGAACTGTATTTGCGTAATTGCTGTGTATTATTATATCAAACAACTTGGCGGGCAGGTCGAGATCATGAAACCTTTGACGACTATCTCATTGATCAAATGAACAGCATGATAAGAGGTAAAAGTTGATGCTTATAGTGCTCATCTCGAGTAAAGAACTGCGTTTCATTGGATTTATTTGATTACCACGTATTAGTATGGCAAAATCATTATATACAAAACCATCGGTTATACTAAGGACTCTAATCTGACCGAAAGAGGGTGTGCGACTATGAAGAGAAAAATACTCATACTTATTGCAGCGCTGCTGATCCTGTCGCTTACGGGGTGCAAAGAGAACGCAGGGGGTCCTTATGCTCCGGGCGTGCCGTCGTCTATTGTAGGCGGTTGGGATTGCAGAGAAACAGCATCCGATGGAGAGACGGCAACAGGGTTTTATGCGCTGCAGATTGGTGAGAATGGGGACTTCAGCCTTTACGATACCGTTGGTAATCCCGGTATTTCCGGCAGTCTGGCATATGATGGATATGAGAATTCGGGAACGCTGCAGCTCGACTGCGGCAGTGAAGATTTCGATCCGCCGTTTTGCTGGGACATAGAGACGGATTCCGTCCTTGAGTATGAAGTAGAAGGAGATTCCGTGCTCAAACTGGGTTATGAAGGTGTTTGGCTGACATTCGACAAATCAGATGCTGAATGACTGATCCGTCACGTGCATCGCTTCCATGTGTGAGAGAATTCTGTACTTACTGGATGGAGAAATCAGAGGAGAACTGAAACTCGGTAAGAATGTACAGAATCAGAAAACGTTTGACACATACGCCAGTGAGCGGTACGGTAATTACAGAGAGATAAGGAGGGGAAAATGAAGATCGCCTGGTTTTGCATTCCTGCACACGGACATACGAATCCGACCCTAGGGCTCGTGAAGGCTCTGACCGAGGCCGGCCATGAAGTCTGGTATTTCTCGTTTAATGAATTCCGAGAGAAGATCGAAAATGCCGGAGCAACGTTCATCAGCTGCGACGGATACGATTTTGATATGGAGGATAAGGGCAATGCGGACCGTGTCGGCAAGGACAAGGTGTATGCGACCGAACTGCTGGTTTCGTCCACGCTTGCTCTCGATGAGATGACTGCCCGCGTGCTTGGTGAGATCAGGCCTGACATCGTAGTATCCGATTCCGTGGCATACTGGGGCAAACTTGCAGCGATGAAACACGGCCTTCCTTATGTTTCATCGACCACGACGTTCGCCTTCAACCGTTATTCGGCGAAGTATATGCAGGAGAGCGTCTGGGACATAGCCAAAATGCTGGTGGCAATGCCGCGGATCAATAAGCAGCTGAAGCGGCTGCGTGAGAAGGGCTATCCGGTGAAAAGCCTGCTGGAGATCGTGCAGAACGATAATGAGACGAACACCATCGTATATACATCCAGCTACTTTCAGCCGTGTGCAGATACCTTCTCCGAGAAGTACCATTTCATCGGGCCGTCTATCCGGCCTGCCACAGAGCCTGTCGAAAAGACTTCCGACAGGACCATCTATATCTCGATGGGGACGGTGAATCAGAATCGCGAATTTTACCGCAACTGCATCAATGTGCTTGCGTCTACCGGCTGGCAGGTGATCATCTCTATGGGAACAAACACCGACCACTTTGATGATCTTCCGGAGAATATACAGGTGTATGAATCGGTTGATCAGATGGCGGTGCTATCGATCGCCGACGCATTCATCACGCATTGCGGAATGAACTCTGCTTCTGAGGGATTGTATTTCGGAGTGCCTCTCGTGCTGTTCCCGCAGACGCCGGAGCAGGATGCCGTTGCGAAGAGAACTGAAGAACTCGGCGCCGGGCTCAGGCTGAAGTCAATAGCTGAGGAAGATATCCTCGATGCATTAAGCCAGGTATTAAATGATCCGCAGTACAGGGCTGGCGCGGCCAAGGTGTCCGAGAGTTTCAAGGCGTGCGGAGGGGCTGCCGAAGCGAAAGAATTCCTGGAGAGCATCGGCAGGGGGCTGTGAAAAAAGCGATCAAAGCCCAAATCATTACAGCAAGATTGTAACATTTCCATGCGATATAATAGCAACATGGACAATAAAGAGAGCAAATTAAAAACAGAAAAAAAGATATTGAACCTGTCTCTGGCGGGCAGTATCGCGTTCCTTCTGGCGGAGATCTTCTTCGCCATCTATACCGGATCCAAGGCGGTCCTCATGGACTGTGTCTACGACATTGCGGATCTGGTCATGATCGGCCCTTTCATCGTACTGGTGCCGCTGCTGTATAAACCCATGACCAAGAGAAGGCCGTACGGCTTCGCCCAGGTGGAATCGCTGTTCGTTTTGATCAAATACTGCATCCTTCTGGGAGTGGATGTGGTCCTGATCCTGAACTGCATTAAAACGGTGATCTCGGGTGGAAATGAGGTGGACGCCTCCATTCTGGCAGTTTTCGAACTGGCGGTCTCTGCGGGCTGCGTCCTCATGTTCCTGGTTCTGAGCAGGTTCCAGAAGAAGTATTCATCCCCATCCATCAAGGCGGAACTCTTCATATGGAAGCTGGATGCTCTGAGCACGCTGGGCGTCGGATGCGCGTTCCTGCTGAATCTTGCATTGCTGCGCACACCGCTGGCCTTCATCTGTCCCTACATCGATCCGGGCATCGCCATCATACTGGCGGTCATTCTGATTCGTGAACCGATCCAAATGATTCTGGATTCCCTTCGCAGCCTGGTTTTGTTTGCCCCGGAGGAAGAAGTCCGGGCAAAGATCAAAGAGAGCTGTCAGGATCCTCTGAAACAGGCCGGCTGTGAGATCACCGACATCGACATCATCAAGACGGGCCGCAAGGTCTGGGCAGAGATCTATTTCCTGCCGCCCGGAAATTCCGTCGATCTGGTCAAACTGAAGGAACTCCACAGTGAAATATCTACCAGAGCCGGAGAGAAGTTTGACAGCGTCTATATCGACCTGCTGCCGGATCTGGAGCAGTACCACGTCCTTCAGCCGGAAGAGATCACCGCGAGACGTAACGACCTGATCCAGTATCTGGAAGAACGGGAAGAGCGCAAGGCACAGAAAAAAGGTAAACGAAAATAGGCAGACTATTGATAATACAATGATGGCGGAGGTAAAGTTATGTCAAAGCAATTTACCCAGGAGGAACGCCTGGACTATCTGGTCGAAGAGTTTAAGGCGGATTCCGGAGAGTACAGGGATCTTGAAACCCCGACGAATACAGACGGTAAGAGAAAACTCCTCAGATCCCTCATGAACATCAGGATGCCGCGGGAGATGTCTTCAGATGTGCTCCGGGTGCAGGATGAATACCTGAAGGAGCGCAGCGAAGAAAAAGGTGTAGTTGCCCTTTCCGATATCCCCGAGACCGGAGAGGGACTGTCCATCTGGCAGGGAGATATCACAAGGCTTGCAGCCGATGCCATCGTGAACGCCGCCAATTCGCAGATGCTTGGCTGCTTCATCCCCATGCATACCTGTATTGATAACTGCATTCATACCTATGCGGGAGTGCAGCTTCGGGCGGAATGCAGCAGGCAGATGGATCAGCTGCGGCTCAGGTTTGGCAGAGCGTATGAACAGCCGACTGCGGTTCCCATGCTGACGGACGGATACAGTCTTCCGGCGAAGAAGGTCATCCACGTTGTGGGACCGATCGTCCAGGGAAGTCTTACTCCGGCACATGAAAAAGATCTGGCGGATTGCTATCGCAACACACTGGATCTGTGCGAAGAGAATCATCTGAAAAGCGTAGCCTTCTGCTGTATTTCTACCGGCGTTTTTCATTTCCCGGGCAGGAGGGCGGCCCAGATTGCAGTGGAGACAGTGAACGACTGGATGAGCAAACATCCCGGTGTGATAGAAAGGGTGATATTCAATGTGTTCAAAGATGAAGACAGAGTCATTTACGAAGAACTCCTGTCGTGAGCAGATCAAAAGACTTCGGGAAGAGATCGATGGTTCGGAGGCCATCGTGGTCGGCGCGGGCGCAGGACTATCTACATCTGCCGGATTTACCTACAGCGGAGAACGTTTCCGGAAATTCTTTTTTGATTTTGAAGAGAAGTTCGGTTTTCACGATATGTATTCGGGCGGCTTTTATGTGATGCAGGAAGAAGCCGAGATCTCCTGGGCCTTTTGGGCTCGTAATATTTACATTAACCGTTATATGAAAGCGCCGAAGCCGGTATACGAAAGGCTGCTGGAGCTCGTCAAAGATAAGGATTACTTCGTGATCACCACGAACGTGGATCATCAGTTCCAGAAGGCCGGTTTTGATAAGAAGAGGCTGTTCTATACGCAGGGGGATTACGGCCTCTTTCAAAGTGTAAATCCCGCAATCAGAACAACCTATGACAATGAAGCGTGGGTTATGAAAGCGATGGAAGCACAGGGGTTTATAAGGGATGAGAACGGACTGTTCCAGGTTCCTGCGGACGGCGGACTGAAGATGCGGATTCCGACCGAGCTCATTCCCAAATGTCCGGATGATGGATCCGATGTTACCATGAACCTGAGGGCAGATGATTCCTTCGTGGAAGATGAGGGCTGGCACAGGGCCTCCGCTGCATACTCTGACTTCCTGAGTGAGCACGAGGGCCGGCATGTCCTCTATCTGGAACTGGGCGTCGGAGCAAATACGCCGAGCATCATCAAGTACCCGTTCTGGCAGATGACTTACAGGAATGAGCGGGCCGTCTATGCCTGCCTGAATTACGGGGAGGCCTTCTGCCCCGCAGAGATCGAGGACAGGAGCATCTGCATCGACGGAGATATCGGGGAGGTGCTGAACCATGTTTAACGCGAAGAAATACCTGGATGCGCAGAATGCATCCTATGACGGTTATGAACAGGCGCTGGGCGAGATTCGCCGCGGGAGGAAGGTCAGTCACTGGATCTGGTATATCTTTCCCCAGATCAGAGGACTGGGACATAGCAGCACGGCGCAGTACTACGCCCTGGAAAGTCTGGAGGAAGCGAAACAGTACCTGGAAGACCTGCTTTTGCGGGAGCGTCTGATCGAAATCTCAGAGGCGCTGCTGGAGCAGGAAGGAAATATCGAAGGCATCGTCGGGTATGTAGACGCCATGAAGGTGCGGTCCTGCATGACGCTGTTTTCACAGGCTGGTCCTGAGATCGCAGTGTTCGGCAAAGTGCTCGATAAGTTCTACGGCGGCAAGCCGGATCAGAAGACACTGCAGATCATCCAAAAGCAGGCCTGAAGGAGGAAGCGATGAAAGCGAAATTGATCGAGGTAAAAACAAACAAGCACACCGAGATGCAGGACATCACGAAGGCCGTTCAGCAGGCGGTCACAGAGTCCGGCGTAAGGGATGGAATCTGCACCGTCTTCGTTCCTCATACGACGGCGGCGGTGACCATCAACGAGAACGCGGATCCGGACGTGGTGAGGGATTTCACCATGGAAATCAATAAAATCGTCCCCTGGGAGGACGGATACCACCACATGGAAGGGAACTCCGCGGCCCATCTCAAGTCCAGCATGATCGGCTTTTCGGAGCAGGTTCTGGTCGAGGACGGCAGGCTGATTCTGGGCGTATGGCAGGGCATCTATTTCTGTGAATACGACGGGCCCCGCAGGCGCAAGGTATACGTGAAGGTCATGGAGGGATAGCCATGAAAGTGTTGCTGCTCACCCTCAGCGGATTCGAATTGCTCGAGTTCAGCGCTTTTGCGGATGTGCTGGGCTGGGCGAAGCTGGAGGGCGGAATCGATATTGAATGTGAGACGGCGGGCTTTTCGAAGGAAGTGCAGAGCTCTTTTGGGGTGCCGGTCACGGTAGACCGGGTGCTCTGGCGGAGGGGCGCGGGCGTATGCTCCCCCGTGAGCGTCTGTGAGGCTGATTACGATGCACTGGCGATTCCGGGCGGCTTCGAGGAGTATGGCTATTACAAGGAGGCATTCCGGCAGGATACCGCAGGGCTGATCCGGGCCTTCCATAAAGCAGGGAAGCCGGTCGCGAGCATCTGCGTGGGCGCTCTGGCGCTGGGAAACAGCGGAATCCTGGAAGGCAGAAGGGCGACGACCTATGCCATAGGCGGCCATAGACTGAAGCAGCTCGAAGAGTTCGGCGCAGAAGTGGCGGCGGATGAGCAGATCGTCGTCGATGGGAATCTGATCACATCCTGCGGGCCGTCGACCGCTGCAGGTGTAGCCTACAGGCTTCTCGAAATGCTGACAGACAGTGAAAGTACAAAGAACGTAATGACACTCATGGGGTTTTGATTATGATACAGGACATCGCACCAAGTGTATTTCATAACGAATATCAGCCGGTCAGCGCCGGGGGCGCAGGTACCGTTTTTGTATTCAGGCAAAGGCAGGTCTGTGCCAGGTGGGAACCGGACGGGCAGATCGCATTCCCGAAAGCCGGGCAGGTGCCAGGCGAGCTGATCTATCTGTTCCGGATCGATGATCATCCGTATTACCTGTATCTGCAGGACTTTCCCGAAGAACAGGAGAGCGCGCCTTCAGGCGGATATGAATTCATCCCCCTGATGGACGTGCGAAAGAGCGGTGATATGGCAGCGGCCTTTGCGTGCATGACGGCATATCACCTGTTTCAATGGTATGATAAAAACCGCTTTTGCGGCCGGTGCGGCCAGCCTTTGCAGCACAGCGAAACGGAGAGGATGCTCCGCTGTCCGTCGTGCGGGAATATGGTGTTCCCGACGATAGCGCCGGCGGTGATTGTCGGAGTCATAGACGGAGAACGACTGCTCATGACCAAATACGCGGACAGGGAATATACCGGGTGGGCCCTGATCGCCGGATTCTGCGAGATCGGAGAGACAGTAGAGGACACCATTCGAAGAGAGGTCCTGGAGGAAGCAGGCATCCATGTGAAGAATCTGCGTTATGTTGCCAGTCAGCCCTGGGGGTCGGACTCGAACCTGCTCGTCGGCATGTTCTGTGAAGCGGATGGAGAGACGGAGATCCACATGGACCGGGAGGAACTTTCAAGGGCGGTCTGGGTAGAACGAAAAGATGTCCCCGAAATGAAAGACAATCACAGTCTGACCGGGTACATGATCGAACTGTTTCGGACGGGTACGGTCAGGTAGTCTCAGACCCTATGCGAATCAATAGATTGTTCAGGCGGAACATGGAGGTGTACCGAACCTCCTTGGCTTCCGCCATTGTCATTTTTATGCCGATCATCCGGCTCACATCCTCGTGCGCGTAGATCTGCTCATATTTCTTTCGCGGGTCGAAGCCCGGGCAGTCATCCCGCATTCGGATGATCAGTTCATCTCCCTTGTGGACGACCCGAACGCTCAGCATATTATCTTTTTTGTTCTTGGTGAATCCATGTTCGATGACGTTTTTGGCCATCTCTTCTACGGACAGAGCTGCGTGAAACGCGATTCTTGGAGAATCTCCCTTGTCTTCGCAGAACTGCAGGGTCCGGTCTGAGAACTCCATGACGTCGTCCAGGTCTTCGATGACAGCGGATATTTCATTGTCCTCTGATACGCCGAAATCCTTCGGCAGCATCCAGAGGCGGTCCTTGCATCCGTGCATCTTGTGTATGATCGCGATACAGACGGGAAGCGTGAGCAGCGCAATAACAGAACTGACGGAGATTCCCCCATAGATTCCCGCGGTCGTATTGATCGTTTGCTCCCCGACAAATTCCGCGCCGAATCTCGTGCCGTACAGGACGAGAAAGACGTTGGAGATGAGGAAGAGGATGTTCGGGATAATCATGTGACTGAAGATCTGAATGTAGTTGCTGAAGAACAGCAGGATCATCTGGAAGAGGAGTCCGAAGGCATAGGCCCGCAGCGCCGCCGCAGTACCGATGATCACTTCATGGTCTACTTCTCCAAGATAGACCCGCGTGATGCCGCCGGCAAATACCCAGAGGATCAGACTGATGACGGTGATTGCGGTGAGGCCGTAGATGATCACGTTCTTGATGACGCGCTTGAAATTCTCCCTGTCTTCTTCAGCGGAGAACATATCTGCGAGAAGGAACATGACCGCAACGGTGCTGCCCATGAAGGCGTTGACAAAATAGTTGACCTGAACGATGACGTTGTAGGCCTGCAGTCCGATGTCTCCGGTGCTGTACATCGAGATCGCCCCGTTGATCAGATTGGCTTTTACAACCAGCGTCAGGCTGAAGAAGGCAGAGGTGAGTCCGGCAGGGAGGCCGGCTTTGTTGACCAGGAATGCACTCTTCAGAGAGAACTTCTGCAGTACTGGTCTGAGCAGGGCATCCTGATGGCGGTAATAAGAGCAGAGGTAGGCAGCTCCGAGATAATAACTGATGGATGTACCCAGGGTTAAGCCGAAGATACCGACGTGGAGCAGGTGCACTCCGATGATATCACCGATCACATTGGCCAAAATCATGATGGCAGCCGAAAGGACCGCGGCGCGGCGTCTTCCTTCGATCTGCGCGGCCTGGGTCAGAATCGCCATTGCCGTAATTGCCGGAAGCCCGAACGCTGTTCCGCGAAGGAAGCTGACACAGGGCAGGTACACAGGACCGGTTTCTTCGATATTCAGCAGGCCGACGAAAGTGGGGGCGAAAATGAGTGTCAGAATCATGATGACCACGGAGAAGCCGATGCCCACAAGCAGTGCTTCGCCGAGGGCTTTGCCCGCGTTCTCCGTATCGCCTCTGCTCAGGTACTTGATGGCCGTGGACTTAAAGCCCACCCCTGCTGTATTTCCTATGATGGAAAACAGGATGACGAACGGCGAAGCAAAGCCGACCGCTGCGACAGCGGCTGCATTCATGGTATTGCCCACGACAAAACCGTCGATCATCGATCCCAGCACCGTCATGATGTTGGAGACGAAGAAGGACAGGACCATCAGCCGGAACACGCGGCCTGTTAATGAAGTTTTACCCCACAATTCCTGTATTTTCATATGAAGTATTTCATTCCGGTTTTCTTTAATTCCTGCTTCGTGCGAAGGCTGGTGAATTTGACCGGCAGGATGATGGAACGAAGACGGTCTGTAAGAAGGTCCAGTTCGTTCTCGGATTCGGCGTGGACCATGGTATAGAGGTTGTAGTCGAATCCTTCTGCCCGGTTCCTCCGGTAGCAGTGGGAGACCTGGGGCAGGCGGATCACCTGGCCGGCCATTTCATCGACCCGGTCCTCCGGAACATCCCAGACCAGCATGGCGTTCACGGTATAACCGACCCGGGTATGATAGAGAACCGCTGCGAGCCGCTTCAGGCACCCGGCCTCCTGCAGGCGGCGGGTCATCTCAATGACCTCGGATTCCGGCAGGTCCAGCTTTTGGGCGATCTGAAGAAAAGGCCGCTCGCACAGAGGGAACTCCTCCTGCAGGCACCGGATCAGCCGGATTTCGTTTTTGCTCAGGACATAGGAATCGGTCATCTCTCTTCTCCCACCTTAAAATTCGCGTTGATCTTGTACTTCTTCTCCGGGTACAGCTTCAGAATGTCCTGCGCGAGCCCGCTTTCACGAATCTGCCCTAGCACCTGCTCCATTTCCTGCGGGCCCGGGCTGATCAGCGTGAACCACATGTTGTACTCGTGCTCCCGAAGGTAGTTGTGGGTGATCCCGGGAAAGCCCTGCAGCAGGTCTGCCATTTCCTCGATGGATTCCTGCGGGACCTTCATGCCGCACAGAACGGAGGTGTATCCGAGCCGGGACGAGTCGAACAGGCCGCTCATGCGGCGAATGATCTTCTGTTCCTTTAAGGCGCGGATCCGCTCGATGACCTCGTCCTCTGTGATTCCTCCGATGCGCCGGGCGATCTCTTCATAGGGCCGGTCGCAGAGCGGAATCCCTTCCTGAAGGATGGTCAGCAGTTTTCTGTCCGTGGGATTCATCTTACTTCTCCTGTCCGTTCTTCTTTCGTCAGATAGCAGGCCGGGTCCATGCCCCAGAAGTCTCCGGTCGCAGCTTCCGCTCTGGTCCTGAAATTGCCGTTGCACATGTCCAGCCAGGAGCAGGAAAGGCAGGTCTCAGGAAGCCAGGGCTTTCTGTCCTTGAGCTTTGCCAGAAGCGGCTGCTTCGTATCGGTCCAGATCTCACTGAAGCTGCGTTCTCTGACATTGCCGAGCGTATGCTGCCAGGTGAACTGGTCGGGGTGGACATTTCCCGCAGGATCGATGCAGCCGATGGCCATGCCGGACCGGTTACCGCCGTTGCGGCGCAGAAGGGTCCGGATATAGTCCGCGCGCTGCGAATCGGAATCCCGGTATTTCAGGTAGAGGTAGACTCCGTCCGTGTGATTGTCGACCATGAGGACTTCCTTGGTCAGATTCCGCCGTTTCAGATCCAACGTCCGCTCCAGAATCAGGTCCATGACTTCTCTCGTCTGTGCATGCGTGAGGTCTTCCTGCCGCAGGGCGGAACCTCTGCCCGAGTAGACCAGATGATAAAAGCAGATCCGGTCGATCTCCTCCTCCTCGATCAGATCGAACATAGCAGGAATGTCCCGGTAGTTGCTCTGGCTGATGGTGAAGCGAAGACCCGTGCGCTGCCCAACGTGGCGCAGATTCCGGATTCCCTGCAGGGCGAGATCGTAGGCGCCCGCTGCTCCCCGGAACTGATCGTTGCGTTCACGGACCCCATCCAGACTGATTCCGACGTAACCGATGCCGGCGGCCTTGATCTTTGCAGCGGCAGCAGGATCGATCAGGGTTCCGTTAGTCGACAGGGTGACCCGGATGCCTTTTTCCCGCGCATAGGTGACCAGGGTGAGGAAATCCTCCCGGCAAAGAGGCTCTCCACCGCTCAGCAGGATGACCGGAACGTGAAATTCTGCCAGATCATCGATGAGGCGCAGGCCTTCTTCTGTGGTGAGCTCCGCGCTTTCCGGGGCTTTCCCGGCGGCAGCGTAACAATGCCGGCAGCTTAAGTTACAGGCGTTTGTATAGTTCCATATGACGACCGGTCCCTTGCCGGGGGCCACGCCGTGCAGCTGCTGTCCGGCATGCTCCCGGTACCGGTATTCATCACCCGGAAATTCGGCCGCTGTGAGAAGTTTGGTCAGATTCAGCATCCGGGGCTCCTTTCTTCAGTGTTTGTCATCCCCTGACCGAAGGCGCAGCAAGGGTCTTCTGCGAGAACATCCCCCTCATGGTAATAGGCTGCGCGCGCTCTGCAGCCGCCGCAGCTCCCTTTATAGGCGCAGCTGCCGCAGCTGCCGCTGAGGGCCTTTGTCCGCAGCCTTTTCAGAAGCTCGCTCTCGGCCCAGATCCGGTCGAAGGACATCTGCCGGATGTCCCCGGCGGTCTCATTCATATAGGCGCACGGGCGGACGATTCCGGTAGGGCTGACCACGCAGTAAGAGATCCCGGCCAGACATCCCTTGGAAAATCTGCGCTCCAGTTTCACATTGAGCCAGTCGGCGAGCCGGGTATACTGCGGCGCGCAGGTCGGCTTGATCGGGATCGGGCTTTCCTTCTGCTTGCGCATCAGGGTCTCTAAAAGCTTCTCATAGTCTGCGATGTCAACGGCGGAGTCCTCGATCTGGACAGCCCGTCCCGTCGGGATGAGGAAGAAGATATAGGCGGCTGAAGCGCCTTCGGCCGCCGCGAAATCGATGATGCCTTCGAGTTCATCCTTATTCCAGTCCAGCACTGTCGTGTGGATCTGGAAGGGGAGCCCGGCTTCTCTGCAGCAGCGGATTCCGTCCAGTGTCTTCTGAAAGCTCCCGGGCACGCCGCGGAAATGGTCGTGCCGGGCGGGGTCCAGACTGTCCAGGCTGATTCCCATCATCGCGGCGCCGCTGTCCTTCAGCTTCCGCACGGTATCCGGGGTGAGCAGGGTCCCGTTGGTTCCGAACACGGGGCGCAGCCGCCTTGCTGCGGCGTAACTGACCAGTTCGTAAATATCAGACCTCAAAAGGGGCTCACCCCCGCTGAAGATCATCAGACGGAAGCCAGCCCTGGCGATATCATCAATTAATTGTTTTGCTTCGCCGGTCGTCAGTTCCCGCTCCGAGGGAATGCCGGCATTCTGATAGCAGTGGCTGCAATTCAGATTGCAGCGGTTCGTAGTCATCCAGGAAACGATCATTTCTTATCTTTCAGTTCATCCAATGTCCATCCGGGTACGGCCAGTTCAATGGCCTCCTTGCCGGAGACATGGTCGATATCAACCTTAAAAGCGCCCATCCATTTGATCCTCTTCTCGAAGAGCTCGTGCACGCCTTCTTCAAGACCCGGGGAGTATTTTTCGACGAGATAATCGATGATCTTATGTTTCTCCTCGAGGTCCTCCACGATCGTGGCGCGGCCGAACACGATGACGCTTCTGAAATAAGTCGTGTATTCTTCAGGGACCACATGATCTGTCTCAATGATGGTCAGGCAGACCTTATCGTGATTCTTAATGGCATCCAGTTTATGCCCCTTGGGCATACAATGGAAGTAAAGGGTATTATCCTTATAGGCAAAACCCATGGGCACCCCGTAAGGGTACTCGTCGTCTCCGTAAACAGCGAGCACGCCGGACGTCGCCTTCTCCAGGATCTCATCACACCGTTCTCTTGACATGATCTGCCGTTTGTCACGCATTACTTTTCTGAATTCCATTGGACACCTCCATTATTGTAATTTTCTGAAAGCTGTTCACAGAATTTATTCTAAATGCGAACCCCCTGATGGTCAAGATTTTTTGGCACTTTTTACGGGCGATATGATAAGATAGAGCGTGGAATGAAAGGCTCACAGAGATGAAACACTACGTATATATTCTCAGATGTGCTGACGGCACTTTTTATACCGGCTGGACGACCGATCCTGAGCGCAGGACCAGGGTGCACAACAGCGGCAAAGGCGCCAAGTATACCAGGTCCAGAAGACCGGTCGAGCTCATCTATACAGAGGAGTTCGATGATAAGATCCAGGCACAGCGGCGTGAATATGCCATCAAACAGCTCACAAGGGCAGAAAAGGAGAAACTGATCAGATGAAGATGGAAACCATGAAGAAATTGCTTGCGGCGCTCGCGATGACAGCGATGATGTTCGCCTTTGCCGGCTGCGGCTCCCAGGAGGAAGCCCAGGCGCCGGAAGAAACGACGGCGGTAACCGAGGAAGCGGCGGAGACGACGGCAGCAGCCGAGCCGACAACGGCTACGGCGGAGGACGGCGTGATTCTGTCTGACGACGCGTCCGATTTCGTACTGCTTTCGGAAGCCGTTCCGGATGCGATCCTGGAGATCCGCTACTACTCCACCTACAACTTTGTTGGCGAGAGGATCGACGGCTATGAAGAGCCACTGGCCTTCCTGACCAAGGAAGCTGCCAAGGCCCTGAAGGAGGTCAGCGATGATGTGATCAGTCAGGGATACCGTCTGAAGATCTACGATGCCTACCGTCCGCAGATGGCGGTCACCAACTTCGTAGAGTGGGCGAAGGATGAAAACGACACGAAGATGAAGGAATACTTCTATCCGGAACTCGATAAGGACGTGCTGTTCCCACAGGGCTATATTGCGGAGCACTCCGGCCACAGCCGCGGGAGCACGGTTGATCTGACCCTGTTTGACATGGAGACGGAGAAAGAAGTGGATATGGGCGGCACCTTCGACTACTTCGGAGAGCTCAGCCACCCGGACTACAGGGACACGATTACCGATGAGCAGTACGAGAAACTGCCCG
>JAZNNY010000091.1:0-16932 GCA_045580505.1 Lentihominibacter sp.
GGTCAGGATGTATCTGAAGGAGATCGGCAAGGTGCCGCTTCTGACTGCAGAGGAAGAAGTTGAACTGGCCAAGCGGATGGAAGCAGGAGATGAGAGCGCCAAGCAGAAACTCTGTGAAGCCAACCTGCGTCTGGTCGTATCGATCGCCAAGAAATACATGGGCCGCGGCATGCTCTTCCTCGATCTGATCCAGGAGGGAAATCTGGGCCTGATCAAGGCAGTAGACAAGTTCGACTATACCAAGGGATATAAGTTCAGTACCTATGCAACCTGGTGGATCCGTCAGGCCATCACCCGGTCGATCGCAGACCAGGCAAGAACCATCCGTATTCCGGTACACATGGTCGAAACGATCAACAAGCTGATCCGTGTCTCCAGGCAGATGCTGCAGGAGCAGGGACGCGAGCCGACCCCGGATGAAATCGCTGAGGAGATGGGCATCTCAGTAGAGAAGGTCCGTGAGATCCTTAAAATCGCGCAGGAACCGGTTTCTCTTGAAACGCCGATCGGCGAAGAGGAAGACAGCCATCTGGGTGACTTCATTCCGGATGAGGACGCACCGGCGCCGGCCGAGGCAGCCGCCTTCTCCATGCTCAAGGAGCAGCTCGTGGATGTGCTTGGCACTCTGACCGAGAGAGAGCAGAAGGTGCTCAAACTGCGTTATGGCCTCGGCGATGGCAGGGCCCGTACCCTGGAAGAAGTCGGCCGCGAGTTTGACGTAACCAGAGAGCGGATCCGGCAGATCGAAGCCAAGGCGCTGAGAAAGCTCAGACATCCGACCAGAAGCAAGAAACTGAAGGATTATCTGGAGTAATGTGCGCACAGATTACGGAATTTCGGATGCAGCTTTCAGACCGGATGCAGGCGATCGCGGACCGGGTAGCGCCCGGAGAGCGCGTTGCTGACATCGGAACAGACCATGGCCAGATTCCGGTCTGGCTGTTTGCGAAGGGGGTCTGCCCGCGGGTTATTTTGACGGATATCAGCGCGGATTCCCTGAAAAAGGCCAAGGAGACGGCCGGAGCCTACCAGTTTGGGTCCGGACTTGAGTTTCGCGTGGGAAATGGTCTGCAGGTGCTTTCTCCCGGTGAGGTCGATACCGTGATCATCGCCGGAATGGGCGGCAAACTGATTCGCGACATTCTCTCACACGATCCGGAGCACGCGAAGTCCTTTCGCAAGCTGATTCTGCAGCCCCGTAAGGGGATGGGACCGCTGCGGAAGTGGCTTTTGGAGAACGGATACCGAATCACTTCGGAGGATGTGGTCTGGGAAAGCCACTTTTTGCCGGAGATCACGACTGCAGTGAGTCCTGCCTTTGCAGAAGACGGGGAGCACGGAGCACCTGATCTGTCGGAGAAAGACCGGGAGCACCTGAGTGGACTTGATGAAACCGACATCAGGCTTCGGGTGCCGCCGTGGATGCTCCGGGCGAACGGACCTGTCATGGATTATCTGAACATGCGCCGATACCAGGAGCAGTTGGTGCTTTCCAACATGCGTCGCGCTAAAGTCAGAAACGATGAGGCGGAAGCGGCCATCGAGGAAAACATCAGGTATTTAGAGAAACTGAGGAAACAACTATGAAATATACAGAACTGATCGAATTGATCGAGGAGATCGCTCCTACGGAGTGGTTTGAGGGTGAGGACAATTCCGGCATCCAGATCCACACGGGCAAGGAAGATATCGACAAGGTGCTGGTCTGCATGGAACTGAACGATGCGGTTTTGCAGGAAGCACGTGATAAAGACGCAGACATGATCATTACCCATCATCCGCTGCTTTTTCATGCGGTGAACAAGATCACGCCGGACACCCCGGTGGGAAGATACATCCTGCAGGCGATCCGGGAGGGGATCGACGTCTACTCGGCGCATCTTTCCTTTGACACCGCGGTCCATGGCAACAACATGTACCTGGCAGACCTTTTAGACCTGCAGGACGTGGCCAGGCCGGACGATGACGATGATGACGACGATGAGGATGAATACGTGATCGAGCTCGATGATGACGACGAAGACGAGGAAGAGGATGTGTTCGAGTACGACATGGACGAGGTCGGGAGCATCGGCTTCCTGCCGCGGGAGATGACCTGCCGCGAACTGTGCGCCTATGTCGAAGACCGGCTGAACCTGCCGGAGCACTACATCCGCTGCGTGGATGGCGGCAGGGACGAGCTCTGCAAGATCGCCTTCTGCACCGGCGCCGGCGGCGAGTTCGTCTATACAGCGGTCCGTGAGGGCTGCGATGCCTACATCACCGGAGATCTCAAACTGCACGAGGCGCAGTACGCCAAGGCGATGGGACTGACCGTAATCGACGCGGGCCACTACGGTACGGAGAAGATCTTTACCGAGAACATGGCTGCCCAGCTTCGCGAAAAAGCAGGGCAGGACCTGGTCGTCATGGAGGCTGAGGCGAATACGAATCCGTATTCACTGTAAGAACTTTATTTGTTAAGAATACTTTGGGTAAGACAGACGGTTGCGCGCATCTTCGGGATGTGTGAGGAAAGTCCGGGCTCCGCAGGGCAAGGATGCCGGATAACGTCCGGCGTGGGTAACCATAGGGAAAGTGCAACAGAAACACACCGCCGAAACGGGTCATGCCGTGGCAAGGGTGAAATCGCGAGGTAAGAGCTCACGGGGAGGTATGGTAACATATCTCTCGTGTAAACCCCATCCGGAGCAAGACCAAAAAGGGCAGCAGGGCTTCGGCCCGGGGGCGGCCCGTCCCCGCCCGGAAGGTAGGTCGCTGGAGCCTGTTGGTAACAGCAGGTCGAGATAGATGATCGTCAGATACAGAACCCGGCTTACGTCTTGCCCAAAGTTTTTTTATAGGGGTATGGTTGACCGATATGAAACGACTTGATTTGAAAAAGATTCTTCCCGCACTGCTGCTGGTGACTATGCTGGCGGCGGTCTGTTTCCTACCGGAATCCGCTCAGGCGGCATCCTACGGCGGGAGTTTCGGTAAAGGCCTGAAGTGGAACCTGAGCAGCAAAGGCACCCTGACCATCAGCGGCAAGGGGGCGATTCCAAACTGCACCAACGGCAGCCCGTGGGAGTCGCGAAACGATAAGATCAAGAAGATTGTGATCAAAAGCGGCATTACCGGAATCGGCTCGGAGGCCTTCCAAAACTGTTATGCTACGCAGGTACAGATTCCCTCCAGTGTATCGACGATCGGGTATGCTGCTTTTCTCGGCTCAAACCTGAGGAGCGTTTATTTGCCGAACAGCGTGAAACAGATGGGGTCGTTTTGTTTTCAAGGATGTCTGTATCTGAAGCAGGTACGGCTTTCGCCAAACTGTCCCGTGATTTCCAAGTTTGCCTTCTGCAGCTGCGATTCCCTGTCGAGCGTCACAGTGCCCGAAGGGGTGGTCATCATCGATGAAAGCGCATTCGAATTCGGCAAAAGTCTGTCCGCTGTCCAGCTTCCATCGACATTGACGAAGATCGGCAAGAAAGCATTTAACAAATCGAACAATGGGTATCGCGTGAGTCAGGTAAAGATCGGGACAGTCAAGCTGCCAAAGGGTCTTAAGTACATCGGCAGCCTCGCCTTCGAAGCCTGCGGGCTGTCAGATAATATCGTGATTCCGGACACCGTCGAGTTTCTGGGCCGGGACGCATTCCAGGACACCAAGATGGAGGGAAAACTGATGGTGGAGAGTCAGGAGTATCCCGGCATGATCATCGTCGGCACGACGCTGATGAACTATCGGTATACCTCTGAAAATGCCAAAGATGAAGGTGTTGTGGAGGTGCCGGAGGGGATTACCGCCATCAGCAATTACGCATTCCAGGGCTTGATGCCGCTGCAGGAAGGCGGATCTTCAAAGGCAGATCTGCCGCGCGATCACACGACGGTAAAGGTAAAACTTCCATCCTCCGTGAAGTACATCGGCGAAGAGGCTTTCTTTGGAGCAGATGTGTTGGAGGAAATCAATCTGGAAAACGTACAGGTGATCGAAGATGGAGCGTTCAATGAGTGCACCAGCCTTGAGATGGCAGAACTTTCTCCGCAGATCCGCTCTATGGGTGCAAGTGTATTCCGCGATTGTACCTCGCTGGAATATGTGAATACCGGGGGACTGAAGGTGATTCCGGCATGGACCTTCTCCGGTGATAACGCCTTGTTTGTTGCTGACTACGCAGGCCCGATGGACTTCATCGGTCAAGGCGCTTTCGAGAATTGCAGTTCTCTGTATTGCTTTCCGAAGCTTTCCAATAAGGTCACCAGCATTCCGGACTCTGCCTTTTTTAACTGCGTGGACTTGACAAACTTTACGATCCCAAGTTCGGTGAAGAGCATAGGAAGCGGGGCTTTTGCCTACGATAAAGGACTGAGTTCCGTAGTGACGTTGCCGCCTTGGGTGAAGTACATCGGCTCCAGAGCATTCCACAGTTCGGGTGTAAAGACGATCAGGGGAGTTTATGGCTCGGTCGCCTGGAAGTATGCCGTACAGGACCGCCTGAAGTTCGTTCAGATGGGTACAAAAAAACAGACCATAAGGACATCGGTCAAGACCAAAAAAGTGAAGTATACCAAGCTGAAGAAGAAAGCGCGAACGGTTAAACCGATTACGATTAAGGCAGCGAAGGGAACCGTTCGATATAAGATCGTCAGCGGCAAGAAAAAGGCCAGAAGAGCGCTTAAGATCAACGCGAAAACGGGGAAGATCAAGTTAAAGAGAAAGACCCCCCGTGGGACTTATACCGTCAAAGTCAGGATCGTAGCTTATGGAACAACGGTCTATCGTTCGGCAACAAAAGATGTGAAGGTTAAGGTACGGGTACGCTAAAAGTTGTCCTTTTCATTTCGGACTCGCTGTGCTAAAATATCATTTGGCAATTATACTGTTATTAGGGAGGATATAGATCATTATGAAGAGTTTTATCAAGGAATTTAAGGAATTCGCAATGCAGGGCAATGTCATGGACATGGCCGTCGGTATCATCATCGGCGCTGCGTTCACGGCGATCGTCACATCTCTGGTTGACGACATCCTGAACCCGATCATCGGCCTGTTCGTCGGCGACAACTTCGCTAATCTGGTTGCTGAGTTCGCAGGCGTTCAGCTGGCTTACGGCAAGTTCATCATGGCTGTCATCAACTTCATCATCGTTGCACTGGTCATCTTCTGTATCATCAAGGCGATGAACAAGGCAAACAGCCTGAAGAAGAAGGACGAGCCGGAAGAAGCGCGGACCACCAAGGTCTGCCCGTTCTGCAAGTCTGAAATCGACATCGAAGCGACCAGATGCCCGCACTGCACATCCGAGCAGCCGGCGGAATAATCGCTGGACAATTCGCAGCAGCGAGCGTATACTAATCAAGTACGAAATAGCCAATACGGCTCGGCGGGCCTGATGGGCCCGCCGCATATGCGGATGTAGTTTAATGGCAAAACTCGAGCTTCCCAAGCTCGCGTCGAGGGGACGATTCCCTTCATCCGCTCCATAGCGAAGCAGACCCCATAGGGGTCTGTTTCGCTATATAGAACGGATGGGAATCGAACCCGAAAGGGCCGGAGCCCCGCCGCGTAATTCCCTTCATCCGCAGCGCCCTACGGCCATCTGCTCCACAGGAGCTGATGTCATCGAAATCCTTGCCTTGAACAGATGCCTCGACGACAGAGGCAGACGACCCCAAAAAAGAAAAATACCCGAACCTCAAAGGCTCGGGCAAACAGGGCAAGTGCCAGAGTTTCGCGGCTGTACATCAGCTGCTTTACTCATCCCCGCTACAGCTCCATCTGATTCACTACATCATCCACGTAGATGAAGAGATCGGCGTTGTGCACGTCACCGACGGTGACCGTCGAACTCCGCTTGTTGAACTCATCCATGTGCCGCTTGTCCACGTAGAACTCGTGGTTGGAGCACTGGTCGGAGTGAAGGTAGAACTTCTCGACGCCCTTCTCATGCAGGTAGCCGGCCATGTAACGGAACATTTCGCTTCCGATGCCCTGTCTGCGGTGGTTCTCGTCATTGATAAAGAGCTGGATCTCCGCGTCGATGCCCTGACCCTTAACAAGCTGGTCGGCCGTCCGGTATTCCTTCTCCAGAGCGATCCATTCCTTTACATTGTCGTAGCCATTCGGATCAGTGCAGAAGGCGGCGACGTGCTCCAGCATTTGCAGGAAGTACTGGATTTTCATCGGATGTCCGTCCTTGATCTCCAGGATCAGCAGGCCGATCGCCTTGCCGTCTTCATCCGCCACGAAAGCTGCGGAGGCCGTGGCAAGGGAGTAATACAGGAACATGTATCCGTAATTGATGGCAAGCTCCGGGTTGTCTTTGACTTCGTCGCAGGCCCAGCGTTTCCACATCATATCTGCGCAGGTGTGATAATCGGATTCTCTCATTTCTCTGATTGTAATCATGTTGTTTCTCCTATGAGGGTTCATTGAAAAAGGCTTGCCTATATAGTATAATTTTTGTGTCAGAGGTCACAAGTACGCAGATTATATGTACATAATCACCAACACCATGTTGACGAAAACCCTGCGCGACCTGGAGCAGATCGGCCTGATCCGGTGGGAGCAGTTCAACGAGATTCCGCCGCACGTCGAGTATTCTCTTACAAAGGCAGGAGAGGAACTGTTCCCCGGCATCTATGAATGGACCAAATGGAGCGTGAAATATATCGACTATCTTAAGGCATTCCAGGATACAGCGGATTAGGAAGCTCTATATTGATCCACAGAGAGGTAAATCCAAATGAGAAAGATACTCGTTGTAATCGACATGCAGAACGACTTCATCGACGGAGCGCTCGGAACGAAAGAGGCCTGTGCAATCGTGGAAGCAGTCAAAGAGAAAATCCGGTCGTATCCAGCAGATGACATTTTCGTGACTAAAGATACCCACGGGGAAGACTATATGCAAAGACAGGAGGGTGCGTTCCTTCCGGTTCCTCATTGCATCAAGGGCACGAACGGCTGGGAAATTCATCCTGAGATCGCGCCGCTGCTGAGCGGAGCTGTGATCGTAGAGAAACCGACCTTCGGAAGCACTGCTCTGGCAGAAAAGCTCAGGGGATTATCCGAACAGGACGAAATCGAACTGGAACTGATCGGGCTGTGCACAGACATATGCGTGGTGTCGAATGCGCTGCTCTTCAAGGCGATGATGCCCGAGGTAAGGATCACGGTCGATGCCTCCTGCTGCGCAGGGGTAACGCCGCAGAAACACCTGGCGGCTCTGGAGACGATGCGGTCCTGCCAGATCGTGATTGAAAACGAATCACAGTAGAGGAGGGGTACCATGAAAAAAGTAATCGTACTTCTGGCCGGAATGATGCTGCTGTTCGTATTAGCCGCCTGCGGTTCGTCCGAAGAGGACGCTGCGGCGAGTGAACCAGCTGCCGGAGAAACGATCACGCTGAACATCAACACGGACGGCATGGGACAGATCGCCTATGCTCCTGTAGGTGGAGAACTGCAATTTGATGATGAATTCCCCGCGCAGTCGGCACAGGAGAACCTTACTGAGCCGGCCGCGTATGTTCTCGGCGCGAAGGCCGATGACGGCTGGAAATTCGTGAAATGGACAAAGGATGGGGAAGACTATTCGACGGATGAAGAAATCACCGTCGAGGTCGATGCATCGGTTGAGTATATTGCGTATTTTGATATAGAATAGAGTATGTAAGAAAGGGGGAGACCATGTACACACATTCCAAGTTATTTTCTGTGCTCAGCTATATCACCTGGATCGGATGGATCATATCCCTCATCCTGCGTGATAATAGCGATATGCTGGTACGCCAGCACCTGAATCAGGCACTGTGTCTCAACATCGTAAGCACGCTGGCGAGCATTATGAGCCGCGGCCACGGTATCATCGGATGGATGGGAGGCCTCATTGATATGCTGGTATTCTTCTTCTGCATCTGGGGCATCGTGCGTGCGTTCAAGATGAGCGATGAGCCGCTTCCTTTCATCGGGGAAATCAGGCTGATCTAATATTAAAAGGAGTAAAGGAGGAAAGTGAAAGATGAAAGATTGTAAACTGGGAAGAAGACTTGCAGTGCTGATTGCTGCCATCGGATGCATGGTGCTTCTTGCGGGCTGCGGCGGCAGCGAAGAGGCACAGACGGAAGAGCCTGCCACCACTGAAACTGTTCAGACAGAAAGCGCTGGCACAGGCAGTATCCTGGAAGGCGATACGCTGTCCGATTTGATGCAGCAGGTAGCGGACAGTGAGATCACGAAATCCTATGAAGGATACCTTCAGGACGAAGCCCTGGCAAACTGTGAAGTCTTCGGAGAAGAGGACGGCAAAGCATACGTTTATCTGAACACAGCTGAGTATGTCGTGTTAGACGGAACGGCCTATAATGTATCAGGCGGCTCCGGTGAGGCGATCATCTACTATGAACAGGCGGATGACGGCATCAAACTCACGAAGGTGGAGTGGAGCGCCGATGGAGGGAATCATGATAAATGGATCGAGGAGAACTTCCCGGAACCATATCTGAGCGAGTGGAAGTCCTATGAGGCCAACGATGAGAACGGCTACCTGAAGCTTGAAACGAAGATGATCGCGAAGGCAGAAGAGCAACTGGGTGTCCCCGTAGAACGGGAGAACCTGCTGACCATCGATCCAGAAACGGGCGCATATAAGATTGAGAAGACAATAGAGTCCGGTTCGCCGGAAGAAGGCAATTATACCTTCGATACCGAGACGATCAAGGAAGGAACACTTGAAAAAAGATAGAAAGGATGTGCAGTTATGAAGTATGAAATCATCGGAGAAGCATTCCCTGCAGTCAAGTGTATGCTTGAAAAGGGGGAGACCGTCAAGTGCGAAGGCGGCAGCATGAGCTGGATGGACCGGGGAATCACCATGTCCACCGAAGGAGGCGGCGGCCTCGGCAAGGCGCTGGGCAGAGCGGTCTCCGGAGAGAGGATCTTTTTCAACCACTTCAAATGTGAAGCAGCCCAGGGGGAGATCGCGTTTTCATCTTCTTTCCCGGGAAGGATCATACCGGTGACACTGGCCGCGGGGCAGAGCATCATCGCGCAGAAGAGCGCTTTCCTGGCCTGTGAGGAGACCGTAGATGTAGCAATCGAGTTCAAAAAGAAGATCGGCAGCGGCATCTTCGGCGGAATGGGCTTCATCATGCAGAAGTTCACGGGTCCCGGAACCGTCTTCCTTGAGATCCACGGAGGCCTTGCCAGCTATGAACTGGCGGCCGGAGAGGAGAAGGTCATAGACGGACCGCATCTGGCGATTCTGGGAACCGGCGTCACCTACGAGATCGAAAAGATCAAAGGAATGAAGAACATCATGCTGGGCGGAGAGGGCCTGTTCAACACCGTCGTTCGCGGGCCGGGCAAGGTCTGGCTGCAGACCATTCCGCTTCCGAATGTGGCAAGCGCGCTTGCGCCGTACATGCCGACGGCTTCTGACTGATTTACAAAAGCAGGACAAGAAAAACGGTGACCGAATGGTCACCGTTTTTATGGTGCGGATAAAAGGATTTGAACCTTCACGATATCGCTATCACACGGACCTGAACCGTGCGCGTCTGCCAATTCCGCCATATCCGCATATTCACTTCGTCGACTTGCGACTTTTTTATTATACATCATTTCAGAATTAATTCAACCCCCAAATATAAATTTTTTTCGGGTTTTCTTGACAACTATATATAGTGTAGTATGATATAATGGATAAACAAAGTAAAGTATATATAGAGGCTTTTTAAATGACAGACAAGAAGGAAAAAACTATTTTACATAAGAGGGAATCAGAGCAGAATATCCAGTACGGACCGAAGATCGACCGCAGCACGGGACGGATCGAGTTTACCGATAGCTATTCCGAGTTTATGGACACCTACCGCAAGGACCAGGGGTACAGCGGAACGCATCAGCAGTACGAAGAGAAAGAACGCGAATCGAAGGAGGAGCGGCGCAGGATCCGCAAGATTCGCCAGCGCCGCCGCCGCAGGATCATTGCGGGCGGCACCGTGATTCTGGCGGTGATCGTCATCGCTCTGTTTGCGGTCAGTCAGTTCAACTCCGCCTATGACGATGAAGGCGATTTTCAGAGTTTCGCGGACCAGCATTTCCGCAAGATGAAAACGCTCCCGGACACCAAGGACCGGATCATTACCTATCAGTACGGTGATACAGTATCCTTCGCTTACCGCTATGATCCTTCCAACAATGAGGACCTGGCTGTTTACCGTGACCAGCAGGTCGAGGAACTGAAGGCGGACTTTCAGAAGGCCGTCAGGAAAAAGATCAAGGAACAGGGAAACCAGAGCAAACGGCTATTCCATAAGGACGCGAAATACGCCATGCTGTTCGATTCCGCAGTCTACGATTCCGGAAACGGTGCGCTCACCATGGCCATCTACGCCGTGGAATACAACGAAATCGACGGTAAGATGAAGCCGGTACAGAGCTCGATCCAGACGCATCTGCTGGACGCGGCGACCCTGAAATCCCTGAGTCCGATCCAGATTCTGACGCCGGACTATAAGGAGAAGGCCGCCGTCTTCTCCGAGGAGTATCTGAACAAGAACTACAAGGAAGACGAGATCAGACCGGGCGCAGCCAAATTCCTCAAGGAGAGCGAGAGCAATTATAACCACATGGTGATCGACCAGGGTGAGATGACTGTCTTCTTCGACGAGGGGACGGTACTGGATGCTTCCGAAGGCGTGCTTGCCATTACGATCCCCAAGGTCTATCTGGGGACCTCGGTGCGCAGCAGTGTCATCGATCGCTATGTCGATCCTGAGAAACCGATGGTCGCGCTGACCTACGATGACGGCCCCGGCGGCAAGGCCGAGCGGCGCATCATCAAGTGTCTTAAGAAATACGGCGCTGTGGCGACCTTCTTCTACGTCGGAAATCGAATCGAATACGATCAGGAGACCGTCAAGATGGCTTATGATGCCGGCTGCGAGATCGGTAACCATTCCTGGGATCACGCGGACCTGACCGGACTTTCCGCCAAGGGAGTCAGATCCCAGATGAAGAAGACCAATAAGGCGATATCAGATATCACGGGCGTACGTCCTGAGATCTTCCGTCCGCCGTACGGATCCTACAATGATGATGTTCTGGACGCCGCGAAAATGCCGGCCATCCTCTGGACGATAGATACCATGGACTGGAGCTCCAGAAATGCCAAGAAGGTATTCAAGGTCGTCAAGAAGACGAAGAAGCTGGATGGCAAGATCATTCTGATGCATTCGATCTACGGATCGACCGCCAAGGCGACGGAGAAGATCGTTCCGTACCTGCAGGAGAAGGGATACCAGCTCGTGACAGTCAGCGAACTGATCAAGTATAAGACCGGCGAAGCCCCCCAGGCTGGCCAGACCTACGAATAAACACAGGAGAAGACCCATGCTGATCACAAGACGAAGCGATTACGCGCTCAGGATCTGCAGAGTCCTGAAAGACGGAAAAATTCATAATGTATCGGAGATCTGCAGCCGCGAAGACGTACCCAAGGCCTTCGCCTACAAGATCCTCCGGGAGATGGAACAGAAGTCGATCGTGCGCTCCGAGCGCGGCAACCGCGGCGGCTACTGCCTGAAGGTTTCCCTGGACGACATCACCTTGTATGATATCGTCATGGAGCTCGACGACGATGTTTCCATGATTCACTGCATCAAGGAGGAATGTCCGAGAAATTCCACGGAGGAGCCTTGCCGGATGCACCAGGAGGTCTGCCGGATCCAAAACGTCCTCGAGACGGAGCTGCGTCGCAAGTCCATCGGGGAGATCCTGGCCTGAGACCTCCGCTACCGGGACCGCAGCTGCTCGAGGGCGCTGCACATATCAGAGGGAAGAGGAGCTTCGATCTGAAGCTCTTTTTTTGTGACCGGGTGGATGAACCGAAGGGAAGCCGCATGCAGGGCCTGCCGGCCGATCAGATCGGGACAGGGGCTTCCGTAGAGGGAGTCGGATACGACAGGATGTCCGATGTGGGACATGTGGACCCGGATCTGGTGCGTTCTGCCGGTTGCAAGGCGCAGGCGGACCAGCGTGAAGGCGGGGGATGCGGATTCGGCCGCAGGATCTGCCGCTGCGTCGAACCGCTCCAGTACCTGATAGTGGGTCACGGACGGAGCGCCGTCCTCGCAGACGCCGCGGCAGGGGCTGTCCGGATCAGGATGACCGATCGGAAGGTCGATCGTGCCGGACTCCTCCGAAATCAGACCACAGACCAGGGCAACGTATTCCTTGGCGATGTGGTCCTTCTTCATCTGCTGCACGATGTCGTTCTGCACATAGGCGTTCTTGGCCACGATCAGAAGCCCTGAGGTGTCCATGTCAAGCCGGTTGACGAAGCGGATCTTGAAGGGGTTGCCGTTCTGCCCGGCGTGCTCGCTCATGTAGGTCATGAGCCCGTTGGCGATCGTTCCGTGGGTGTGTCCCTTGGTAGGGTGCACGGTAACGCCGGGCTGCTTGTTCAGAAGCAGCAGGCTCTTGTCTTCAAAAACAGGATAGATCGGGATATCCTCGGCTGCAAAATGGCTGCGGTCCTCCGGGAGGGAGATGGACAGGAGATCGCCTGCCTTTGCGCGGCGAAACCCCTCCACGGACCTGCCGTTGAGAAACACCCGCTTCTCCCGCTTGATTCGTCCTCGAAGCCGCGAGGAAAAATCAAAATGACGGCGTATCAGGTCACGGACCTCTGCGCCATCTTCTTCTTTTGTTACTACATGTTTGAATTCAGTCATCGCATCACCTTAGAGGAACTTGTCCTTGACCTTGCTCCAGAAGTCGTAGCCCTTGAGACGGATCAGGTTGACCGAGGTGTTGGAGACCCGGACCTCGATGTATTTGACATTGCGGTAGGCGGTCTCAAACCCGTCGTTGGTCAGGTAGATCTGGTTGTCGCGCTGCTCCGGGATGACGCCGAGAGAAAGATCGGCAGGGAGCAGGATGGATGAAGTGAAGGACCGGTAAGCAGTCGTGTTCATCGGCGCGATCGGGGTTACCTGCAGCAGGTTCAGCCGGGGGTCCGCGATAGAGCCGCCGACCGAATAGTTGTAGGCCGTGCTGCCTGCGGAGGTGGCGAAAATCAGGCCGTCCCCGGAGAATTTCTCGATGTACTGGTCTCCGATGGAGATCGACAGGTGCACGGAGTAGGAGCGCTGGCCCTTGATCGTGATCTCATTGAGGCCCAGGTGGGTGTGTTTGTGTCCGTCTACCGTCGTCACGATGGCCCGCACGGTATTCAGTTCCTGCAGATTGTATTCGCCGTTCTCGTACTGGTCGATAAAGCGGTCGAGGTCCGAGGGGAGCACATCCTGGAAGAAGCCGAGATGGCCGGTGTTGATACCGGCGATGGGGCAGTTCGGGAAATCGCAGCGATGGATCGCGCGCAGAAAGGCGCCGTCACCGCCGATGCAGACGATGAGATCTGTGTCTTCGCTGAACTGATCCGCCACCTGGTAGCCGCGGCCTTCAAGTTTCTCCTTCAGGCAAAGGCAGGTCTTCTCGGACAGGTCTTCGCCGTTATGAAATACGGTAATAAGCTTGTGGTTCATGAGTGCCTCCTGAGTTACACCAGCGATTCAAATTCGTCGAGGATTTCGGTAAAAGTCTTCATTGCGTCACGGATCGGCGCGGGGCTGCTCATATCAACGCCCGCGATCTTCAGAAGTTCGATTGGATAATCGGATTCTCCGGTGCGCAGGAAGTCGATATAGCGGTCTGCAGCTGGTTTCCCCTCGGTCAGGATCTTGTGGGAGATCGCCGTTGCCGCGGAATAGCCGGTCGCATACTTGTAGACATAAAATGCATTATAGAAATGCGGGATTCTGGCCCATTCGTAGCGGATGGTGTCGTCACGTTCCACAGCCGGTCCATAGTATTTGTCGTTCAGTTCCTGGTAGATGTCGCACATCCGGTCCGCCGTGAGCTGACCGCCGGCCTCGATCTCCTTGTGGGTGATATCCTCGAACTCAGCGAACTGGGTCTGACGGAAGAGGGTGGTCCGGAATTCCTCCAGGTGCATGTTGAGCAGGTACTTCCTCATTTCCGGCGTTTTCTCCGTCTCGAGCAGGTGGTGCATCAGCAGGGATTCGTTGACCGTGGATGCAACTTCCGCAGTGAAGATGGAGTGGCTTCCGTAGATATAGGGCTGAGTGCTGCGGGTGTACCGCGCGTGCATGGAATGGCCCATCTCATGGATGATGGTGAAGACATCCTTCAGGGTATCCGTGTAGTTGAGCAGGATGTAGGGATAGCTGTCATAGCAGCCGAAGCTGTAGGCTCCGCTGGTCTTGCCCTTGTTCTCATAGACGTCGATCCAGCGCTGGTCGATGCCCTCGTTCATCTTGGCCAGGTAATCTTCGCCGAAGGGCTGCAGGGCAGCGCGCATGATGTCGAGGCCTTCCTCGAAGGAAACCGTCCGTTCCGGGATCTCGATCAGGGGGACGTACATGTCGTACATGTACATTTTATCCACGCCCAGGAGCTTCTTGCGGAGGGCGGTGTACCGGTGCAGCTGGGGCAGGGCCTCGCCCACCACGGCAACCAGGTTGTCGTAGACTTCGGCCGGGATGTTGTCACCGGACAGGGCCGCTGCGCGGGCGGATTCATAGCCCCGGATCCGGGCGCCGACGACATCGGTCTTCGTATTGTAGTTATAGGTCGTCGCGATCGTATTGATCAGCTTCTTATAGGAGTCGTACATGGAGTTGTAAGCGGCCTCACGGACAGCTCTATCGTGGCTCTCCATCAGCTTGATGTAGCTGCCGTGGGTGACGGGCATCTCTTCGCCGTCCGGGCCCTTGATGCTCTCAAAGGTCAGGTCTGCGTTGTTCAGCATGGTGAAGATATCATTGGTCGCCCCAGTGACTTCGCCCATCTGAGCCAGGATGGCTTCTTCGCTTCCGGAGAGGACGTGCGCCTTCAGCCGCAGAGCGTCCCGAATCGCGAACTCATAGACGGAAAGCTCCGGCGTATCATTAAGGTAGCCCAGGATCATTTCTTCATCAGCGGACAGAAGCTCGGGAGAGAAGAAGGCCATATCCGCGCTGACAGCGGCGATCACCGACATGCACTGGTCGGTCAGGGCCTGGTAACGGCTGACGGAATTATCTTCATCCCGCTTCATGTGGGCGTAGACGTATATTTTCTCAAGGCGGCGCCAGATGTCATCCTTGGCGGCGTAAGCTTTGGCCAGGGTCTGCCCGCTGTCAGCCAGGTGTCCGCAGTAGGTCTTCTGATACTCTGCGGATTCCTCACGGATCTTCGAAAGTTCTTCATCCAGAACGGATTCATCCGGGATCATCGCCTCAATGTTCCACTTATATTTCGGGTCGATTTCACTGCGCGTTTTCGGCTTGTTATTTGCCATTTTTACTGCCTCCTGCTTGTTTACTTTATGATATTGGTATTGTATAATACTTTAGTTAATGATTCAATGACTGGAAGGAATTTATAGCGAATGGACAACAGACCGATTGGCTTTTTTGATTCAGGCCTCGGCGGGCTGACCAGCATCCCACATCTGATGCAGCGTCTGCCCGAGGAGAGGGTGATATATTTTGGTGATACAGCCAGGACGCCTTACGGCTCCAAGGCGGTAACGACGATCAGGAGCTTCTCCCGGGAGATCGCGGATTTCCTTGTCAAGAGCAACGTCAAGATGATCGTCATCGCCTGTAATACCGTCAGCGCGACCTGCCTCGGGGAGCTCAGACAGCGCTTCCCCCAGATTCCGATCGTCGGCATCATCACGCCGGCAGCGCAGGCGGTCGTCAGCAGCTGCACACCGGAGAGCCGCATCGGCATCATCGGGACCAAGGTCACCATCGCGAGCCACGCCTACAAGAGCTTCATCGAGGAGCTGAAGCCGGAGCTTTCGATCTATGAAACGGCCTGTCCTGCCTTTGTGCCCCTGATCGAAGAGGGGATCATTCAGAACGACATCATGGACATGACCATCCGCTATTACATGGACGAGTTCGTGAAGGGGAACGCGCTGGATACGGTGGTGCTGGGCTGCACCCACTATCCGCTGATCCAGGAGAACATTTCGCGGATCTACCCGGGGCTCAACATCATCAATCCGAGCAGCATCGTGGTCGGTCAGATCGAACGGATCCTGACGGCGCGCGACATGCACGCGATGGATTCGGATTTCACCAATGTATTTTATGCAAGCGACCTGTCGGAGAACTTCATCAATATGATCGACTATATCTTTGCGGACGTGGATGAGGATAAGAAGGTCAAGTTTATGAACTTTGACCTGGAGAAGGAACGGTTGAATGGACTTTTATGAACTGCTGAAGTACCTGGACCTGGAGTCGGCTGCCGAGTTTGAATACTTCGAGGCCATGGCGGACCTGGTCGAGAGCGATGAATACATAGAGCAGGAGGCTGTGTTTGCCCTGTTTGAGGGGGCGAACAACGACATGATCGCAGGCCTCTTCGAAGACTATTTCGAAGATATTTTAGAGGGACTTCCCGAGGATGCGGGCGAGATCTATTTGCTGCTGCACCAGATCAAGATGTCCCTGATCGGCCTTGCGAGAAACCAGGGGCAGGGGATGGACGCGGAGAGCGACCTGCGCCGCCTGGTCGACGAGTTCTGCCGCTTCCGCACCTGGTATTCGGAGGAGTCGGACGTGGAACTTTCGCCGGATGACGGCGGTCCTGCCATACACCAGTGCCTGAGGGATGCCATCACGACCTCCCGCATGCAAAGGCTGGGCGGAGCCTCGTACCGCTATTCTTTTGAGGAGGCGCTCGGCTACGAACTTGACAGTTACACCATGTCCTTTGCGGAGCTTCTGGCCGCGGAGGATGAATACGAAGACGGAGTAAGGCATGACAATTGAGCAGAATACGGCAATCAGGTCTTCGGTGGTTGATACGCCGCAGGACATTGCCTTGTTTGATATTTTTGAGGGCTATGACCGGTTTGA
>JAZNNY010000092.1:0-37504 GCA_045580505.1 Lentihominibacter sp.
TTGGCCTCCGACTTCTGACGGATTTCCTGCCTGGTCGGCTCACGGTAGACCGGCGCCGCATTGTCATCGTACGGAACGCTGCGGTCGTACACGTATTTCGCGCTTGCGGTGACCTCCAGTCCCTCCCAGCCGAGATTGCCGTCCCTGACGACCGGCTTCTCGAAGATCTTCTCATCCAGGAGCGGAATGAACTGCGGTCCCCGCAGCCGGTGGCTGTCAAAAAGCCGGATGCTGCCGTCGCTGAATTCCAGCCGCAATGATCTCGGATTCAGCGGCCGCGCCGCCGTGATCGTAATTCTCCGTTCCGTTTCACTCATCTTCTGGTTCTCTCCTCTGCTGTTTCTTTCTCATCGTTTTGCAAAAGCAGGAAGGCCCTAAAGCCTCCCTGCTTCATAGTCAATTATTCATCTCTAATCTTGCTGTCTGCGCCGGGGCTTCGCCCTGGCTGATCCTATTTGTTGATCGGCGGGAAGGCCTCTTCGAAGGTCTTCTCATCTCCGTGCAGCGTAGCAATGTGTCCAACCTTGCCGCGCTTGTTCTGGATCTGATATACGATCATCGGGATAACGATAGCCGCGGTCGCGATACAGAAGATCACGATACCACCGCCGGTGTCGCCGACTGCCAGGTCGGACTCGCCGTAGAGCGCTTCCATCTTGGCAACGTATGCCTTCTCAACCGGAGTAGCGAAGGCCAGCATGATCAGGCAGGCAACCTGCGCGATCAGAGCGAACCACGGAATCCAGGCCATGCCCGGCTTCACGCGTGCCTTCAGAATCTTATCGGGATCATAACCGTTCTTCTTAAGCCGTACACGGAACCGCTTCTGGGAAGCGATGATTCCTACCCAGGCCAGTGTGCCGGTAAATCCGGACATGCACAGCAGGGAGCCGTACAGGTCGGACAGAGCTCCGGTAACCTCGGAGATCAGACCCATGATCAGGACGACCCACATGAAGGCCATGGTGAAGATAACCGCATTTCTCGGAGCCTGGTTCTTGGACAGATGGCTCAGGAACTTCGGCGCCAGACCCTCGGTGGACAGACCATACATCGCACGGACTGTTCCGTAGAATCCGGTGTTGCCGCAGGAGAATGCGGCGACCATTACAATCGCAGCGAAGATGTAGAAGAATGGCGTCAGACCATAGTCTCTTGCAACCTCCGCGAAGATCGGCGTGCTGTCGTCTGCCAGCGCTGTCGGATAGATCAGCAGAACCAGCAGGATCGGTGCCAGGTACAGAGCAACGATACGATAGGTAACGCTTCTGCATGCCTTCGGTACCGCAACATCCGGGTTCTTGGACTCAGCAGCAGCCAGACCGACGATCTCAGTACCCTGCATGGTGACCAGTACAACAACCATCATAACGGTGATGATCAGGATGCCATGCGGGAACCAGTTATTGAACAGGCTGATGTCATCCGGGAAGTTAATGCTTGTTCCCTTGAATCCATCGGAGATGTCATAAGCGAGCAGCTCGCCCTGCGGGCTTCCCCAGAAGCCGACCCAGATTCCCAGGCCAACCAGGATAAAGATGATGATGATGATAACTTTGGTAATAGCCAGACCGGACTCGATCTTCGCGAACAAGTCTACCGCGAAGCAGTTGATGATGGTCAGGGCTATCATGGTGCCTATCGCGAATGCCAGATAAGCAACCGTACTGGTGATACCGGTGATCGCCTGCAGCGCCGCTGATACAGCGATCGCTTCGGACGGTACATAGCAGACCCAGTTGAACCAGAATGCCCAGCCGAAACCGGTGGATACCGTCGGCCCAAGGAATTCGTTCGTGTAAGCAATAAACGATCCGGAACGCGGCAGGTTAACGAGCAGTTCCGCATAGGAGATCATCAGTCCAAATACGATGACACCTACGAGCAGGAATGCCCAGAATACCGCAGGACCCATAACTTCGATGGTCCAGCCTACGCCCAGGAAGTAGCAGGATCCGATAACGCCGCCCAGGCCGATGAACGCGACCTGCCATTCGGCGATGCCTCGCTTTAGATCCTGTGAACCTTCTTCGGTAGCAGCTACTACCTTCTTCTCTTCGTCCATAGATTCCTCCTAAAAGCTTGTCAGATAATAACGAATGATAATTGCACGATGAATAATTTTTCAGACAATTAATTATATTCTTCCATTAAGTTAACGTCAATAAACAATGATGCTTTTTAGGATAATTATCTTGCGAATCAAAAGATCGAAGTAATCAGGCTCAGGATCACGAAGACGCCGAGCAATCCTGCGCCAAAGGCGAGACTGCTCCCCATCGGGTGCCTGCGGATCCGCATGAATCCGAACCCGAGAAACGCCAGCACGATCGCGCCGGCCCATTTCATGACCGTCGGATCGCTCCCTACTCTTTCAAGAAATTCCATTGCTTTTCCCCTTCAAAAAGCAGGCCGCAGCCTGCATGATTATACATTTACAGTTCCCGCCGGCCCTCGATCGCCTTGAGCAGCGTGACCTCGTCGGCGTACTCCAGATCACCGCCGACCGGAATCCCGTGCGCGATCCTGGTCACCTTGATCCCGCTCGGCTTGATCAGCCGGGCGATGTACATGGCGGTTGCCTCCCCTTCGATCGTCGGATTGGTCGCGATGATCAGCTCCTGCACCCGCTCATCCTGCAGCCTGGTGATCAGGCTCTTCAGGTTGATGTCCTCTGGACCGATGCCGTCCATCGGAGAGATCGCCCCGTGCAGCACATGGTAGCGTCCCTTAAATTCACGGATCTTCTCCATGGCAATGACATCCTTCGGGCTCTCCACGACGCAGATCACGCTGTCATCCCTGCTCTCATCCCTGCAGATGCTGCAGGGATCTTCGTCCGTCAGATTGCCGCACACGGAGCAGTATTTCATCGAGCTTTTGGCATCCCGGATAGCGTCAGCCAGCGCAAAGGCCTCCGTGTCCTCCATCGATAAAATGTGGAAGGCCAGCCTTTGCGCGGTCTTGCCGCCGATGCCGGGGAGCCTCGACAGCTCGCCGATCAGTCGGTTCAGTGGTTTCGCATAGTATTTCGTACTCAATGCTCCGCCTGCCTCCTAGAGTCCCGGAATGCCAAGTCCGGACGTGAACTTGCTCATCTCCGCCTGGGAGATCTCCTCCATCTGCCGCAGCGCCTCGTTGGCCGCCGCGATTACCAGATCCTGCAGCATTTCAACATCGTCCGGATCACATACTTCCGGCTTGATCTGCAGGTCCTTGATCTCCTTCTTGCCGGTCACAGTGACCGTTACCGCGCCGCCGCCTGCGGTCGCCGTCGCTTCCATCTCATCGATTTCAGCCTGGACCTTATCCATTTCTCTCTGCATCGCCTGCATCTGGGCCATCTGCTGCTGCATGTTTCCGCCGCCTGCGCCCTGCTTCTTAGGCTTCTTGCCTGCTCTCATTCCTTTTCCCATGGGTTCCTCCTATGATATCTACTATTGTATACTTTTATTAACTCTACTCTTCGATCCCGACCCTGGTCCCGAGCACCTCCGATGCCCGCGCGGCCGCTTCCTCGGCGGAGATCTCCCCGCTTCTGCTGCTTCCTACGATGACCTGCATGATCCTCCGCGTTCCGGTCCTCGCCTCCATCAGATCTTCCAGCAGCTTACGGTTGTTCTCCGTCTGCTTTTTATGAAGGTCGTTTCCTACGGTCACGGTGAATGTATGCTCATCCATGTCGGTCAGCATCCCGTTGCTGCGGATCAGGTAGATACTTCCCTTGACCCGCTCTCCGTCGGCGAAGACTTCATCCCAGAGTTTCACGAGGTCCTGCGGATCTCCCGCCGCGGATTCCTGCACTGCGGGCGAGGCCGCTTCTGCCATCCCGGCCTGATGCTCATCTCCTGCCTGAGGCGACTCCGGCTGCAGTGGCGCCTCCTGCTGCAGGGGCTCTTCAAAAGCCGGATCCGAATTGCCGGCGTTTTGCGCCGCGGCGATCAGGGCATCGAGCCCGTCCAGCGCATCATCCGGCGCCTCTGCTCCAGCATCATCCGGCTGCAAGGCCGGTCTTTCCTGCGGCTGCGGCTGCACCGGCGCAGGTCCTGCGACCGGTTCTCTTCGCCCGGCCGGGGGCGCAGGCTGCTGCGGCGCTGCCGGTGCTGAACGATTGACTGCCGGCGCCTGCGGGCGCTGCGGGTTCTCCCGCGGCGGGAAATTCCCTCGTGGATGCACTCTTCCGGTGCTCTGGCAGAGGTTCACGATACAGACCTCCAGCAGGATCCTCGGCTGGCTCGAAAAACGAGCCGCGTCCGCCGTCTTCGACAGTTCCATGATGCCCCGGTTGATATCCTCAAGTTCCATGACCGAACTCTGCTCTCTGACCCGGTCGATGTTCTCCGCGGAAAGGCTGATCACGCCCTGCGGATCCCGGATGAATTTCGTCATCAGGAGATTCCTGTAATGGCCGATCCAGTCCCGGATCAGCTGCCGCACATCCTTGCCGTCCGCCAGGACGCGGGCCAGGCATTCGATTGCCTCCGCTGTCTTCCCCTTCGTCACCAGGTCCGTCAGCTGAATGAAGACCTCCTCACCGGATGCTCCCAGAAAATCCAGCACCTGCGGCGCATCGACCACCTTGTCTCCGCCCGAGATGCACTGGTCCAGAATGCTGAGTCCGTCTCTGACCGACCCGTCCGCGTTCGCTGCGATGACCCGCAGCGCCGGCGGCGTCACCTCAATGCCGATATCCCTGCAGATCCGCTGCATCCCTTCCATCAGGACCGCCTCCGGCACCCGTTTGAAATCGAGGCGCAGACACCTTGAAAGGATCGTCGCGGGGAGCTTCCTCGGCTCCGTCGTCGCAAGGATGAAGGTTACGTATTCCGGCGGTTCCTCCAGCGTTTTCAGAAGGGCGTTGAAGGCCTCTCCGGTGAGCATGTGCACTTCGTCGATGATGTAGACCTTGCTTCTTCCCACGGCCGGCGGATAGTTGACGCTGTCGCGCAGCTCGCGGATGTCGTCGATGCTTCTGTTGGATGCGGCATCGATCTCCACCACATCGAGAAAGTTCCCGTCGCGGATCGCCTTACAGGCAGCGCACTCTCCGCAGGGGCGCGGCCCCTCGGAAAGGCAATTCAGCCCCTTGGCGAGCAGACGTGCCGTCGTCGTCTTACCCGTCCCACGGGTCCCGCAGAACAGGTAGGCGTGGCTCGTCGTCCCCGCCTGGATCTGGTTCTTCAGGATCTTGCTGATGTGCTCCTGGCCCAGCAGTTCTTCAAACACCTCCGGCCGGTAAGCCCGATATAACGCTGTGTACATGATCTCAGCTCCCTCTATTACAAAGGCAGGTCCTCCCCTGCCGCGCATGACTAAAAAATGAAATTGCCCTTTGAAAGCTCCGCAGGACTAGGAGAAGGCTGATCTGCGGCACATAAGAGCTTCCGCTTATTGCTGCTTCCTTCCGGACCTGACAAGGTTCACGGTGTCCTATTGCGCAGGACCCAAACCATGCATGCGGAACCATCAAAAGGCAATTTCATGCCCAATCATTATAATCTCTTTCTCAACCTGCGTCAAGAGAGCATCAGGTCCACTCCGAAAACTCCCCGCCGCAGTGCGGACACCGGACGCGGATATGGCCCATGCCGGTCGGCACACGCAGACCTCTGTGGCAGTGCGGACAGAGAATGACCTTCCTGCCGTCCTGCTCCTGCCCTGGATATGCCCGGTAGCCGCTGCCTGCAGCGCCGCTCCTGCGGTAGGTCCGGTCTGCCCCGCCGGCGCCGGCCTGCCTTTGCCCTGCTCCCGGGGCGCCTCCGCTCATGCCGGAGAGCGGCTGGGTCTCGGGATAGAATCCGGACTTCCAGTCATCCCTGGAAAACTGCCGGATGAAATGAACCGAAACGATGTACATCAGTACGACGAAGGCCAGCAGTACGATGGATGCCGTCGAATTACCGAGGAAGGCAAGGGTGTCGTAGATTCCGTGGATGATCATCGGAACGATCAGGGCCAGCAGCTTGAACTTCATCGTTCCCCTACCCTGGACCTGCGCCTGCTTGGCCGCCCCGAAAAAGATCCCCATGAACACGCCGCAGAAGGCATGGAGCGGTACCGCCATGACCGCCCGCACAAGGCCGGTATAGAACCCGTACTGGGTCACATACAGGATGTTCTCCAGCACCGCGAACCCAACCGCGACCGCGACGCCGTAGACGATTCCGTCGAACCGGTAGCCGAACTCCGGATTGTTCCAGGATCCAAAGCGCAGGAACGCGTACTTGCACAGTTCCTCGCAGAAGGCCGCCGATACGAAGGCCATGGACAGCGCATACGGCAGCGACCCTTCCGGCCAGGCCGGCATCGCGCCGTCGATGATGCTCTCCATAATGGAAGCCGGAACACAGGAGAGTGCGCCAAGCAGCATCAGCCGGAAGATCAATCTCCAGGGCTCCTTCTCGACCTTGTCCTTCTTATAGATATAAACGATGATCAGGATTCCCGGCAAAATCGCCAGCATCATGAGTCCATTGTCCATCAGAGAACCTCCTTTCGTCCGTCCAGCGGCTCCTTGCCCGCCACTTTATAGATCTCATCGGCATAGGGCGGATCCACCGGAACGCCTTCTTCGTCCTCATCCGCCGCGCCGCTGCTCTTTGCAGGCACCAGTCGGATTCCGTCTTCCTTCTCCCGGATCTCGCCGATGATGCTCGCCCGTACGCCGGCCCGCTTCATGGCTTCCTCCATCTTCTCCTTTCGGTCCGAAGGAACGATGATCACCATGGAACCGCTGGAGATCAGCCGCAGCGGATTGATGTCGAAGACCTTGCAGATCTTCTCCGTCTCCGGCTCCATCGGGATCTCTTCCTCAAAGACCCGGGCCCCCGTGCCTGAAATCTGGCACATTTCCCAGACAGCGCCCAGGATCCCGCCTTCCGTGATGTCGTGCATCCCGTGGGTCCCGACGCTTCCTGCCGCAACGCCTTCCTTCACAACGCTGACCCGGTCCAGGAAGGACCTTGCGGTCTCGATTTCTTCTTCTGTAAACAGGGCCGCTCCGCTCTCGTCCTTCTCCTGCCGCAGCCGGTCTGCGTAATCGCAGGCGATGATGCCGCTTCCCTCAAGCCCGGCGGTCTTCGTCATCATGATGTAGTCGCCCGGCTCCATATCGTTTCCGCTCTGGGAGGTCTTCGCCGGCGCCTTGCCGATGGCCGTCGACACGATGACCGGCTGCTTCACGGCCGGCGTGATCTCGGTGTGTCCTCCGATGATCTCGACCTCGAGTTCGGCCGCCGTCTGCGCAGCCTGTCCCATGATGTGCTCCACATCCGCGTCCGTCGTCCCCTCCGGGAGCATGACGGCCAGCATGATGCCCAGCGGCTGCACACCGTTGGAGGCGATGTCGTTGCAGGTGATATGGATGCAGAGGCGTCCGATGTCGCTCACGGCGGAGCTGATGGGGTCGGTCGACATGATGCAGTCGTACTCCCCGAAATCCATGACAGCGCAGTCCTCGCCGATGCCCGGCCGCACCCGGACGTCTTCATTTCTGTATGTGATCTTCTCGAACACGATCTTCTTCAGCAGATCGCTGTCCAGTTTTCCTGTTGGTAGTATCATTCTTTTATCATCTCCAGAAATTCTTCTTCAGTAATGATCGGCACACCCAGGTCCTTCGCCTTTTTATTCTTGGAGGACCCCGAGGCGATGTCGTTGTTGATCAGGTAATCTGTCTTTTTGCTCACAGAGCCCGCGACCTTGCCACCAAGCTGCAGGATTCGCTCCTTCGCCTGGTCCCGGTTCTCAAACTGCTGCAGGCTTCCCGTGATCACGAAGGTCTTCCCCTGCAAAGGCAGGTCCGTCCCCTCCTCATAGGTCTCGTCCAGGGTTAGCTGTCCCAGCAGGTCAGCCACCTGCCGGCTGTTTTTTTCGTCCCGGAAAAAGGCCGTGAAATCCCTGGCCAGGACATCACCGATGCCATCAATTCTCAGCAGATCCTCCTCGGTCAGACTCTGTATGTTCTCCCAGTTGTTCTTCGCCGCCCTGGCGATCACCCGCGCGTTTGCCGCGCCGATGCCCGGGATGCCCAGGCTGTTGAGCAGCCGGTCCGGGCTGGCATGGGATGCGGTCTCACACGCCTTGATGAGTTTTTCGTAGGACTTCTCACCGAAGCCTTCCATGCCGATGATCTTCTCGCGATAGCGGTCAAGCCGGAAAATATCGGCCAGCTCGTGCAGGCAGCCCTCACCGATCAGCTTCTCCAGAGTCGCCTCCGACAGACCGTCAATGTTCATGGCGTTCCTGCTGACAAAGTGGGTGAAGGATTTGATCTTCTTGGCGGGGCAGTCCGGGTTCGGGCAGTGCAGTGTTCTGATTCCGTCCTCATCCCGGATCAGGGTCTTCTCTCCGCAGGCCGGACAGCTTTCGGGCGGCCTTGCCGCTTCATGCCCGTCTTCCGCGTCCAGGTTCTCTTCGACCTGCGGGATGATCATATTCGCCTTATACACGCGGATACGGTCTCCCGGCGCGAGCTGCAGCTGCTCGACGATGCTCAGATTGTGCACCGACGCCCGGCTGACCGTCGTACCTTCAAGCTGCACCGGCTCAAATACCGCAATGGGATTGATCAATCCGGTTCTTGACGGATTCCAGAGGATCTCCTGCAGCCTCGTCTCGGCCATCTCATCCTGCCATTTGAAGGCGATGGAATCCCGCGGGAATTTAGCCGTCGTCCCGAGCGATCTTCCGTAGGCGATGTCATCGTAGATCAGGACCAGTCCGTCGGAAGGGATCTCAAAAGTTTCGATCTTGCCGGCAAACGCCGCCACGGCGTCCGCCACCGTATCCTTCGTGACGGGTACGTTCTCCACGGTCTCAAAGCCCTGGGCGCGCAGCCACTGCATCTGCTCGCTGCGCCGCTCCGCCGGCGGTCCGCCGGCTGCAAGAGAGAAAGCGAAGAACAGGACGTGCCGGTCTGCCGTGATCTTGCTGTCAAGCTGGCGCACGCTGCCGCTGCACAGGTTGCGCGGATTCTTGTATCTGGCTTCCGCGTCTTCGATAGACGCGTTGATCTTCTCAAACTGCGGATAGCTGATGACCGCCTCACCGCGGATCACCGTCTCCTCTTTAGCGGGGATGGTCAGCGGAACATTATCAAAGACCCTGGCGTTGCCGGTGATGACCTCCCCGGTCACGCCGTCTCCGCGGGTGACCGCCCGGTCAAGCCGTCCTTCCAGGTAGGTCAATACAACGGTCAGACCGTCGAGTTTCCAGGACAGCAGGCCCTCCTGCTCACCGAGCCAGCTTTTTAACTGATCCACGTCCTTCGTCTTATCCAGGGACAGCATCGGCGATGGATGCTTCTCCTTGGGCAGACTGCTGACTACCTCATAGCCGACATTCACGGTCGGGCTTGAAGACAGCACCAGACCGGTCTCCTGCTCCAGCTGCTGCAGTTCATCGTAGAGCCGGTCGTATTCCCGGTTGGACATGATCTCATTGTCCGCCTGGTAGTATTCTCTGGAAGCACGGCTGAGCAGCGCGACCAGTTCCCTGATTCTTTCCTTCTTATCCATCATAGTTTCTTCAGCGGCGCAAATCCCACCGCAAGTTTCTTCTCTCCGTCAGCGAATCTGACCCGAACGATCTTCCCGTCGGAGCTCAGCACCTTGCCCTCTCCGAACTTGGGATGGCTGACCCGGTCTCCGGCAGCGAATGAAGTCTGGCCGGACTGCCGCATGGCCTCCGCATTGGCCTTTGTCTTCTGACGGGCATACTTCAGCTGGTCAAATGGTCTGATCGGCGAGCTCTCTCTCACGCCGCTGCGGAAGGGCGCATCCTGCTTCTTCTTGTTCTGGTAGACCCCATCGCCCTCCAGAAGTTTCGGATCGATCTCCCGCATGAACTGCGACTCTCTCGTATAATCGGTCTTGCCGTAGAGGGTGCGCATCTCGGCGCCGGTCATCCACAGCCGTTCCTTGGCTCTGGTGATCCCGACATAGCAGAGCCTTCTCTCCTCTTCAAGTCCGTCTGGACGATCAAAGGCGCGCCATCCGGGAAACAGTCCGTCCTCCATGCCCGGCATGAAGACGAACGGAAATTCCAGTCCCTTAGCGCTGTGCAGGGTCATCAGCACGACCGCGTTCTCCTGGGCATCGTGGTTGTCCACATCCGCCAGCAGGGCGATCCGCTCCATGAACTCCGACAGCGTGATGTTCAGGTCCTCCTCTTCGTAGTCGTAGATGACCGACTTGAACTCCATGAGGTTTTCGATCCGGCTCTCGCTTTCGATAGTGTTCTGATCCTCCAGCATCTTCATGTATCCGGATCTGACCAGCAGTCCGTCATAGATGTCGGAGACGCGCATGTGCTCCATTTCGTCCGAAAAACTGCTGATGAGCTCGGTCAGTTCGCGCACGCCCTGGCCTGCCTTTGCACTGAGAGAGGCGATGACCTCCTGGTCACAGAGCGTATCAAACAGGCTCTCCCCGCGCACGCGGGCGAGCGTACGGAGTTTCTCGATGGTCTTCGCGCCGATGCCCCGCTTCGGCTCGTTGATGATCCGCACCAGGGCCAGGTCGTCCGCCCGGTTGCTCACCAGGCGCATGTAGCACATCATGTCCTTGATCTCTTTGCGGTCGTAATACCGCAGGCCGCCCAGGACCCGGTAGGGAATGTTCCTTCTGGAGAGCGCCTCCTCGAAGGTACGGGACTGGGCGTTGGTCCGGTACAGAATGGCAAAGTCGCTGTATTTTCTGCCCTCCTGCCTGCCGAGTTCCAGGCTGTAGCTGCCCTCGGTCAGCCGCCCGATCTCGCTGGCGATGTAATGGGCTTCCTCCCTCTCATCGGCGGCGCGGTAATAGGTGATCCTGCTGCCGCCGCCCTCCTCGGTCCAGAGCTTCTTGGCCTTTCTGGAGGCGTTGTGGGAAATGACGCTGTGGGCCGCCGCGAGGATGTTCGCCGTCGACCGGTAGTTCTGCTCCAGCTTGACCACTTTGGCTCCCGGAAAGTCCTTCTCGAACTCCAGGATATTGCGGATGTCCGCGCCCCTCCACTGATAGATGCACTGGTCGTCGTCGCCGACCACGCAGATGTTCCCGTGCGCCTCGGCCAGCATCTTCACGAAGGTGTACTGGATCTGGTTGGTATCCTGATACTCATCGACCATGATGTAGCGGAACCGGTTCTGATACTTCAGGAGCACGGCCTCATCCTGCTCGAAGACGCGCACGGCGTTCAAAAGCAGGTCATCAAAGTCCATGGCGTTGTTTCTGTGCAGCGCGGTTTCATAGGCGTCGTAGACCTTATGGATTATCTGCTCCCGGTAGTCCGTGCCGAACTCCCGCGGATAATCCTTGGGCATGACGCGGATTTCCTTACACTTGCTGATCGCCCCGAGGAAATAGGACGGGTTGGATTTCTTCGTATCGATCTGCAGGTCCTTGCAGATGTTCTTGATCAGGGTCTTCTGGTCCGTCGGGTCGTAGACGGTGAAGTCCCGGCCGTATCCGAGCACGTCCGCGTGGCTGCGCAGGATCCGAAGGCACGCCGAATGAAAGGTCAGGATCCACATGTTCAATCCGGATCCGACCAGCTGCTCCACCCGGTCGGCCATCTCCTTCGCCGCCTTATTGGTAAAGGTCACCGCGAGGATCTGGTAGGGCTGCACACCCATCTGTTCGATCAGATAGGCGATCCGGCACGTCATCGTGCTGGTCTTGCCGCTGCCGGCTCCGGCCAGGATGAGGAGCGGGCCTTCGGTACATACCGCGGCCTGCCTTTGTTTGTCATTGAGTCTGTCTAAGTAGTCCATGATGCTCCGTTACATGATGATGGTGTTGACCAGAAGATTGAAGAGAAAACTGACGCACGGTGAGAGGATCATGCCGGTCACGCCGAACACGATCAGCGCTACCAGGATCCAGTTGCCGTATCTGTAAATCTGCCAGTAGATCTCCTTCTGTCCGAAGTTGAAAATCTGCGCTATGATGTTAAAGCCGTCGAGCGGCGGCACCGGGATCAGGTTGAAGATCATCAGCACCAGATTGATCTGAATGATATAGAGGAGCATCATCCAGATGCCGTTGCCGAAGCCGGTGGACAGGGTCCCCCATCCCGCGATGGCCAGAACGCCCTTCGCGACGAAGGTGAAGACGATGGCCAAAAGCAGGTTCATGGCAACGCCCGCGATCGAGACCAGGAATTCATCTCTCCTGCGGTGGCGGAACTGATAGGGGTCGATCTGGACCGGCTGCCCCCAGCCGAAGCCCACAAAGAACAGGGCCGCAAGCCCCATCCAGTCGATGTGGGCCATCGGATTCAGGGTGACTCTTCCCTGCAGCAGCGGCGTCTGGTCCCCGCATTTGTGCGCAACGAAGGCATGCGCGAACTCGTGGAAGGTCAGTCCGATGATAATGCCCGGCACGATCAGCACCTTGTCCATAAGCCAGTCCATCGGGTTGGAAAACGCCCCTTCCCGAATCGACATGCTCGCCAGGATCAGTATGATCACGATAAATGAAATGTCTATATTGCTTCGTCTCAAATCCTTTCCTCCTGTCAAAATTCGATATGTAGTCAGTATACCATTCCTGCGATAAAAAAGAAACGTCCAGAGTGTTCCTTTGGACGTTTCTTTGGTGAAGATTTGGTGTGTTTTATGTGAGTACCCCTCTGAATGGTTTATCGCTTTTATTTCTCGATCTTCGGCAGGCTCGCGAATCCGACTTCCAGTTCCTCATCGGTCGGGATGTAGTCATCCATCTCGCCGTCGAGATACTTCTGGTAGGCGACCATGTCGAAGTAACCGGTGCCGGTCAGGCCAAGGACGATGACCTTCTTCTCTCCGGTCTCCTTGCACTTCAGCGCTTCGTCGATCGCCGCCTTGATGGCGTGGCTGCTCTCCGGCGCCGGAAGCGTGCCTTCCACTCTGGCGAATTCAACGGCGGCTTTGAAGACTTCCGTCTGCTCATAGGATCTTGCCTCGATCAGGCCGTCATCGTAGAGTTGGGAGATGATGCTGCTCATGCCGTGATATCTCAGGCCTCCCGCGTGGTTCGGCGACGGGATGAAGCCGCTGCCCAGGGTGTACATCTTCGCCAGCGGGCAGACCATGCCAGTGTCGCAGAAGTCGTAGGCGTATTTGCCGCGGGTCAGGGACGGGCAGGACGCCGGCTCGACGCCGATGATCCGGTAATCCTTTTCGCCACGGATCTTCTCACCCATGAACGGGGAAATCAGACCGCCGAAGTTGGATCCGCCGCCGCAGCAGCCGATGATCATATCCGGTTCAATGCCGTACTTTTCGAGTGCGATCTTGGTTTCCTGGCCGATGACCGACTGGTGGAGCAGGACCTGGTTCAGCACGCTTCCCAGTACATATCTGTAGCCGTCCTTGGTAACGGCCGCTTCAACGGCTTCCGAGATGGCGCAGCCCAGGCTTCCGGTGGTTCCCGGATGCTCCGCCAGGATCTTCTTTCCTACTTCCGTCGTATTGGATGGAGACGGGGTGACCGTCGCTCCGTAGGTCCGCATGACGTCTCTTCTGAACGGTTTCTGCTCGTAGGAGACTTTGACCATGTAAACCTCACAGGCCAGGTCGAGATAAGCGCAGGCCATGGAGAGCGCTGTGCCCCACTGGCCGGCTCCGGTCTCGGTCGTAACGCCCTTCAGACCCTGCTTCTTGGCGTAATATGCCTGCGCGATCGCGGAGTTCAGCTTGTGGCTGCCGCTGGTGTTGCCGCCCTCGTACTTATAGTAGATTTCCGCCGGCGTGTCCAGTTTCTCTTCCAGGCAGTAGGCCCTGACCAGTGGAGACGGCCGGTACATTTTATAGAAATTACGGATCTCCTCCGGAATATCGACGTACCTGGTCTCATTGTCCAGCTCCTGCTGCACCAGTTCCTTGCAGAACACAGCTTCCAGTTCCTCTGCGGTCATGGGCTCGCCCGTTCCCGGGTTCAGCAGCGGCGCCGGCTTGTTGATCATATCCGCCCGGACGTTGTAATACTGCGTCGGCATCTCTTCTTCTGTGAGGTAGATCTTGTACGGGATTTCGTTTGTCTTTGTCATTTCTGACTCCTTTCATAAAACATGAGATTTAGAATTTCGGAGTCTCTGCAAAGGCAGGTCTGTCAGTTGAAACAAAAGGCGCCTGTCCTCTTTCAAGGACAGGCGCTAGCCTGCGGTACCACCTTGATTGATGCCCGGTCCTGCTTCCCCGCCCTGCGGCTTCGCAGTCCTGCATCCTCTCTGCAGAGTGCCATCACACTCCTCGCCCATTACGCCGGCGTCACGTCTCAGCTACTGGGATCTTCAGATCCGTTCACCTCGCCCTCCGGGGCCCATTGTACTGAAGCTGCATCCATCCGGATCCCACCATCCCGGACTCTCTGGGTGATCGCCTCTCAGTTTTACTTCCCCGTCATCGGTTTCGCTCTTAACTTGGCTTTATCATACTGCGGTTTTCGTTTGCTGTCAACAAGTTTTTAGTATTTTTTTGTGGTTTTTATATAAATAACGCACAAAAGGTGTTATTTTCTGACCTTGACGATGACTGTCACGGTCTTCTTCGCGGCTTCGTACTTAGCGTTTCCAGCCGCGGTCACGGTGACCTTCATCTTGTAGGTGCCCTTTTTGGTCTTTTTCTTGACCGTGATCTTACCGGTCTTCTTGTTGATCTTCAGGGCCTTCTTCGACTTCTTGTTCAGTCCGACCCCCTTGTAGGTGACCTTGGTCTTGACCCCCTTGACGATCAGAGGCTTAACTTTCCTGGCTTTTTTCTTTAACTTCTTCGCCTTGACCTTAATCGTCTTTTTCTTGACAGTCAGCTTCTGATTCATCTTCAGCGCACCGATTGCCTTCTGCAACTTCTCGGTCGCTGACTTGATTTTTGCGGCGTTCGCATTGTCATCTGCGAGCAGTTTCTCCAGATTCTTCAGCGCACTCGCTACAGCCGCATAGGACCTGGCAGAGTATGTGCCGGCCTTGATCGCTTTGGCCTTGCCGATGACAGGCGTGGCCGCAGCCTTGGCATCAGCGCGTTCCAGATCCGCCTTGCTGACTTCTTCGGTCCTGGTCTGTCCGCAGACCGCGCAGGTGAAGGTTCTTATGCCGTTTTCTGTTCCCGTCGGCTCCTTCGTGATCTTGCCCTCATCCCACTTGTGAGCCCCAGGGAGGATTACCCCGCCTTTATCAGCGGTCTTAGCTGGATCCACTCCCTTTGTTCCTTCTGTATCCAGGAATGCCTGACCGCAGCTGCACACATAGTATGCTATATTGCCATCGGTCTCGCAGGTGGCGTCTTTGGCAGCTACCGGGGTGAGTTTATGCTTATGATCCATGTTTCCCCAAAGGGCTATGAAGACCTTGTTACCGGAAGAGCCTTTCCTGATGACCATTTCTTTGGTTTCTTCAGCCATGTCGCTGCCCATAAGGTACCAGCCCCGGAAACTGCTTCCGGAAAGGACCGGCTCAACCAGCGTAATGTCCTCGCTCTCTACCGTGTACGAGTATGGATTCGTCTTCCCGGCCGGCAGCTTACCGCCGTTCAGCATATATGAAATGGTGTACTCGATCGGCTCCCAAGTAGCTGTATACGCTTTATCTCCCGTCGTGCCCTTAGGGATCGTCACTTCCATGGAAGGCTCTTCGAGGTCCGTTCCGGTCCAGCCGGTGAACTCGTAGCAGGCTTTGACCGGCGGGGTCAGCGTGATCGTTTCACTTTCGATCGTATAGGTCTCGGGGTTGGATGTCCCTTCTTCCATAGTCCCACCGTCAAGATTATAGCTGATGCCGTATTCGATGGGTTTCCATTTGGCTTTGATGACGGTATCTTCCTTCAGTTTGACGGTCGCATTTTCTTCGTATTCTTTCTCGCCGATCAGCCATTTGTCGAACTCATAGCCGTTTTCTGGCGTGAAGGTGCAATCCGGGAACGTATAATCCTGGTTGTATTTGGCGGTCGCATCCGCCATGCTGCCGCCGGCGCCGCCGGCATCAAAACTTACGTTGATGTCGATCGGATCAAAATACAGCTCGGCCTCACCGGCATCGTTCTCCTTGATCTGATACTCTTTGCTATCGGAGAAGAAGTTTGTCAGAGCGCCATGCTCTCTGAGGCCTCCCGTAAGCACATAAGGTTCGCTTTTCGCGGTAACACCAATCCTGCTTTCCTCATTCATGACGCAGCCATCACCGAAAGAAAACCTGATGCCGCTCAGATATACATTGCTTTCTTCATCAGCACGCCGGTTGTCCTTGATCGTGATTTTTCCCGTTCCACTGATTTTTATATGACTACCTGTATCTGTTTGGATTCCTGCGCCATCATAGTTTATGTCGCCGTCTTCGTCAGCCTTGACAGTATTTGCGATAATGGAGCCGCCACTGAGCTCGATGCTTGAGTTTTTCGCCACGATTCCAGGACCGTCATTGCTCGTGATCGTTCCGCCTGTCATCTTAAAGCTCGCGCCATAACAGGCCCTGATTCCTCCGGCACGATCTTCTTTTTCTCCTCCGCCATCCGGGGTGTTATTTGAGACCGACCCGCCGTTCATGACAGCATTTCCGCCAGATTCACAGTTGATTCCATCCGTTCCATTGTCGGTGATCTGTCCGCCATTCAATGTGAATGACCCCTTCTGGGTAACATATACCGCGCCGTAATATCCGGTGCCGCCGGTCAGTTTTCCGGTTTCTCCGTCACTGCAGTCATAGATGGAAAGCGATTTCCCCGTGCCGTTAATGGTGATCAGATTGCCGCCATCGGATCTTGTGATGGTATGCCCGTTGAGGCAAAGATGGATATCAGCTGCCTTCGTCATTGCATATTCCGAAGAAAGCGTGATATCATTCGTCAGATAGTAACTGCCGGAAACTGTCGGAAGGCTGTTATCTGATGTCCATTCTGTGAACATTCTCCCGTCATGATAGTGGTCGCTATCGAATCTTGCAGTCAGTGTCAAATCGCCGGTCACAGATGTCTCGAAATCGTAGGGGTCATCACCCAGCATCCACGCTACGAATTCTGCGCCATCTCGGGTCGGTTCCGTTTCCGGAGGCGTTGCTTTTCCTACGCCATAAACCGTCTGCGTCGCATGTACCTCTCCATCTGATACAAATGTGACAGTGCTCTTCTTATATCCAAGGACCGCTTCCGCGGAACTGCCCTCTCCCTTTTTTGTGATCACAAGGTTCCCGTCATTGCTGACGAGGCGGGACACATCAACATCTGTCGTTTTCAGTATGTTAGCGATGACGATCTGCTTCTCATGATCCTCCGGAGGAGCCCATGTATATCTGGTCTCTATGCCGATGACACTGTTGCTGCTCAGACCTTCTACCTCGATAGGCTTCCACTCTCCTTCGCCTGCTATGGATACATCCGATGCTCGGTCTCCAGCCTTGTTGCCGCTTACCTTCGGAGTCGATGCGCTATCAGATCCCAGATGCAATGTCGCATTTTCGTCAACATAAACACCGCCGCCAAAGCCTCCGTCTGGTACAGAATTATTACTGATATTGCAGAAATACAGTTCGCATATCGCGCCGTCCAAGACGGCAATTCCACCACCATTTGCAGCTGTATTGCCGCTTATGACGCCCTGCTGCATAGTGAGGTTGCCATGAACAACGATGCCGCCGCCATATCCATTCCCTGCGCTGCCTCCGCTGATCCTGCCCGGAGCATTGCAATAGGTAATGCTCAGCTTTGCGCCCTCAGGAACCGAAATCACGGAGCACTCAATGTCACCCTGCTCGTCCTGCTTTTTCTCGCGTGTAATGTTATGACCGTTCAGGCACAGGTAGGTCTCTCCTTCCGGTACCGTCCATGCTGCTTCAGCGCCACGCGTATAATCACTCAGCCTGACGTCCTCCATCAGGCACCAGTTTCCCGCCGAATCAGGGAGTCTGTCCGAATAACCCCATTGCTTATAGGCTACACCGTGATGTTCGTGTTTGAGTTTCGCATACAGGGTAATCTCTTTCGCCGAAGGGTCTTTGGCGATTTCGCTGTACTTCATCTCACCGGTACACTCGACTTGAAAGTCCTTGTCTGTATACCAGCCCTGAAACTCCACTCCATGGTCACTGAATTCTTCCTCGACCGAGACAAACTCAGGATTATCAGGATCATCAGTATCTTCCCATCCCTTATAATTGAGGTCCGCATCATCCCAGCCAACTGTCTTCGGGTCAATCGTAAAACCGTTGACATAGGTTTTATAGTTCACCTTATACGTCTCTGCAGTTGTCTCCCCCTCCGCATATACTGCCGATGAAGACAGCAGCATCACAAAGAAAAAGATCGCCGCAAGTATCACTGAAAACAATGCCGGCAGCACTAATTTCTTCTGTGTACTCATCTCAATTCCCTTTCCGTCAGACGTGCCTACTCTTCTTCAATCGTCACTTTCTTCATGACCTGCGGCGTATTCGGCTTGTCCATCGCGTTTCTCGGCTGGTTCACGATGGCATCGGCCGCTTCCATTCCCTCTACGATCTTGCCGAAGGCCGCGTACTGTCCGTCCAGATGCGGAGCATCCTCGACCATGATAAAGAACTGGGATCCTGCGGAGTTTGGCATCATGGAGCGCGCCATGGAGAGAACGCCTCTGGTGTGCTTCAGATCATTCTGAAAGCCATTCATGGCAAACTCGCCCTGGATGGTCCAGCCTGGGCCTCCCATGCCGGTGCCGTCCGGGCAGCCGCCCTGGATCATGAATCCCGGAATCACCCGGTGAAAGATCAGCCCGTCATAGAAACCGTCATTCACGAGCTTCTCAAAGTTCTCAACCGTGATCGGCGCGATCTCCGGATAGAGTTCGCCTCTCATGACATCGCCGTTTTCCATTTCGATTCTTACATACTTCATTCTTCTATTCTCCTTTTTTGTCTTCAGTTCCTGTCAATATGTTCAGTCCCGCATCCGGAACGCGTTGTACTGCAGTTTCCCGCTGTCCAGCAGTTCCCAGAACTCATCCTTCAGGTATTCCGGGTACAGCACTTCCAGTTTCGCAACCTCTTCCCGCTCCAGGAAAGCTACCTCGCGAAGCACCTGAGCATCTGCCGCCAGCTCCGGGTCCCACCCCAGTACCAGCTTCTGCGACGGATCCTTCAGGTGTCCCATAAAGAAATTCACGAACCGCTGGCCGCGGTGCGAGACTTCCTCCACGTGCCAGAGCAGCCCGTCCAGACCGATGTCCAGGTCCGTTTCTTCCTTGACTTCGCGAATTGCTGCCTCGGCTGCGCTCTCTCCTTCTTCGATTCCGCCGCCCGGAACCATCCAGATGTCCTTCCCGTCGTGATGCTGCCGCACCAGCAGCATTCTCTGTTTGTCATCGAGCACGATGGCTCTCACTCCTCCAGTCCACATAGTTTCTCTCCTTAAACGTCAAGCAATCCCGTTCCCCCTGCAATTGCCCCGACCGCTCCCATCAGCAGCATGATGCCGATGGGTTTCAGTTTCGTCAGGCTCATCAGCACCACGGTCAGCGCCGCGATACCGATCGGAATCAGATTAAAGTAATCAAGGCCCGACTCAAACAGCGCTTTCGTGATCACAGGTCCTTTCACCAGAACGCCCTGACTGACGAACAAAGCCGCCGTCCCGAGCAGGCCGATGGTGACCGGCCGGATCCCGCTGAATGCACCTTCCACGATCCTGTTTTCCCGGAACCGGTCCAAAAACCGGCAGACGATCATCATCAGGATGAACTCCGGAACAATCACTCCCAGGGTTGCTGCTGCCGCGCCCGGCAGTCCTGCAAAATGCAGTCCCACATAGGTCGCCGCGTTCACCGCGATCGGACCCGGCGTCACCTGCGAAAGCGCCAGCAGGTCTGAGAACTCCTCCGGCGCCATAAAGCCAAACTGCTGCACGCTCTGATAGATCAGCGGAAGCATGGCAAGTCCCCCGCCGTATCCGAACAGCCCGATCTTAAAGAATGCGGCAAACAGGCTTAAGTATCCCATCAGCGCACCTCCTTGCTCCGGCTTTCCGGATCCTCAGGACTCCTGCGAGCCGCGCTCCAGACGATCCCGAGCAGGGCCGCTGCGAGAATCACCCACACTGCATTGATGCCAAACACTCCGATCGCGGCAAATGCGGCGATCATCAGAATCCACTGAAATGGCGTGCGCAGGATCTGTTTCCCGAGGCGCACGGCGGATACCAGAATCAGCCCGAAAACCGCGGCCTTGACCCCGGTGAAAGCGCCCGTCACCCAGGGGTTTCCCTCGATCGCCCCCAGCACGAGTACGGCCAGGGTGATGATGATGAAGGACGGCAGACAGACCGCGATGCAGGCGGTTACCGCACCGGGGAAGCCGCGGAGCTTTCTCCCGATGTAGGTCGCCATATTGATCGCGATGACGCCGGGCAGTGACTGGCTGACGGCGATGCAGTCCACGACCTCCTCATCGGTCATCCAGTGATTGTCCTTAACCGCAACCTGCTGCATCTGCGGAATCATGGCAAGCCCTCCCCCGATGGTGAAGAGGCCCAGTTTGAAAAATGCCCAGAACAGCTTAAAATATTCCGCCATGGCGTTCTTCTTCCACGGTCTTTACTGCTGCCTCAATGCCTTCCTCGATCGTCATGTCTGTCCGGTCCGCATCCCGGCGCATCTTGTATTCGATCATGCCGTCTGCCGCGCCTCTTCCGACCGTGATTCTGATCGGAATGCCCAGCAGGTCCGCATCCTTGAACTTGACGCCCGGACGTTCCTTACGGTCGTCGAGAACGACTTCCACGCCGCGCCCGGTCAGTTCATTGTAGATCCGGTCCGCTACGGAAGCCTGCGTCTCATCGTCCGGCTTCATCAGCGTGATGATCACGTGATACGGAGCGACCGCGATCGGCCAGATGATCCCGTGCTCGTCATGGTGCTGCTCGACGATGGCCGCCATGGTTCTGGTCACGCCGATACCATAGCATCCCATTACGATCGGATGGTTCTCCATGTTCTCATCCTTGTAATATGCGCCCATGGACTCACTGTATTTGGTTCCCAGCTTGAAGACCTGTCCGACCTCGATGCCGCGGGCGTATTTGACCGGCTGTCCGCAGACCGGGCAGGGGTCTCCCTCTGCCAGGACCTTGATGTCCGTCACGATGTCCGCCGTATAATCGCGCCCGTAATTCACGTTCTTCATGTGATAATCTTTTTTACATGCTCCGGCGCACAGGTTCTTCAGCCCCGGCACCTCGCTGTCCACGACGATCGTGCAGTCGTGCAGGCCGACCGGTCCGGTGAAGCCGCCGACGCAGCCCGTCTGTGCTCCCATCTTCTCTTCGTCCGCGAACTCGATCGCGTGCTCCGGAATATCCAGCGCATTGACCAGTTTGGTCATGTTGAGTTCTCTGTCTCCCCTTACAAAGGCAGCCACGTAGCCGTCTTCTTCGCCCTGCTCGTTGTACTTCACAAACAGCAGCGCCTTCAGGGTCTGCTTCGTATCGAGACCCAGGAAATCAGCGACCGCTTCAATGGTCGAAGTTCCCGGTGTATGTACCTCTTCAATCGGGAGCATCTCAGCATCATCTGCGGGAGCATCGACGCAGGCCGCCCGTTCCGTGGTCGCCGCCATGTCGCAGTTCTCGCAGTAGGCGATCTCACTCTCCCCTACTTCCGAAAGGGCTGTAAACTCATGGGAGTTGCTGCCTCCGATCGCGCCGGAATCCGCTTCAACAGGCCGGAACACCAGCCCGCAGCGGGTGAAGACCTTCTCATACGCTTCGTACATGATCCGGTAGCTCTCATCCAGACCCGCATCATCCCGGTCGAAGGAATAGGCGTCCTTCATGATAAACTCACGGCTTCTCATCAGGCCGAACCTCGGCCGCGCTTCGTCTCTGTATTTCGTCTGGATCTGGTACAGGCTCATCGGCAGCTGGCGATATGAGGACACATCGTTTCTGACGATATCGGTAAAAATTTCCTCATGCGTCGGCCCCAGGCAGAAGTCTCTGCCGTTTCTGTCCTTCAGCCGCCAGAGTTCCGGTCCGTAGGCATACCATCTGCCGGACTCCTGCCACAGTTCCGCCGGCTGAACCGCCGACATCAGGATCTCCTGGCTTCCTGCCGCGTCCATCTCCTCACGGATGATGTTTTCGATCTTGGAAAGCGTTCTCCTGCCCATCGGCATGAATCCGTATACGCCGGAAACCAACTTGCGGATCATTCCTGTCCGAAGGAGCAGGATATGGCTCGGGATCTCCGCCTCCGTCGGAACCTCTCTCAGTGTCTTCAAATGTGCTCTTGATAATTTCATGTTGCTCTGTCTCCTTGTTTATCTGTATATAGAAGCGACCGCCTCGCAGGCGATGCCTTCTTCTCTGCCTGTAAATCCCAGCCTCTCTGTCGTTGTTCCCTTGATGTTGACCCGGCTCTCGCTGATGTCCAGCGTCCGGGCGATGGTCGCGCGCATCTCCTCCACGTACGGTCTGATCTTCGGTTTCTCGCAGATCACCGTCGCGTCGATGTTGCCGATCTGATAGTAGGCTTCCTCCAGCTTCTCCTTCACCTTTTCCAAAAGCAGGACGCTTGAGATGCCGGCATACTCCGGATCCGAATCCGGGAAATGCAGACCGATGTCTCCGAGACCCGCCGCGCCGAGCAGGGCGTCCATGACGGCATGAATCAGCACGTCCGCGTCGGAGTGTCCTTCAAGTCCCCGTTCAAAGGGAATCTCTACACCTCCTAGAATGAGTTTTCTGTCCGGGATCAGCCGGTGCACGTCAAATCCGGTCCCAACGCGATTCTCCATGGGAAGATCCTCCTTGGTTGTGATCTTGATGTTCTGATACTCTCCGTCCACGATGGTGATTACGCCGCCCGCATGCTCCACGATCGCGGCGTCATCGGTGCCCTGGAAGCTGTCGTCATACGCTTTCTCGTATGCATCGATCAGGAGCGACTTGCGAAAGCCCTGCGGCGTCTGTACCATATAGTACTCGCTGCGGTCCACGCTCTCGCTCTTCTCATCCCCGGCTCCCAGTCTGCGCACGCTGTTCTTCATGGCAACGCAGGCAACGGCGGCGCCGGTCTCCTCGGTCGCCTCCAGCACATGCCGAATGACCTCCTCGCTGATGAATGGGCGCGCCGCGTCGTGGATCATGACAAATTCCACGCCGGGCTTCTTTCTGTTCATCTCCTGGAGCGCATTGAACACTGAGTCCTGCCGCTCGCTTCCGCCCGCAACCACGGATTCGACCTTCTGAAGGCCGTGCTCCGCGATCAGTTCCTCGCAGTAGTCAACGTAGTCCTCGCTTGCCACTACAAAGATATGGTCGACTTCCTCCATCCCATCAAAGGTTCTCATCCCCTTGATGATCACCGGCTGTCCGCCGACCTTCAGATATTGCTTCGGTATGGATGTCCCGAGCCGCGTTCCTTGTCCTCCCGCCGCGATGATCACCGCGACACGCCTGCCTTTGTACATAATTGGCCCTCTACTTATCTCCTGACGGCTTGGCGAAGATCATTCTGCCCGCTGTCGTCTGGAGCACGCTGGTTACGGTGACCTTGATGGTCTGTCCGATGAATCTTCTGCCGTCTTCTACTACGATCATGGTTCCGTCATCCAGATAGGCTACCGCCTGGTTCCGTTCCTTGCCTTCCTTGACCAGGGACAGGATCATTTCCTCTCCCGGCAGGACGACAGGCTTCAGCGTATTCGCCAGTTCGTTGATGTTCAGTACCGGCACGCCCTTGATGGCCGCCACCTTGTTCAGGTTGAAGTCGTTGGTCACGACCTTGCCCCCGATATTCTGAGCAAGCTTCAGCAGTTTGACATCCACTTCAGGAATTTCTTCCAGGGTCTTATCTTCCGCTGTATTGTAGATCTCCACGCCGTACTCGGTCTGGATCTTGTTCAGGATATCCAGACCCCGGCGGCCGCGGTTACGTTTGAGTGAATCCGAGGAATCCGCCACGTGCTGCAGCTCTACCAGAACGAACTCCGCAATGATGACCGGGCCTTCCAGGAACCCGGTCTTCATGATATCGAAGATCCGCCCGTCGATGATGACGCTCGTGTCCAGGATCTTGGGGGACGAGTCCGACTTGTGTCCCTTTCCCTTGCCCCCGGGCTGGACTTTTCGCGCAGAGAGCAGCGTTTCACGGATATCCTTGCCGCGGCTGTTGGCCACCAGCACGCCCAGCGATCCGAGGATCAGGTACGTGATGATGTTCAAAACGACCTGCAGAACGGGAATATTGATCCCTTCATACAGCCCCGTCAGAAGATATGCGATCACCAGACCTACGATCAGTCCGCCGGCAGTAAACAGCAGATCATTGGTCGAGGTCTTTTTCAGATCCGACTCGAAATTGACCGCCGCTTTCTGACCCTGCCGCGTAAGAGCAGGCGTGAGCTTGTAAAAAATTAATCCAAAAATAATTGCAAAAATTGCCGCAACAAACAGATTCTCGGTTACCGAGAGATGTTCGTGCAGATCATAGCCCCTGCCGGCTGCGATAAACGCGGTCAGTTCATAGGCGCCATAGCCGATGATCAGGCCGACCACGGTAAATACCGTTCGAAACAGTTTCTTCAGCATCTGTTCTCACCTCCTTTCTTTTTTAGTTTTTTCTGCCGAGCCTAAATCGCGTCGTCGATGATCCTCCTGGCCTCCTGCTCGTCAATATTACGAACGAGCATGATTTCGCTCTGAAGGATCTTACGCACGTTGGTCAGCATTTTTTTCTCCCCGGCGGACAGCCGGTTCTCTCTGTCGATCCTCGTGAGATTCCGGACGATCTCCGCTACCAGCGTGATGTCGCCGGTTTTGATCTTCTCCATATTCTCACGGTATCTCTTATTCCAGTTTCCGGTCATCTGTGTCGATTCCTGTTTCAGGATTTCGACCGCAGACCGGATTTCCTCTTCGGAAACGATCGGACGAACGCCGATGATCTCACAGTTGTCCACCGGAATCATGACTTTCATGTCGCCGCAGGGTACGTGCAGAATATAATAATCCTTGACGCTGCCCAGTATTTCACGCTTCTCGATTTTTTTGATGATTCCCGCTCCGTGCATCGGATACAGGATCTTATCGCCTACCTGGTACATCGCATGCCTCCCGCATTGTCTTCTGGTCATACTTATTAAGTATTATATCACAATATCTGTACCCGAACAATGAATTGTGGTATTATGAAATGAACACACAGAGCACACACAAACTTCATGAACTCATACTATCCTAGCTATACAGGAGGTTTTGAAATATGGCTAAAATACTGGTTGCTGACGATGAGCAGAAGATCCGCGAAGTCATCCGCGAGTACTCGGAGTTTAACGGGCACGAGATCACAGAGGCGGCGGACGGAATGACCGCGGTCGGCCTCTGCAAACTGAATGACTACGATCTGATCATCATGGATATCATGATGCCGAAGCTCGATGGCTATTCCGCCTGCAAGGAGATCCGCAAGGTCAAGGACACTCCCATCATCATGCTGTCAGCCAGAAGTGAAGAATACGATAAACTGTTCGGATTTGAGCTGGGCATCGATGACTATGTCGTGAAACCGTTCAGCCCGAAGGAACTGATGGCCCGCGTGAACGCGGTCCTTTCCCGCCGCAGCACCGCTGCCGCTCCCGCCCAGCAGGTCATGCGCTTTGACGGGCTGGAGATCAATATTCCGGCGCGCAGCGTGACCATCGACGGAGAGAAGGTGGATCTGACCCCGAAGGAATACGATCTCCTGTTCTATCTCGTTGAGAACAAGAACATCGCCCTCTCCCGGGACAAGCTGTTGTCCGATATCTGGGGATACGACTTTTTCGGCGATGACCGCACGATCGATACCCACATCAAGAATCTCAGAAACAACCTGGGCAAATACCGCGACTACATCGTAACGCTCCGAGGGGTGGGATATAAATTTGAAGCTTAAACCTGATTTCAAAAGCATCAAATTCAAAACGTTCATGTATTTCGTCCTCTTCGCGGGACTTCTGATGATCCTGCTCTGGACGCTGCAGGTTCTCTTCCTGAACAATTTCTACGGAATCATGAAGAGTAAGCAGACGACCACCGTAGCCCATGAGCTGCAGGACTCCTTTCAGAAAAACGAAGAGACGCAATTCATGGAAGATGTTTCAGATCTGTCACGTTCCTACGATCTGAATATTTTCGTTGTCTATTATTCCGACGGTGCGCCTATGCTCGTCTACACGCCGTCCGGGGAAGACGTCAACCGGCAGTACGTCGAATCGATCCATTCCATGTACGCTGACATCGTGGCGGCAGGCGGCGAAGACGCCCAGATTTCCCACGTTGGTAAGACCGAGGCGCATAAGATGTTCGCCTACGCCACAGTCCTGGACAGCGGAGATGGAGATGCCGACTTCCGAAGCGCCAAGATCCTGTATATCTTCTCCCCGCTGCGCCCGGTCACATCGACGGTCAACATCATGACGACGATCCTGATCTACGTCACGATCATTTCCCTGATCCTCGCCTTTATTCTGTCGATCTACCTCAGCGTGCGCATCACCCGCCCCATCCGCAAGATCACGGCATCAGCGGACCGTCTGGCCCACGGCGAGTACGGCATCGTCTTCAAGGGCGGGCACTATACGGAGATCAATAACCTGGCCGATACACTCACATCTGCTTCCATAGAACTGGAGAAATCCGATATGCTCCAGAAGGATCTGATCGCCAACGTCTCGCATGATCTGCGGACCCCGCTGACCATGAACCGCTCCTATGCGGAGATGATCCGCGACATATCCGGAGATAATCCTGAGAAGCGTGAGCAGCACCTGCAGGTCATCATCGATGAATCCAAGCGGCTGAATGACCTCGTGGACGATCTTCTCGCCGTTTCCCGGCTTCAGTCCGGCAAGATCGCGATCGAGAAGTCCGAGTTTAACCTGTCCGAAGCCGTTCGAGGCATCGCCCGCACCTACCGCGTGCTCGAGGTCGAACAGGACTTCCATTTTCACGTTGACTGTCAGGCCGAGTTCTTCGTCAACGGCGACGAGGAGAAACTCAAACAGGTCATCTCCAATCTGGTCACCAACGCCATGAAATTCTGCGGCGAGGACCGGGAGATCAATATTTCCCTGGTTCGCAAAGGCAGGATGGTCCGGTTCAGCGTCGAAGACCACGGACCCGGCATCGCAGAGGAAGACCTGGACCACATCTGGGAGCGGTATTACCGGTCCAGTTCCAATACGGTCCGCACCAGCGAAGGAACCGGCCTGGGGCTTTCCATCGTCAAGGAGATCCTGTCGCTTCATAAAGCTGATTTCGGCGTCGACAGCCAGCTCGGGCGCGGGTCCGTGTTCTGGTTTGAGCTGGAGCCGGTCCGGATCGAGAATGTTCCGGATGCCGACTATCAGGTTGTTGAGGTGAATGAAACGGATAAGGATGAAGAATAAGAACAGGTAACTACAGCATGGCAAAGAAGGCAAAGACCGTATTCGTCTGTCAGGAATGCGGCTATGAAAGTACAAAATGGATGGGCCAGTGTATCTGCGGCGCCTGGAATTCCATGGTCGAGGAGAAGGTCCCCGAGATCAGTGAAAATGACCGGCGAAGACGCACCTCGGCCGCAGGCCCTGCAGGTGGCTCCGGCGCAGAAGGCGCCGGCCGGGCGGGAAAGCCTTCCCGCCTCGCCGAGATCCGCTCGGGCGAAACGGGCCGCATCGATACCGGTATCGGAGAACTCAACCGCGTGCTCGGCGGAGGGCTCGTTCCCGGATCTCTCACGCTCATTTCGGGCGAGCCCGGGATCGGCAAGTCCACCATCATCATTCAGGCGGCGGCGCACATCGCCAGGACAGAGGGCACCGTTCTCTATGTTTCAGGAGAGGAATCCGAAGAACAGATCAAGATGCGGGCAGACCGCGTCTGCGGGGAGCTCAGCGAACGGCTCTTCATCCTGGCTGAGACCAACATGGAAAACATCAGCGCAGTCTGTCAGAACCTGAGGCCTGCCTTTCTGATCATCGACTCGATCCAGACCATGTACACCGCGGAGCTCGAGTCTGCGCCGGGAAGCGTCTCTCAGGTCCGCTCCTGCGGCAATGAACTCATGCGCATCGGCAAGTCCTTCGGGATCCCGGTCTTTATCGTGGCCCATGTGACGAAGAGCGGCGATCTGGCCGGCCCGAGGATCGTGGAGCACATGGTGGACTGCGTACTGAGCTTCACCGGTGACCGCAGCCACGAGATGCGAATCCTGCGGGCGCAGAAGAACCGGTTCGGCACGACCAGCGAAATCGGCGCATTCGAGATGGCCCAGGAGGGACTCATCGAGATCGAGAACCTCTCCGGCCTTCTGATGGAAGAGATGGACCGGGAGAACGAGGGCGCCATCGCAACGGCGGTCTATGAAGGAACCCGGCCGCTGATCCTGGAGGTGCAGGCGCTGACCTCCCCCTCCGGGGTAGGATTTGCCCGCCGGACCGCGCTCGGTATAGACAATAACCGGCTCAATATGATCCTGGCGGTCCTCGAGAAGAAAATGGGCCTGCGCCTGGCGGACCAGGACGTCTACGTCAACATCGTCGGCGGTCTGCGGCCGGAAGGAACCTATACCGATTTGGCGGTAGCCATGGCCGTGATCTCATCCTGTCTGGGGAAACCCCTCGACAGCAAGACCCTGGTCCTGGGAGAGATCGGTCTGACCGGAGATCTCAGGTCGGTCCAGAACGCCGAGAAGATCGTGCGGGAAGCGGACCGTCTCGGCTTCTCCCGCATCATCCTGCCGGTCAAAAACGCCGAGCGGCTGCACGCGGGAATCGGGAGCATCAAGGTCATCGGCGTCCGCAACATTAGGGAAGTACGCAAGCTTTTTCAGAGCTGATTCATTCGGAGGTAACATATGAAAATCATCAAGAAAGCAAAAGAACGGACTGCAGAGGACAATCGCCAGCTGCGGAATACCGTTTCCGATATCATCGATAACGTCTGCCGGAATGGAGACCAGGCGCTGAGAGAATACAGCGAGCGATTCGACGGCTTCGTCCGGGATGCCTTCCGGGTCAGCCGTGAAGAGATCGATGCCGCCTACGCGCAGATGGATCCATCCGACATCGAGGATCTGAAGGCCGCGAAGGCAAACATCGAGGCCTTTGCCAAAGCCCAGCGGGAGTCCATGGCAGAGATTCGGGATTTCAGCCCGCAGCCGGGGATCTTCCTCGGTCATAAGATCATTCCGGTCAGTTCCTGCTGCTGCTACGTGCCCGGCGGAAGCTATCCCCTGTTCTCAACTGCGCTGATGCTGATCACACCGGCCAAGGTTGCAGGGGTCGGTCGCGTCGCGGCGACGGCGCCGGTCGTTCACGGAACCGGGAGCATCCACTACAAGACCCTGGTCGCTATGGACCTGGCCGGCGCAGATGAGATCTACGCGGTCGGCGGAGCACAGGCCATCGCTGCCTTTTCTTACGGAACGGAGGAAATCCGTCCGGTCGATGTGATCGTCGGTCCGGGCAACCAGTTCGTCGCCGAGGCCAAGCGACAGTGCTACGGCCAGGTGGGCATCGACTTCATCGCCGGTCCAAGCGAGGTCCTCGTGATCGCCGATGAGAAGGCTGATCCGGACGTACTCGCTGCTGACCTGCTGGCCCAGTGTGAGCACGATCCCAACGCCAAGGGGTTCCTGCTGGCCACGGATGAGGCCCTTGCTAAGGCGGTCATCGCCTCGGTCGAAAAGGAACTTGAGACCCTCCCGACGGCCGGCATCGCCCGCCGCTCCTGGGAAGACTACGGAGAGGTCGTGGTCGTCGATGATCTGGCAGAGGCGGTCTCCGTCTGCAACGACTATGCGCCGGAGCACCTGGAAGTCAACATTGAAGATCCGGACTCCATCATCGACGATCTGGTCAACTACGGTTCCCTCTTCATCGGCGCTAACACCGCCGAAGTGTTCGGAGATTACGCGTCCGGAACCAATCACACCCTGCCTACCGTGAAGGCCGCCCGCTACACCGGCGGCGTCTGGGTCGGAACCTTCCTGAAGACGTGCACCAACCAGCGCATGACCCCGCAGGCTTCCTCCGCGATTGCCCCGCTCGTGAACCGGATGGCCAAGGGTGAAGGTCTGATGGCGCATGCGATCGCGGCTGAGAAACGGTTTTAAGGGTTTTCGGGAAAGCAATCCAGACCGCGCAGAGTTCCCGGATTTTTAAGCTGTGCTTCGAGTTGATCTGTATTTCGAGACCTCGAGACGCAGCTTTTATTATGCGCTACCTTTTCGCTTTCTTATTGATGAGTGAGGGTGGATGGGCACATTTCCACAAAGTCGATTTCTTTTTCGTATTTATCAAGCGGCATAGTTATCTTTTGCTACAAACCACAGGATAATTCCGTTTTTATCAAAATCTTTCTCGTCTGCAGTTGCTCTACCCACGATCTAATTGTAAAGGCAGGCTTGATGTTACAGCATTTACACATCTCAGTTCCCATATGCGCTCTCATGAAAGCTCGATTTCTATTTCTAAGTTTTTCCCGCGATATGTGTCAAAATGCTGGCTTGACTCTTGATAAAAACGTCATTCTCTCAACATTTCTATCAATTATGATTATCCTGAAGAGTTTTCAAACTACAATGCGGGCCACAATCTACAGAACTCTGCAGTGGCGGCAACCAAACTGAAAGATGAGCACGCCGGCGATATTGAACACGGCGAAAAACAGGTACACGCTCTGCGGTCCGGAAAGGCCGAAGACGGCATGGTCAAGAAGGTGTCCGCCGATGAGCTGGCAGACGATGGTGCTGAAGCTGGAGCCGATGGCATAGTAGACGGCTATGCCGATTCCGCTTAGGTCCGAAGGGATGACCCGGGCCACGTATTTCACGTATTCCACCAGGGTGATTCCATTGACCAGGCCCTGCAGCGGAAACAGAGCAATCAGCACAGGTGCCGGAAGCCCCAGGGCGAACAGACCGAACCGGATCACCGAGAAAATCATGGCAACCAGCAGGATCCGGTCCTGCCCGAATCTGCGGGTGAGCCAGGTTGATGCAGCCATGAACGGAGCTTCGCTTCCTGCCATGAGCAGGAAGGCGACCCCTACCCCGGCCAGCGTGCCCCCGCCATCCAGATAGAGAAAATTAAAATAGGTATTGTTGGCGTTATCGGTGCCGTTGATGAAAAAGGCGCACAGGACGATCAGCACATATGCCCGGTTTGAGAGCAGCTGCGAGTACATACCCCGGCCGAGCTGATCCGGACGATCCCTCTCCTCCCGGGGCGTCGCCGTATACTTCCGGTCTCTCCTGTCGTTTCTCCTGATCCGCAGCACGATGACCGCCCCCGCCAGGAAGCACCCTGCGTAGATGGGAAAGATCACAAAGGTCCCGGCCCGGTCCGCCACAAGCGCCGCGCCAAAGCAGGACAGCGCGAACCCCAGGGCCCCGAAGGTCCGAATCAGGCCGAAGTCCTCCCCCTCGTCAATGGTCAGCGCATCCATCAGGGACACCGACGGCGACTGAAAGACGTAGAGCAGGATGAACATACACAGAAACACAAGGAACATGTGAATCCCAGCCAGGAGCAGCGAGATCACTGCCGCAGCGGCAAAAATCCCCGCTACCAGAAGGAACCGCCGGGACGCGCTGCGGATGCCCGCATAGCGTCGCCCCCAGAACGGGGCCGCGAATACCGCGACAAAGGTCCCCGAGGCTGTGATGATGCCGATCTGGTCCCCGGTGAAGCCGATCTCGTCCAAATGGGCGCCGATCAGCGGAGCCAGGACCCCAAGGCCCATAAATATAACCGTGTATAACAAACTGAACTGAACTCTCATGTCTTGATTCTAACACAGAAAAAGGGCTGCCGCCCTTAAAATTCGGCAGCAGCCCTGCTTTTGCGTAAGTTCCGAAACTTACAGGCTCTTTGCGAAATCGTAGATGGTCTTCTCCAGTTCCGCGGAGCTGTTCTCCGGATCCTTGGCTGTGAAGACGCCTGCATCTTCGATGCCGGTGAAGCCCAGAATGCCCTTATATGTTGCGATAGCGCCGTCGTAGACGTTCGGGGACATGGAGGACAGCAGCAGAGCAGCCTTGGTCGCCTTCGGCCACTTCATCATCGCATAGACACGCTGGGTCGCCGCGGTGATCTGAGCCGTCATTCCGAAATAGTAGATTGGGGATGCGAAGACGATCATGTCGCAGTCAGCATAGGCCGGATAAACCTTGTCCATATCATCCTTCTGGACGCACTGGCCTTCGCCCTTGCCGTGGCAATACTCGCAGCCCAGGCAGCCGCCGATCTTCATCTTGCCGACCTGAATGACTTCAACTGTGTGTCCTGCTTCCTCAGCGCCCTTCACGAAGGCATCGACCATGAATGTCGTGTTCTGCTTTCTCGGGCTTCCGTTCAAAACTGTGATTTTCATTGACTAATTCCTCCTTATGCAGTTCATAAACTGATCAAAATGATTATACCACATCTATTCCCTGGCCACCACCGTAATAGCGGCCAGAATGATGGCTCCGCCGAACAGCTGCAGCGGCGTGAGCATCTCGTGGAAGACGATCCAGGAGGTGATCACGGTAACCAGCGGCAGCAGGTTCATCACGATGGCCGTGGTCGTCACCGAAAGCGCTTTGACGCCTACCATATACAAAAGCTGGGCAATCGCAATGCACACAACGGCGAAGAAGACGGTCAGCGCCCAGTTCTTCGGCGAAAAGTTCAGGATATTTCCCGGCTGGTACAGCAGGAAGATCGGCAGCGTGACCAGAAAGGCCGAAATGAAGAGCCCCGTCGTTACGGTGAATGCCGGATACCTGTCATTGAGAGGCTTGGCGATGATGATGTAGGCCGCCCATTCCGCTGAGGCGAGGAAAAGCAGGCCGATCCCTCCCATGCCGCCGGAGAGGGCGCCGCCTCCCGCGAAAATGATGATGGCGACGCCGATGATCGAGGCGATGACGCCGATCAGTTTCAGCGGCGTCACCTTTGTCTTATAAATCAGCCGGTCTCCCAACAGGCTGAAGAGCGGCACCGTCGCCAGAATGATCGAAGACAGCGATGCGCTGGTCCAGGCGATGCCGATCGCTTCGATGATATAGTAAGTTCCGATCCCGATTCCCCCGGCGATGAAAAACCGGAGCCGGTCTCTCGGCGCGATGTTCAGCGGGCCCTGCTTGATCCTGTGCAGGACATAGAAGATAATTGCGATCACCGCGACCCGGATAAAGACCAGGTTGACCGAATCGATATAATCTGAAATATACTCAATAAATACGAAGTCGAATCCGCCCATCACCGGCAGGTAGATGGCCGCCAGGAGGGCCGGAAGACTGCTTTTCTTTTTCTGCTGTTCCATAAGCTATGCTATCTTACCCTGATCTTCACTGTGACCGTTTTCTTGGCCGCTTCGTACCCCGCGCTTGCGGCTGCAGTGATGGTGACCTTCATCTTGTAGGTGCCTTTCTTTGTCTTCTTTCTGACCGTGATCTTGCCGGTCTTCTTGTTAATCTTCAGTGCCTTCTTCGACTTCTTATTGAGGCCGACCCCCTTATAGGTGACCTTGGTCTTGACTCCCTTGACGGTCAGTGGTTTGACGGTCCGTGCCTTTTTCCTGACCTTCTTGAACTTGACCTTGATGGTCTTCTTCTTAACGGTCAGCTTCTGGTCTTTCTTTAGGACCTTGATGGCTTTGTCCAGGGTTTGGGTGGCTTTTTTAATCTGAGCTGCAGATGCATTGTCATTCGCAAGGATCTTTTCCAGAGCCTTCAGCGCATTTGTCATGGCTGCGTAGGACCTGGCGGAGTAGGTACCCGCCTTGATGGCCTTGGCCTTGGCAATGGACTGGGCTGCTGCCGCCTTCGCGCCAGCGCGGTCGTAATCAGCCTTACTGATTTCTTCTGTTTTCGTTTCCCCGCAACCAGTACATGTAAAGGTCCTTATTCCGTTTTCTTTTTCTGTCGGTTCCTTTGTGATCTTGCCCTCATCCCAGGTATGGGCATCCGGATCCATAGGGATTACCACACGCTCTACTGCCAGCACTGTTCCGCAGTCTGCACATCTCGTTGTCAGGTTATAGCCACCGGGGAACTGGCAGGTTGCCTGCTTGACTTCACCCTTTTCCGGGGTTCCTCTTTTGTGCCCGGTAGCTGAGATCATAAGGTCTTTTCCGGTGATCTGCTCTTTTCCTTCAGCGTCCGTAAACAGGCAGCCACAGCTATCGCATTCATAGTGAGCCATTTCCCCGGGCTCCTCGCATTTGGCCTTTTTTTCTTCTACCTGACTCAGGACATGCGTGTGCCCAATCGGCGGAATGATCTTCGTATCAACATGATGCTCCGGATCTCTCTTGCAGACTCGACTCATCTCGCCTGCTTCCGTCTCTGTTGCGACCTTGTCGGTTGTCCATTCACTCCATAGATGACCGAGCGCATCGATATCTGTCTCTGTTCTTTCCTGCTTAGTGAAGGCTTCGCTTTCAAAGACAGCGGTATAGGTCGTCTCTCCCTTGTCCTCGCACGTTGCTTCCTTTGTAACTGATGATGTGGTTTGGGCTATCTCCGACTCCACATTATTACAGCGTCTGCAGGTGCGGCTTGCCGTTACCTCGCTGTTATCCTCTTTCCATTCATAGGTTGTTTCGCCCCAGTTATGATCCCACTTGGCATAGACATTGAGTTCCTTCGTCTCCCAGTCTGCCATGTCAACAGGCTTTGTGATATCAAATTTGCTTTCTTCCGTATAGGACTCGTCCGTATACCAGCCTCTGAACTCATGGCCGGCGAATGAGGGCTGCTCTATATCCCCGACCAAATCTCCTTCCCCTACAATCCGGATCTGGCACGGGTCCGCCTCATCGTTATTGCAGCTCCAGAAAACGATCATCCCTTTTTCCGGTGTTTCTGCCCGGATGAAGAAGCTCTGCTCCCCTTTGATCAGGCCATCATACATGCCTTTGCCGGATACGATCATCTTGTAACTGCCTTCTGCAGCCGGCTTATTACAGACTTCCTTGCTGATCAGATCCTGATAGCTGATCTCGTAATTCTCATCTTCGATCAGTTTGGTGCCGCTGGATGTCACCGTCACGTCCGGAGAAATCGCTTCCCCATTCGCATAGTAGATGGGGTTTTTCCCCATGCTGGTATCGGCTGTACTGCAGTCGAACTCAAGGGAAGGCCTTCCGAGTGTTCCTTCCACGCCGCAGTAGTCGCACCTGATCGCGATCTCCTGCTCGTTCTGCCCTGTTATCTCTACCTGATCATGATCACAGACTTCGGTCCTGGCCCATTTAACTGACCACAGGGACCCTATGCGTTGGTCCACCGGCTTCACAGCAGCCGATGCCTCTGTATCCCCCGCAGTTACCATGATACCCTGGCCAAGAGTGATGCTATCCGCTGCCTCGCCTGTCTCTCCCATGAAAGCCGTCGAGCCTGCTCCGCTTCCCGCTATGGCTGTCAGGGTCCCTCCGCTGATATCGACATTTCCATGGACAGCGTCCTCATCCACTGTACTCTGAGATTCAGCAATGATCTCTCCACCTCTGATATTGATCTTCGCTGCCGGCGCATGGCCCGGACCGCCCAGTCCGAAAAGTCCGGATGCTGTAACAGTCCCTCCACTGATGGTGATTGTCCCTGCCTTCTTATCCTCTGGGACTCTATTGTAAGAAGCTATCATATGGCCGATTCCGGCCCCGCCCCCGATAGCCTTTGCCGTGACGTTTCCTCCGTTGATGCTGATATACCCCGCGCTGCCTCCATCAACATATGGGTATTCCCAGCAGCGGCCTGCGCCGATTGCGGCAGCGGGGACCACGTCGCTGCCTTCACTGGCGGCGCTGACGGCGCTGATTCTGCCTCCGTTAATGGTGATCGTTCCCGCGTCCGGATCGGTTGTTGCATCCTCCATGGCCTCCGCAGGCGCGCCACCTCCGATCGCCGCAGCGAAATCGCTGTCTGTAACGCTTGCATTGAGTTCTCCCATGCCCTCACCGTCCGACTGGGCCCAGATCGTCAGACTGTTTCCGGAAGTCACCTGGATGCCCTGCGGGGCGGTCATCGTCACCCCGTCACAGAGTACCAGATTGACGCTTTTGTCTTTTGGGCTGTTTATGATCACCCTGTCGGTGAATTCAATGTCCTCCCTGACGACATACCATTCCTTGCTTAGCTGCGCGGAATCATTCGTCAGGACGGTGTATCCCTCTACCGACTGCCTTTCATCCGGATCCGCCGGATCCAGATATTCGACCGAATCCGCCGCATGGGCAGCCGATGCCGCTCCGATCCCAATCAGCAGTATGCAGACCGATGCCAGCAGTACTGCAATATGCCTGAATCTTTCTGTTCCCATAACTGCATTCATCTAAACATCTCCCCCTGTATCGTGTTTCGTGTTAATACCTGGTTGCATTATAGCACAAAACGAAAGTCCGGCAGGTGGTTTTGCCGGACTTTTCGTATTAAGAGGATGATCTATCGGAGTTGTTATTATATATCTTTATCCTTTTCTTTATCCTTTTTTACATCCACCCCGCGTACGGACGCTGCATGACTGCGCTCTGCATCCACTTGATCAGGGTGATGAAGTCGAATACCGGAAGCTGGGTCGCCGCCTGGATGTCCGCCGCGTAAGGGGGCATGTCGCTGCATTCGAGCAGGATGGCGCCGACGTTTTCGTTCTCGGCTATGAGTTCCAGCGCGCCGTCCACGACTTCCTGTTTCGCCACTTCGTTGTCGAATACCGGAGTCATGCTGACGACGGCGGAGAATTCCTTCGTATTCTCAAAGCCCTTCCAGACCAGGTTTTTCGTATCCTCCACGCCGCACTGTGCGAGCAGGTTTTCATTCAGAGAAGCGCCGTTGGCCGTCAGGATGGCGATCTTCTGGTCCGGCTTCAGCAGGGTCCGGATCCACGGGATCTGCACCAGCGATGACATGGCCACCGGAACGTCGACCGCCTCGGCTACGGCTTTCTGGTAATTGCCGAAGAAGCCGCAGGCTGAGCAGATGGCCCGGACACCGTCGTACTGCACCATATGCTGCGCCGCCTCGATGACATCGTCCTTGATGGTCGGGTCCGCATTGAACAGTCTGTCGTTGGTCAGATTCTTTACTGGCGCCATTCGGACCGGGAAGTCGTAAGTCCAGGCATTGACGACATTGCCGGGGATCAGCGGATAATTCACGTTTTCGATATAGACGATCCCGACACCGTAACCGGACACCTGCTGGTGGTCCAGGGTTGCAATCTTCGTTCCTCTGTTTTCCGGGCTGATGAACCCGTATCTTCTGTCCTTCAAATACTCAGTCATAACGACCTCCTGTCTCTGAATGACAGACTCCGGACAGAGCGTCCGGAGCCCGCCTGCTTAACTTAATCTTCTATTCTGTTTCATCCTCATCGGACTCATCGCCGAAGTTCTTCTGATTCATTGCCTTGCCCGTGACTGCGACCGTCCCTCCGAAGAGGAAGACGACTACGCAGATCAGGGTGATCAAAGTACTTGTCATCATTGTTCTTTACCTCCTTCTATCCTAGCCCAGGAACGGGAACAGTGAGTTCGCCATGATGATGATCAGGATCGGGATTGCAATGTATCTTACCC
>JAZNNY010000093.1:0-16772 GCA_045580505.1 Lentihominibacter sp.
GATACGGAGTCAACGATGACCACGCGGTCAGCGATGTCATCCAGCATTCCGAAGGAAGTCACTTCTCTGCCGTCATAGGCAAATTCTCTGTAGACTTCATCGGAGATGATCCAGAGGTCGTGCTCCTTAGCGATGTCGCCGATCAGTCTCATCTCGTCCAGCGTCAGGACGCGGCCGGTCGGATTGCCCGGGCTGATGCAGCAGATGGCCTTGGTATTCGGTGTAATGGAAGCCTCGATCAGCTCGCGGTTCGCCCATGCGTAGCCGTCTTCCGCCTTGGTCGTGATCGAAACCAGCTTGCCGTTGACCTGGTTGCAGAACGTGTTGTAGTTGGTGTAGAACGGTTCTGCGATCACAGCTTCCTCGCCGGGGTTCAGCAGGGCTGTGAAGATCATGGTCAGCGCTTCCGATCCGCCGTTGGTGATCAGAATGTTGTTGCGCTCAAAGTGCATGTCATACTGCTTATTGTACTCGATGATCGCATCGACCAGGTCTGTCACTCCGCCGGACTCCGCGTAAGCGATGACCTTCTTGTCGAAGCCGCGGATCGCTTCCATGAAACACTCCGGTGTCTCAACATCCGGCTGTCCGATGTTCAGGCGGTAAACCTTCTTGCCCTCGGCTTCAGCCTCGAAAGCAAACGTGTTGAACCGACGAATCGGCGAAAACTGCATAGCGCCTACTCTCTTAGATACTTCCATTTCTTAAATCCTCCTCATACGTTATAATAACTCGCTGTGAGAGGCCTCCACAACTCGTGAAATGACCTCTTCACCCACTTTATTATCGCACAGTTTCTTCGTCATGAAAAGAAGATATTCAATATTTCCTTTCGTTCCTGTAACCGGTGAAAATGCAAGGCCTTCCGGGCACAGTCCGCAGCCTGATGCGTATTCAGTCACCTGCCGGATTACCTGCCGATGTACGGCCGGGTCTCTGACGATGCCCTTCTTTCCTACCTGCTCTCTTCCGGCTTCAAACTGGGGCTTGACCAGGCTGACGATCTGTCCGCCATCGCGCAGAAGCTGCGCCGCCACGGGCAGCACCAGCTTCAGAGAGATGAAGGAAACATCGATCGAAATAAAGTCTACATCAGTCCCGATCAGATCCACATCCAGATAGCGGACGTTGGTCTTCTCCATGTTTGTGACGCGCGGGTCGTTTCGCAGCTTCCAGTCGAGCTGACCGTAGCCAACATCGATGCAATAGACGTGGGATGCCCCGTTTCTGAGCATGCAGTCGGTAAATCCGCCGGTCGAGGCGCCGATGTCGACGGCCTTGGTCCCCGCAAGCTCCAGCCCGAAGGCGCCGATCGCCTTTTCCAGTTTCAGCCCGCCCCGGCTGACATAGGGACACGATGCTTCTTTCACGGTGATCTCCGCCTCCGTGTCCACCTTGGTGCCGGCCTTATCGATTCTCTGTCCGTCAATATAGATTTCACCTGCCATGATGGCAGCCTTGGCCTTTTCACGGGATTCAAATAGCCCCCGCTCGGTCAAAATCACATCCAGCCGTTCTTTCACCTGCATGCCTCCAGTATCTTCTTTGCGACCGATTCCGCATCCAGTCCGTAGGTTCTGTAGAGTTCCTCCTGAGAACCATGCGGCACAAACGCATCCGGCCAGCCCAGATTCATCACTTTCACGGCGTGGGCCGCGAGCATCCGGTCGATGCATTCCCCGACGCCTCCGGAAAGAACATTGTCTTCCAGCGTGACGATCAGCTTATGCTCCTCGGCGGACCTGCGCAGCAATTCTTCATCCAAAGGCTGGACCTGCGCGATGTTCACTACGCCGGCACTGACGCCCTCCTGTTCCAAAAGCGCGGCAGCCTTCTCCGCTGCCTGCAGCATGGGACCTGCTGCCCAGATTTCGACCTCGCTGCCCTCTCTGATCCGCTGCGCCCTGCCTGCCTCAAAGGGCGACAGCTCCGGCAGTTCCGGCGCCTCCCCTCTCGGGTAGCGGATGGCACAGGGCCCGTCCAGCGTGAGCGCGTATTCCATCATCTGTTCGAGCTGCGCGGCATTTGCCGGTGCCAGAATGGTCATCCCCGGCATGGAGCGCAGGTAGGAAATGTCGTAGATGCCGTGATGGGTCTCCCCGTCCGCGCCGACGATTCCCGCCCGGTCCAGGCAGAATACGACCGGAAGATTCTGCAGACAGACATCTTCCATCATCTGGTCATAGGCCCGCTGGAGGAAGGTCGAATAAATGGCGACAAAAGGCCGGCGTCCGGCAGAGGCGAGCCCTGCGCTGAACGTGACCGCATGCCCTTCGGCGATCCCGGCGTCAAAGATCCGGTTCGGGAAGGACCTGCTGAACTGCTCCAGTCCGGTTCCGTCGATCATGGCGGCGCTCACCGCGACGATGCGCTGGTCCTGAAATCCCATCCGCATCAGCTTCTCACCGAATACATCCGACCAGGATGGCCTGCCTTTGCCCTTCAGAGGTTTGCCGGTAGCTGCGTCAAAGGGGCCGATGCCGTGGAACCGCTCCGGATTCTTTTCGGCATGGGAGTAGCCCTTCCCCTTGGTGGTCAGGATGTGCACGAGGACCGGGCCGCCGATGCTCCTGGCGTTCTCGAGGACCTTGCAGAGTTCCTCGATGTTGTGCCCGTCGACCGGGCCGATGTATTTGAATCCGAGTTCTTCGAAAATGATTCCGTCGTCGATGACCGAATACTTGATGCGCTCCTTGGCGTGTTGCAGACCGGATACTATGTCATCGCCGATCACGGGGACGCGGGAGACACCGGACTTGATTCGCTGCTTCATGTTCGTATAGCCTGCGGTTCCCGAAAGGCGGACCAGGTGGTTGGAAAGGCCGCCCGTGTTCGGGGAGATCGACATGCCGTTGTCATTTAAGACGACGATCAGATCGGACTCCTGGTGGCCGGCATTGTTGAGCGCCTCGAAAGCGGCTCCGCCTGTGAGCGCCCCGTCGCCGATGATGGAAACTACATCATAATCCTCGCCGGCGAGGTCTCTCGCGACCGCCGTGCCGAGGCCCAGGCCGATGGAGGTGCTGCTGTGGCCGGTATCGAAAGCGTCGTATTCACTCTCGGCCCGCTTTGGAAAGCCGCTCATGCCGCCCAGCTGGCGAAGATGCTCAAAGCCTTCCGCCCGGCCGGTCAGGAGCTTGTGCACGTAGGACTGGTGCCCTACGTCCCAGATCAGTTTGTCCTTCGGTGTATCAAAAACCTTGTGGAGGGCGATGGTCAGCTCGACTACGCCGAGACTGGATGCAAGATGTCCTCCGGTCTTCGCCACGGATTCCACCAGAAAATCCCGGATATCATAAGCGAGAAGTTCCAGTGCATCATAATCCATATTCTTCAGGTCTTCGGGAAAAGTATGCTGTTCTAAAAATCTGCTCATTCCTATTTTCCTCTGACTTCCAAAAGCCGGGCCAGGCTCGTAAACAGCTCGGCATTATCGTAATAACAGGACAGCGCGTCGACGGCCGTATCCGTCAGTTCCTTCAGCCGCTCTCTTGAGGCATCGAGCCCGTAGATGGCCGGATAGGTCGCCTTGCTGTTCTCGGAGTCCATGCCGGTGCGCTTGCCCATCTCCTCTTCATCGCCGACGACATCCAGGATATCATCGCAGATCTGGAAGGCAAGGCCCAGGTTCTCAGCGTAGATCGTCATGTTCTCCATCATGTCGGGATCCGGATTGCCCATCCATGCTCCCGCCCGGATGGACGCGGTGATCATGGCCGCGGTTTTATTGAGGTGGATGAAATCGAGCATCTCGCCGGAGCATGTCTTGTGCTCCGCCTCCATGTCCGCGATCTGCCCCGCCACCACGCCGCGGCAGCCGCAGCCCTTGGTAATCTCATAGGAGGCGCGCAGCCGCTTTTTGAGCGCCGCTGGGTCATCCATGTAGAGCAGCATATCGCGCTGCATCACCTCGTAGGCCGCCGACTGCAGGCCGTCTCCGGCCAGGGTCGCGACCGCGTCTCCGTAGACCTTGTGGTTGGTCGGAAGACCGCGGCGAAGATCGTCGTTGTCCATGCACGGAAGATCATCGTGAATCAGCGTATAGGTATGGATGTACTCGATGGCGCAGGCGTAGGGAAGCGCCTCCTGGTACCTGCCGCCGCAGAAATCGCATGCCGCAAGCAGCAGGACCGGGCGGATCCGTTTGCCGCCGGCCATCAGGCTGTATTTCATGGAATCGTAGAGCGTGATGCTCTTATGGTCGATGTCCGGCAGAAAATCTGCCAGATGCTCCTCTATGATATATTTGTAATCGTCAAATGTGTAATCATTCATCATTCATCCCTCCCCGTCAGGGTCTCGATCTCGGCGGCAGCCTCATCGAGGATTTCCTTGCAGGCTTCGTAGTGCTTCAGGCCTTCTTTGTAGCTTTCGATGGCTTCCTGCAGAGGTACGTCCTGCCTGCGCAGCTTCTCAGAAGCCTCTTCCAGTTGTTTTAAGGACTCTTCAAAGGATGGTTTCTTACTGCTCATATCGGATCTTCCTCCCTTCTCCCTGTGATCTTCGCATCAAGACTTCCGTCTGCCATACGGATAACCACGTTTTGTCCAAGGCCAGCCTCCTGCGCGGACCGCAGCAGCCTGCCGCTTTCGTCCGTCACCATGGAGTAACCCCTCTCTAATATCTCATACGGGCTCGCTGAGTTAAGCAGCTGACGCAGCAGCTCGATCCTTTGCCGGGACGTCTCGATCCTGCGGACCAACTGGTCGTCCATGCCCTTCTTTTTCTGTTCGATTCCCTTCTGCTCCGCTTCGATCCGCTGCCTGATTCCGGCGGCGAATGCCGAAGGATCCAGCATCTGCAGGTGCCGCCTGGCAAGTTCTGTCCTTCTGCGCAGCTGCTGCGCAAGATCATCCCGCAGCCAGTCCAGATGCTTCCGGAGTTCCTTTGTGTCAGGTACTGCAAGTTCGGCCGCTGCCGTCGGCGTCGCGGCTCTGTAATCAGCGGTGAAATCCGCGATCGTAAAGTCCGTTTCATGCCCTACGGCGGAAATGACCGGGATCTCGGAAGCGTAGATGCTCCGTGCCACGATCTCTTCGTTAAAGGCCCAGAGCTCCTCGGTGCTCCCGCCTCCGCGGCCTGCGATGATCACATCCACATCCCTGTGATGCGCGTTCAGATCATCGATTGCGGCCGCGATCTCGGATGCTGCCGCCGGCCCCTGCACCAGGACCGGAACGATCAGGATGCTCACGACATCGTTCTTATTTCGAATCGTTCTCTGAATATCCCGCACGGCAGCCCCGGTCGGTGAAGTGACGACTGCGACCTTCTTTGGGAAACTCGGCAGCTGCTTCTTATGGGCGGGATCAAAGAGCCCTTCCTTGCTTAACTTCTCCTTCAGCTGCTCAAAGCGTACCGCCAGCTGTCCCTTCCCTTCGGCCTCCACATCCGTCACGAGCAGGGAATAATAGCCGCCCGGCACATACACATTGATCCTGCCGCTGACGATGACCTCGAGACCTTCTTCCAGGGGACAGACGATCTGCGGCGCGGTCCCTGCGGGAAGAAAGCACCTGATCGAGGAACTGTCATCCTTCAGGGAAAAGTAAATGTGCCCGGAGTTCTGAAATTTCAAATTGGAAATTTCCCCGATCACCGCCACATCCGACAGCAGCGGATCAACGGAAAGGATCCTGCTGATGTAGCCATTCAGTTGTTTTACCCGGATCGGCGTCAGGCCCATAACAGCTTCCCTCCGAGCAGCGCGGTGCCGACCGCATTATCTGTGGCCAGATCGTTCTCATTTTCGTCAAAGTAGACGATGATGTCCTCTTCCTCGAGCCGGTCGCTGATATAGGAACGGATGAACCTGCTGGAGGAAACGCCGCCGGACATGACGATGTCCTTCAGGCCGGTCCTGCGGCTGGCCTGGCGAAGCAGTTCGGTCAGACAATCGGAGATCTTCACGAAGATCTCGCGGATCAGCTCGTTTCTGACCTGCTCGTCCACATTGACGATCGATTTCGTCATGGAAAGGCTGGACAGCTTGTTTTTGATCTGCGTGTCGATTCCGGAAAGGTTGATTTCCCCGTCAACGACCCGAATCGGCGTCAACATTTTGGTGGATTTTTTCGTGGCGAGGGCGATGTCATCCATCTTCTGCCCCGCCGGGAAAGAAAAGCCCATGGCCACGCCTGCGCGGTCCAGGACCTGTCCGAAGGAAATGTCCTTCGATCCTCCGACGATCTGTACATCGTAGAAGGCACCTTCCCCGCGGATCAACTGGTATCCCCTTCCCCGGATCAGAGCGCTGGGATCGTAGTCTCTGTTGCGGACATGAAGGACCTCACAGGTTCCTCCGGAAAAATGACAGGCGAGGAACTCGTCCATACTGGCCATCTCTGTATAGGACTTGATGGCCTGGATGTGGCCCTCCTGATGGGAAAATCCGATGACCGGTACGTCGAGCACCGAAGCAAGGGATCTTGCAAAGCTCTCCCCGGCCAGAAAACACGGCATATAGGATCCCTCGACCGGCCGCGGCTTCGAGGAATAGGCGATGGCGGATATGGCATCCTTCAGCCTGCCTCCGGCGGCAAATTCCTCCGCCGTCTCATCGAAAAGCTCCGGAAGATTCTTCACATGCTGAAAGAGAGCGTCAGACTGCCTGAGTCCGCGTTCTCCCTGCTTCACGTCAAGAAACCTTCTGACGTCACATATGATGTTCTCCCGATCGAGCACGGCAATCGAAGTCTTGTAATTGCTCGTGTCGATTCCGAGGATGTACTGATTATCGCTCATCTTCTCCGCACGTTTTCGTGCTGCCTTTTGCAATAGCGCCAAGCACACCGTGGATGAATTTGAAGGAATCAGCAGTGCTGTACTTCTTGGCGAGATTGATGGCCTCATTGATCGCGACCGCATCCGGTATATCATCCGCATAGGTCATCTCACCGATGGCAAGCCTCATGATGGCAAGGTCCACCTTGGGCATCCTGCTCGTTTTCCAGCGGGTGCTGTATTTGTTGATCGTATCATCGATAGATCCGAGATTGCGGACGATGCTGGTGAGCAGTTCTTCACCGCGTTCCACATGGTTTCCGGCGAGATGTTCACCTGCAAGTCTTGCTGCGCTCTCTTCACTCATCTCATCGGAAGCCTCCATTTCGTACAGGATCTTCATCATGATCTCTCTGGCATCATTTCTCGTCATTCGTCTGTTCCTCATCAAGGGCTACGCCCTGCACATGAATGTTCACGGCGGAGACATCCACCTCCACCATGTCCTTCAGTTCATTCTTCACATTCTCCTGGATCTCCCAGGCCACGGACGGGATGTTGCATCCGTAATCGACGATCACGGAGACATCCACCGCGGTCTCTTCGCCGCTGCGGCTCACCCTGGTCCCCTTCGCTGCATTCTCCCTGCGGAGAATGCTCTCAGAAAGGGCATCGTACATGCCGCCGGCCATACCGAACACGCCTGTGGTTTTCAGTGTGGCGTTGACCGCGCAGACCGCCAGGACCTCGTCCGAAAACACATATTTATCACTCATTGATTTATTCTCCCGGACACTGAAAAAGCAGTGTCCTGATAATTTCTAAAACACTGCTTTAAGTATATCAGAAAAGACAACCGTATGCAATTGAGAGGACTTACTCCTCCTCTTCTTCCGGACCCTGCTTCGGCAGTACTTTCATCGTGATCTTCTCAATTCGCCGGTCCTTCACCGACAGGATCGTAAAGATATAATTATCGTACTCGATCGGCTGGTTCAGGTCATCTTCATCCGGGATCTCGCCCAGGATATCGATCAGGAACCCTCCGATGGTCTCGCTGGACTCCGATTCGAGGTCCACGTCCAGTTCTTCATCGATGTCATCGAGGTCCATGCTTCCGTCCAGTTCCCAGGTATCGGAGCGGACCTGCCGGATCTCCGGCTCATCCTCGTCGTACTCATCGTCGATCTCACCCATGACCTCTTCGATGATATCCTCCATCGTGACGATGCCGGAGAATCCGCCGTATTCATCGATGAGGATGGCGATGTGCTGTTTGGTCTTCTGCAGTTCAACGAAGAGCGAGTCTATGTTCTTTGTCTCCGGAACGAAATACGGCGTCCGCAGGATGCCGCGGATGTCCACATTGTCAAAGCCGGATTCCCGGGCCTGGATCAGGTAGTCCTTGATGTAGAGGATCCCGATGATGTTGTCGGGCTCGTCCTCATAGACAGGAATCCTGGAGAAGCGCAGCTCCATCAGTTCATCGATGTACTCCTCGGCCGGATCGTTGATGTCGATGGCGAACACATCCGTACGCGGGGTCATAACCTCATAGGCGAGCAGATCATCGAAAGCGAATACGCCCGTGATCATCTTCTTGCCCTCTTCCTTCAGTTCACCGCTCTCCTGCCCTGCCTCCAGCATGGAGACGATATCCTCTTCGGAATACTCATTGTAATTGTATTCGATCTTCTGCCGGAAAACCCGCAGAAACAGGTATACGATGCCTGAGGAAATTGCGGTCATGGGCCGCATGATCCCGATCACAAGCTGCGTGAATCCGGTCAGCGCCATAGCGATGCCGTCCGCGTGGAGCACGGCGATCCGCCGCGGCAGAAGTTCCGTAAAGGCGCACATGACCAGCGTCAGAAGCAGGATCATGACGACCACGGATACGACGACGAGGAGAGACCCCTCCTCCATGCCCAGATACAAAAGGCCTTCTTCCACCGGTTTCAGAAAGAACAGAATGGAAACGACCGCAGCAGACGTGCTGAATACAACGCTGGCTGCCCGCATGGCCGGCATATAAGTGCCGGGGTCCTCGATGATCTTCTGAAGGTCCTGCGCCCGGTGATTGCCCTCCTCCGCCATATCGCGGATCCGTCCCTTATTGACTGAGGACAGCGCCCGCTCGATGGCAACGACAAAGGCATTGATTGCTATGATAGCGATAAATACGACGATACTCCATAATGGAACTATGTCCGGTTCCATTTTCTTTCTCCTTTCCCCTCTTTACTGTTTCTTCCGCAGCATCCAGTCCGTTTCTGCCGGATGCTCCATTTTTATTTTCACGATCTGCTGCGGGTGCGGCGCCGCTTCGATCGGTGCGCCCTCCTCATCCAGCATCTCGGAAATCTTCTGTGTGAAGCTGCCGCTTCCGGGCCCGAAGACTTCGATTTCATCTCCCGTTACCATCTTATTGCGCTGCTCGACCACAGCCCAGCCCGTCTCAGGATCGTAGGATCTGACCAGGCCGACAAAGGCATAATCCCTGCTGTAGGCGCTGGAGGAATAGTTCTGGTCCTCCGCGCCGGGCGCGTGATAATAAAAACCCGTCGTGAAATCCCGGTGGCTCGCCTTCATCATCTCATTCATCCAGGCAGGATCGAAGTCCCTTCCCTCTTCGAAGGCGTCGATCGCCTGCCGGTAGGCGCGGATGACGTGAGCGATATAGAAAATGCTCTTCATGCGGCCCTCGATCTTCAGCGAGCAGATGCCTGCCTTTGCGAGATCGGGAATGTGCTCCAGCATGCAGAGATCGTTCGAGTTGAAGATGTAGGTGCCCCGTCCATCCTCTTCCACTGGCCAGTATTCGCCGGGGCGCTTCTCCTCCTCCAGCCGGTACTTATACCGGCATGGATGGGCGCAGGCGCCGCGGTTGGCGTCCCGTCCGGTCATGAAGTTCGACAGAAGACATCTGCCCGAGTAGGAGATGCACATGGCGCCATGGGCAAAGGCCTCAAGCTCCATCTCCTCCGGGATCTTGGCCCGGATTTCGGCGATCTCTTCGAGCGACAGTTCTCTCGCCAGCACCAGACGCCGGATTCCCATCTCATGCCAGAACCGGGCCGACAGGTAGTTGGTCGTGTTGGCCTGGGTCGACAGGTGCAGGTCCGCGTCCGGAAAATGCTCTTTCAAAAGCAGGACCACCGCAGGGTCGGATACGATGAAGGCGTCGATCGGGATGTCCGAGATCTCCTTCAGATAACGCTGCAGCGGCGCAATGTCTTCGTTGTGGGCGTAGATGTTCAGGGTCATGTGGCAGCGGACGCCGCGCGCATGGGCGTAAATGACACACTCCCGGATCTCATCTGCAGAGAGCCCTCCCGCTCCGGCGCGCAGGCTGAACTGCTGTCCGCCGAAGTAGACTGCATCGGCCCCGTAACGAATCGCTATTTTCAGTTTTTCCACATCGCCCGCCGGAGCGAGCAGTTCCAATTTCTTCATGAATGTATTTTACTGATGGACACGCCGTCGCCTACGGTCAGGATACAGGTGTCCGCATAGGGTAGTTCTTTGACAAACTGCAGGAATTCTCTCATGTTGCGAATGCTCGTGCGGTGCTTGTGGGCCGCTTCCTCCGGCTTCGTCGCCGTCAGCCCGCGCATGAGCACGTTGTCGCAGACGATGGTCGCATCCTCCCTGCAGAGAGGGATGCAGAGGTCCCAGAACTCGCGATAATGGCTCTTGGCCGCGTCGATGAAGACGAAATCAAAGCCGTCCTCCTTCGGGTCCAGAGCGGACTCGTTCATCTCCTTCAGGATGTCCACCGCGTCCCCGCAGAGAGGCAGCACTTTGTCCTTGCAGCCGAGCTGGCGGATGTTGGAACAGGCGGTTCTGTGAAGTTCTTTATTTCGCTCGATCGTTGTCACATGAGCATCGCAGGCTCCCGCGAAGAAACACGCAGAATAGCCGATCGCAGTCCCGATTTCCAGGATCCGCGTCGGCCTTGTCATCGCCAGGACGATCCGGAGCAGTTCCTCAACATCTCTTGAGATGATCGGAACATACTGCTCCTCAGCGAACGAACGGAGCTCTCGCAGGCCCTCGTCCGGCTCCTCATAAAATTCATCTACATAGGAGGAAATAATTTCACTTACGATATTATTCATAGGTCTACTGAGCCAGATCCTCCTCACTCCACGGATGCTCGCTGACGTTCTTCTCGTGCTCCGCCTCGGTCTTTGCGTAGTAAACGGTGCCGTCAGGTCCTGCGAAGAAGAAGAGGTAATCGTTGGTTTCATAGTTTAAGACAGCATCCATGGCATCCCCGATGACCTGGCAGATGGGACCCGGCGGAAGCCCGGCCACCTTTCGGGTATTGTAGGGGCTGTCGCTGGAGAGCTGGCTGACCTTCAGGTCAACGCGGTCCTCCTGGAAGATATAGCAGACCGTGACATCACTGCCCAGGGACATGCCCTGCTTCAGCCGGTTCATAAATACGCCGGCCACACCGGCCTGGTCATTCGCTGTCGCTTCCTTAGTGACGATGGAGGTCAGGGTCAGGAATTCGTGGATGGAGAATCCGCTCGCTTCGATAGCGGACCTGCGCTCTGAAAGTGCCGAGTCCATCTGATCCAGACACATCTCCGTAAATCCTTCAATCGTCATGTTATCCGATGTCAGGTAATAGGTATCCGCATAAAGATACCCTTCCAGCGGGTACATCACCTTCTTGTCCAGAATGTCGTCCGTCAGGAACCAGTAGCGGTCGATCAGCTCCTGCAGATAGGCTTTATCGTTCCACTTGGCCATGATCTCCTTGGAACTGAACGGCAGCTCTTCTGAGATCGCATCAGCGACCTGCTGCAGCCGCGCTCCGTCTGAAACCTTCACGGACTGTTTGGAGACGTAAGCAAATTCTCCGGTATTGATCACCTTCATGATCTCCGGGAAGGTCATTCCCTTGTTTAAGATGTAGGTGTTGGCCTGCAGGGAATCATAGCCGCCGATCTTCGCGTTGACCTTAGCGAAGGTGCGATTCTTGATCAGCCCCTCTTCATCGAGCAGGTCAACAATATAGGATGCGCCGCTGCCGGATGGAATCTCTACGGAGACCTCCTCGGTATTGCCCGGATCCGGTGCGCCGAGTCCGTTGAGATAGAGGAGAAATCCTCCGGTGAAGGCGGCAATGATCAGAATGATGATGACCGCGATAACTTTGAATTTTGAGCCCTTGCCTGATTTCTTGCTGGACATATGGTACCTCTTTATGCAGCCTTAACGAAAAAGGAACGACAGATCGTTCCTTTTCACACATGCTTATTTGGATCTGCCGAGATATTCGCCTGATCTCGTGTCGATCTGGATGCGTTCGCCTTCTTCGATGAAGATCGGAACCTGTACGACAGCGCCTGTCTCGACGGTCGCCGCCTTGGTAACGTTGGTAGCCGTATCGCCCTTGACGCCCGGCTCTGTCTCGGTGACCAGAAGGTCTACGAAGTTCGGCGCGTCAACCTGGAAGGCATTGCCCTGATAGAACTTGATGGTCGCTTCATCGTTCTCGCGCAGATACTTGATGGCTTCCTCGACCTGATCGTAAGCCAGAGGAATCTGATCGAAGGTATCCGGGTCCATGAAGTAGTAGAGCTCTCCGTCATTGTAGAGGTACTGCATCGTCTTGGTCTCGATGTGAGCCTTCGGGAACTTGGCGTCCGGGTTGAAGGATTCTTCTTTGATCGCGCCGGTCAGAATGTTCTTATGCTTGGTTCTGACGAAGGCTGCGCCCTTGCCCGGTTTCACGTGCTGGAAATCCAGAACAACATGCGGATCTCCGTCTATCTCAAATGTAATGCCTTTTCTGAAATCACCTGCATAAATCATAATATCTCGCCTTTCTCACAATATGTTGTATTGCAGCGGCATTGCCGCACATAAATATCACTTTACTATTATACGAAATTCTTAAACGGTCCGTCAAGTCCGAAGTCAGCCACTTCTCCGACGATCTTGTAGACGTCGGCCATCATCACGCTGAATCGCATCTGGCACTGCAGATAGTTTGCCGCCAGAGGATCCTGCATCAGCACGACGCTGAGCTGCTGCATCTGCTGGAAGGCGTTCGGGTCTACCTCCTGCCCCATCATCTGCGCCGTCTGCAGCTCCAACTGCTTCTTCATGAAATCATTGATCGCCTGATCCAGCTCCGGATTCTCTTTGATCTGCTTTTGTGTTGCATCGAACTGCTTGAATTCCTCGGACTCCCGGATGGCCTGGGCCAGCTGGTGGGCCTGATCGTATACGTTCATTCGCTTTCTCCTTTCTTTACACTTCCTGGATGATCGGAAGGATGATCGGCGTGCGCTTTGTCTTGCTGTAGATGTATTTCCTCAGTTCCTCGCGGACGTTGGTCTTGATGGCGTTCCAGTCGCTCTTGCCGCGGGTAAGGTCCTGCTCGATCGTCTGCTCGGCCCGCGCGCTCATGGCGTCGATCATGTCCTCGTTCTCACGGGCGTAGATGAATCCGCGCGTGATGATATCCGGTCCGGATACCAGGCTGCGGGAATCCCGGTCGATGGCCGCGACGACGATGATCAGTCCGGATTCGGACAGGAGCCGCCGGTCGCGCAGCACGATATTGCCGACATCGCCGACCCCAAGGCCGTCGACCATGACAGCGTCAGCCGGAGCGACCTTTTCCTGTTTGACCGCGCTGTCCGGGGTCAGCTGCAGGGCGTCGCCGTTGGCCAGCAGGAAGATGTCTTCGGGATCCATCCCGAGATACTCTGCCAGCTGCGCGTGCTTCTGCAGGAACCGGTACTCTCCGTGGACCGGCATGAAGAACTTCGGCCGGATCAGAGAATGCATCAGTTTCAGTTCCTCCCGGCAGGCGTGTCCGGATACGTGAGTCTCCGCGATGTCGGAGTAGATTACCTCTGCCCCCTTCTCGACCAGCTGGTCCACGACATTGGCGACGGTCAGCTCATTGCCCGGGACCGGAGTCGAGGACAGGATGACCATATCGCCCTTCTTGATGTGGATCGACTTATGTTCCATGGAGGCCATTCTCGCAAGCGCGGACATGGGCTCTCCCTGGCTTCCGGTCGTGATGATCACGAGCTGATCGTCCGGAATGTTCTTTGTCCGGTTCAGATCGACCAGCATGTGGTCCGGGATCCGAATGTAACCGAGTTCCTTTGCCAGCTCAAAAACATTGACCATGGACCGGCCTGAGATTGCAACCTTCCGGTTGCACTGCAGGGCGATATCGATGATCCTCTGGATCCGGTGCACGTTCGAGGAGAACGTGGCGATGATGATCCTGCTTCTTGCGCTGCGGAAGATGATATCCAGCGTTTCACCGACCTTCATTTCTGACCGGGTGAAACCCTGGCGCATCACGTTGGTGCTGTCCGCCATCATCAGGAGCACGCCTTCATTACCGATCTGCGCGAGCCGCCCGAAGTCGATCTTATTGCCGTCCACCGGCGTATAGTCGATCTTGAAATCTCCGGTGTGGAAGATCACGCCCGCAGGGGTATCGATCTTCAGGCAGATGGAATCCGCGATCGAATGGGTGATCCGCTGCGCTTCCACCTTGAAATGGCGGCCCAGCTTAAACACATCCCCCGCTTCGATATAGTGCATGTCCGCCCTGAGTCCGTGCTCATCCAGCTTATTCTGGATCAGTCCGAGCGGGAACCGCATGCCGTAGATCGGCACATTGATCTGCTTCAGCAGGAACGGAATCCCGCCGATGTGGTCTTCGTGGCCGTGCGTGATCACAAGTCCGCGGATCTTCTTCTTGCTCTCGATCAGGTAGGTGAAGTCCGGAATGACCTTGTCGATGCCGAACATGTCATCGTCCGGAAAGCTCAGTCCGCAGTCGATGATGATGATCTCGTTATCGTACTCGATGGCCGTCATGTTCTTGCCGATTTCGTGCAGTCCGCCGAGTGGAATCACGCGGACCGGGAACTTAGGGGCCTTCGGGGTCTTCGATGCTTTGACGGTCTTTGCCTTCTTAGGAGCCTTGGCGCTCTTGGCAGCCTTCTGCGTCTTCGTATTTTTGGCGGTCTTGGCCGGCTTTGCCGCTTTTGCTGGCTTCGCCTGCCGGGTGCTCTTCGCGGACGCCGTCTTCCTGCCAGAGGAAGACGGACGTTTCGCGGAGGTCTTTCTTGCCGCCGTTTTTGTTGTATTTTTTCTCTTAGTTTCTGTCATTGTACTCCGTTTCCGAGGATGTACAAAGGCAGGTCAGACCTTGATTCTTCGTCTATTTCGCGACGATGTTGATCAGTCTGCCGGGAACCGCGATGGTCTTCACCACGTTCTTTCCCTCTGTCAATCCTCTGATAGTCTCATCCTCTGCGGCGATCTGCAGCATGTCTTCTCTGCTCGCATCGCCCGGGATATTGATCTTAGCTTTATTCTTACCGTTGATCTGAACGACGATCTCAATGGTATCTTTCACGAGGGCGTCCTCATCATAGATCGGCCAGGCCTGTCCATAGGCTCTGCCTTCATAACCGAGGTGCTCCCACATTTCTTCCGCTACGTGCGGCACGAACGGTGCCAGCAGCAGGATCAGGGTGCGGATCGCTGTCGCAAACAGCGTCTCGTTCACGTCACCCTCTCTGTACTTGTACATCTCATTGACCAGTTCCATGATGGCGCTGATCGCAGTGTTGAAGTTAAATCTTTCTCCGATGTCATCGGTGACCTTCTTGATCGTATAGTTCAGCGTGTAGGCCAGTTTCTTGTCGGCGTCGTTTCTGATCTCATAGGCGCCCGGAGCCGCCTTATACTGCTGTGCGAACTCGAAGACCATCCGGTATACCCTGTTCAGGAAACGGAAGGATCCTTCCACGCCTCGGTCGGACCAGTCGAGTTCACGCTCCGGCGGAGCCGCGAACAGGATAAAGAGACGGGCCGTATCCGCGCCGTATTTCTCGATGATCTCCGCAGGGCTGACGACGTTGCCGAGCGACTTGCTCATCTTGGCTCCATCCTTGATGACCATGCCCTGGGTCAGCAGGTTCTGGAACGGCTCCTCACTGGAGGTGAGCCCCAGATCGTACAGGGCCATCTGGAAGAACCGCGCGTACATCAGGTGCAGAATGGCATGCTCTACGCCGCCGATGTACTGGTCGACGTTCATCCAGTAGTCCGCCTTCTCCTTGCTGAACGCCGTTTCGGTGTTCCTCGCATCCGTATAGCGCAGGAAGTACCAGGAGGAATCCAGGAAGGTATCCATGGTATCGAGTTCTCTCTTCGCCGGCCGGCCGCAGCACGGGCAGACCGTATCCGCAAAGGTCTTGCTCGTTGCGAGCGGAGATTCTCCCTTGCCGGTAAACTCGACGTCTGTCGGCAGCATGACCGGCAGATTCTCTTCTTTCTCAGGTACCCAGCCGCACTCCTCGCAGTAGATCATCGGAATCGGTGTGCCCCAGTATCTCTGCCGGGAAATCAGCCAGTCGCGCAGACGGTAGGTGATCGTCGGCTCTCCGATGCCGCGTTCCTTCGCCACCTCGGCGATCTTCTGGATGGCATCCTTATTGTTCATGCCGTTGAATTCGCCGGAATTGATGACGATACCCTCTGCAGCGACAGCCTGCGTCAGGTTGTTCAGGTCGATCTCCGGATCCTGCGGATCGATGACAGGAACGATCTCCAGTCCGAACTTCTTCGCGAAGTCAAAGTCTCTCTGGTCGTGCGCCGGTACGCCCATGACGGCGCCGGTTCCATATCCCATCAGTACGTAGTCGGAGATGTAGATCGGCATCGGCTTCTTCGTGAACGGGTTCACCGCATAGCGGCCGATGAAGACGCCCGTCTTCTCATTGGTCGTAGAAGTACGCTCGATCTCTGTCATGTGCGCGCAGCGGTCGATGTATTCCTTGACCGGCGCTTCGTATTCGGTTCCTTCGACCATGTTCAGAACGTCCGGATACTCCGGCGCCAGAACCATGAAGGTCGTACCGTAAATGGTGTCGATTCTGGTCGTAAATACGGTCAGTTTCTCATCCCTGTCCTGCACATCAAAGGTGGCCAGAGCGCCATGAGACTTACCGATCCAGTTTCTCTGCATGGTCTTGACCTTT
>JAZNNY010000094.1:0-17679 GCA_045580505.1 Lentihominibacter sp.
AACAAGGGACTGCTGCTGGAAGCTGCAGGAACCTACAACAACGTCATCAGATTCCTGTGCCCGCTGTGTGTCACAGACGAGCAGCTGGAGTGCGGACTGCAGATCATGGAGAGCGCGATCCAGGAAGAAGCCGGGAAATAAAAGAGTTCACAATAAAAATACCCCTATACAACAATCATTAACTAAGAGGAGAAGAAGAAAATGAGTGAGAATCAAGGAAGACAAGAACTACAGAAATCCTTGAACATGAAGGATATTCTGGCTCTCGCCTTCGGAACCATGATCGGCTGGGGCTGGATCATGCTGGCTGGTTCCTGGGTAGGAAACGGCGGTTCCATTGGTGCTATGATCGCCTTCGCATTCGGCGGCGTCATGGCAATCTTTGTAGGTCTGACTTACGCAGAGCTGACCCCGATGCTCCCGCTGTCCGGTGGTGAGCTGGTATTCTCGTACAGAGCGATGGGCTACAACGCCTCCTGGTTCACCGGCTGGATGATCACGCTGGCGTACCTGGGCGTAGCTGCATGGGAAGGCCCGGCGCTGTCGAACGCGCTGAACTTCCTGTTCGCAGGACTGCTGCCGCAGGGTCCGGTACTCTGGACATTCGCAGGATCGGAGGTAACCGTCTCGTTCCTCTTGATTGCCGCTGTAGGCGCGGTCGTCATGACCCTGATCAACTACAGAGGCGCGAAAGCATCCGCTATCTTCCAGACCATGGCGACCGTTGCAATGGCAATCGGTGGTATTGCGTTCGCAATCTGCGGTACAGCGACCGGTTCCCTGGACAACTTCACACCGCTGTTCACCGATGGCAAGGGCTTCGTAGCTGTAATGCTGGCTGTACCTGCTATGTTCGTCGGCTTCGACGTTATCCCGCAGGCTGCTGAGGAAATGGCGATCCCGCTCGGTAAGATCGGTAAGGTTATGATCATCGCGATCTGCATGGCTGCCTTCTGGTACTGCCTGATGATCTTCGCAGTAGCGATTTCCACACCGGGAGATGTCCTGAACGGATTCGTCAATGACCCGGATGCGGTTCCGGTAGCGAACTGCTTCGCATATGCACTGAACAACCCGATCTTCGGTAAACTGATGATCATCGCAGCGATGTGCGGTATCCTGACCTCCTGGAACGGATTCGTCGTTGGCGCTTCCCGTGTCATCTTCGCGATGGCAAGAGCGAAGCAGCTGCCGGAAGTGTTCGCGAAGGTTCACCCGAAGTATGGCTCCCCGACCGCTGCTGTTCTGCTGGTTGGCGTTATCACAGTTCTTTCCCCGTGTGCCGGCAAGTCCGCCCTGGTATGGTTCGTTGACTCCGCTGCATTCGGTACTGTCGTTGCATACTTCATGGTATCCCTGTCCTTCTTCATCCTGAGAAGGAAGGAGCCGGATCTGGAGAGACCGTTCTTCACACCGGCCGGCCCGGTTATCGGTGTCGGCGCTCTGCTCGTAGCCCTGTTCTTCCTGTGGCTGTATCTGCCGGGTCTCGGCAGCCCGTCGCCGCTGACAGGACCGGAGTGGGGATTCGTTGGTGGATGGATCGTACTCGGTATCATCCTCTTCATCATCAACAAGGCTGGCAAGAACGGCAAGGTTCCGGTAGAAGAGAGAGAATACCTCATGTTCGGAAACGACTACAAGAGATTCTAAAAATTCAAGATCCCTTATTGAATACTGCATCCGCGAAAGCGGGCGAAAAGGAGTGGCGAAGCCGCTCCTTTTTGTGTTATATAATATATGATATGAACGAGAACAGAAGCGTGCTGAGCAGGGGCCTCGGCAGAACAGATGTCATAGCGCTGGGCTTCGGCACCATGATCGGATGGGGCTGGGTCATGATGGGCGCCTCCTGGGTGAGCGGCGCCGGCTATTTGGGTGCCCTGATCGCCTTTCTCGTTGGCGGCGGAATCCTGCTTTTGATCGGTCTGATCTACGGGGAACTGACGGCTGCGCTGCCGCTTGCGGGAGGGGAGTTCGTCTTCGTCTACCGTTCCATCGGGAAGGTAATGGCCTTTCTGACCGGCTGGATCATGATCCTGGCCTACCTGAGCGTTGCAGCCTGGGAGGGGATCGCGCTTGCCACGGCCGTGAACTACCTGCTCCCGATTCCGAGAATCGGGCCGCTCTGGGAGATCGCCGGCTACCAGGTCTATTTCTCCTGGGCCCTGGTCGGCATGGGGGCAGCCTTTGTGCTGATGATCCTGAATCTGATCGGCTCCAGGACGGCCATCCTGTTTCAGGTGATGGCGACCATGGCTATCATCGCCGTGGTTCTGGTCCTGCTGCTCGGCGGCATCACCTACGGGGACCGGGAGAACGTGGGGGAACTGTTCACGGGTCAGGGCGGGTTCAACTACGTGCTTCTCATGGTACCGGCCATGCTGATCGGCTTCGATGTCATCCCGCAGTCCGCCGAGGAGATGAACCTGGAGAAGAGGGACATCGGGCGGATGATCGTGGTGTGCATCGTGCTCAGCGTGATCTGGTACTGCCTGCTCATCATCGGGATCGGCCTTGCGGCGCCGGAGGAAATACGGTCTTCCGGGATCATTCCGGTCGCGGACATCGCGGCGTATGCCTTCCGGTCGCAGCTGTTTTCGGATATCATCATCATCGGCGGGATCCTGGGGATCCTGACGACCTGGAACGGCTTTTTCCTGGGGGCGAGCCGGCTGATCTTCGCCATGGGCAGGGCGCGGCTGATTCCGGCTTTCTTCGGAATGAGCTACGGCAAGAACCGTGTCCCCGTGACCGCGATCCTGGCCGTAGGCATCGTCTGCATCGCAACCCCGCTGCTCGGACAGAACGCGCTGATCTGGCTCGTGGATATGAGTTCCTTCTGCGCCCTGTTCGCCTATACCATGGTTGCGGTCGCCTTCGTTGCGCTTCGCCTTAAGGAGCCGGATCTTGAGCGGCCGTTTCGCATCTGGCGGAGAACCTGGCCGGGCGTACTCGTCTGCCTGGTTGCGATCATATATACCGGCCTGTTCATCACAAACGTCATCCGGCAGGGCGACATCGCCGCCAATTACGCGATGATCATCGCCTGGCTGATGGGAGGAACCTTCCTCTACGGGCTGGCGGATAAGCAGAGACAGTCCCTGACCAGGTCCGAAGTGGAATACATGATCTTCGGCGGATCCTACAGACAGAGAGGTGATCGCCATGCGTAAACGTACCATAGAGTGGATCGTCATCATCGTGATCATCCTGCTCTTTCTCATCCTGTGCATGTACATCATCGGTCAGCAGGACCGGCGGCTCTCTCCGGAGCACCACACCGAGGTCAGTCTTTCCGCGGCGGACAGGGCCTGGCTTGCTGAACACGAAAGCATAAAAATCTATGTTGAGCCGCAGCTGCAGTTTCTGATCGGGGACGAGGACGGCGGCTACCTGCCCCAGTATCTGGAGGGCGTGCTTGCGCCGGTTGGGCTCCGTCCTGCCTTTGTGAGAGACGATCCTGCAAAGGCAGATGCGTCCCTCTATGTAATCACGCGGGAGGTCCGCGGGCAGATGCAGGGCAAACAGTACACCGCGCCGCTGTTTCAGATGGAGGGCGGCCTGTTCGTGCGGCTTGGCGCAGGCGCGGATGATTCAGTCAGTACCATCGTGCTGAAACAGCGCCTGTCCGAGCGAAAACTCGATTCTCTGACCTACCGGGATCAGCCGCTGAAGTGTGAGATGGCGGATACGGCAGAGGAGGCGGTCGCGCTTGCGGAGAAGGTGCAGGCGGACGGCATCCTCGGAGACAGGAGCCAGATCCTGCATGAGCTGAAGCGGGAAGGGAAGCAGTCCGTATTTGCCCTGCAGGAGGCGAGCATCTACACCTGCAATGCCTGCCTGATCACGGAGGCAAGGGACAGCGCGGCCTATGATATTCTGAACCAGTGCATCCACGGGGCGGACCGGCACGACCTGAGCTTTGCAGCGAGCGAAGCCTGGCTGAACGGCGACGGACCGGTCTACATGCGGCAGGACTACCGGATGTCCTATCTGCCGGTACTGATCATACTGCTGTCCGTGATCATCGCCTTCTTCGTGTATTATCTGACCAACCGGAGCATGTACGAGGAACTCGGCGTGCGAATGGACAAGCTGACCGAGAGTCGTAACGAGATGCAGACGACCTTCCACGGGGTCGGCCACTATATGGCGGAACTCACCTCCGGCGGGGAGATCACAGACCTGAACCGGGCTTTTGCGGAGGACACCGTGGGGAGAGCGAAGAACCAGAAAATCTGGGATGTGCTGGAACTGGACGGCGACGGTCAGGAGAAGGTGCGCGCCATGGTGAAGCAGGCTGCGGAAGGCATTCAGCCGGAGCGTCTGGAAGCGAACCTGGGCAAGAGGATCTTCGTCATCGATATTTTCCCGGTCGAGGACGCGAGGGGCGCGGTAAGCCAGCTGCTGTTCATGGCCATCGAGGTCACGGAGGAGCGCATGGCCAAGCGGCAGATGCTCCAGGACAACAAAATGATCGCGATCGGCCAGCTGGCGGCGGGCGTTGCGCATGAAATCCGCAATCCGCTGGGGATTATACGTAATTATTGTTATGTCCTCAAGACCATGGAGGACGAGGAAGTGCGCGCGAAGGCGATCGAAGAGATCGAACGCGCGGTGGAAAGCTCCGGGAGCATCATCAACGACCTGCTGGACTTTTCAAGGATCTCGCCGGGACGAAAGGAAGAGATCGATGTGGAGCAGCATGTCCGCTCGATCCTGGCCTTAAATGAGAGCACCATGCGGTCGGCGAATATCGAACTGTCGGTGGTCTGTGAGGAGCAGATCCGGACCTATATGGCAATCGAACCCTTTGACATGATCCTGCTGAATCTGGTCAAAAACGCCATGGACGCGACCCCGGATTCCGGGAAGATCACCATTACGCTGACCCGGGAGGAAGACAGGTTCACCATGGCGGTGGCGGATACGGGCGTCGGCATCGAGGAAGATGCGCTCGACGAGATTTTCAACCCGTTCTATACGACGAAGGGAAACAAAGGAACCGGCCTCGGTCTTTATATCGTGTATAATGAGACAGAGAAGCTGGACGGCGATATCGATGTAGTGAGCAAAAAAGGCCAGGGAACGACATTCTTTGTGCACCTGCCTTTGCGTGAGAGAGAATGGAAGGAGGATGCCTGATGGGCAGAGAAAATATGCGGATCCTCGTAGTGGATGACGAGAGGAATTACTGCGAAGTCCTGTCGATGATCCTGTCCGCCAAGGGATACGCGGTGGACACGGCGGGAAACGGACAGGAAGCCCTGGAGCAGATGGAGAAAACGTCATATGACGTGGTGGTCTCCGATCTGAAGATGCCCGTCATGGACGGCTTCGCGCTGCTGCAGGAAATCCGCCGGAGAGATTATGATACCGAGGTGGTCATCCTAACTGCGTTCGGAACCATCGAGAAGGCGGTCGAGACCATGAAAGCCGGCGCCTACACCTACGTCACCAAAGGCAATGATCCAGAGGAACTCCTGATCGAGATCGAGAAAATCGGCGAGATGCGCAGGATCAGCAGGGAGAACCGGATGCTGCGTGAACGGATCGTGGGCGATTACATGATGGAGAGCAGAAACGAGCGCTTCAACCAGATGATGAAACTGGCGGAACGCGCTGCGGCAAGCGACTCTAACATTCTGATCCTGGGCGAGTCCGGCTCCGGCAAGGAAGTCCTGGCTTCCTTTATTCACAGACGCAGCAGCCGGGCCCGGGAAAATTTCATGGAGCTGAACTGCCAGAGCATCTCGGAGTCCATTCTGGAATCGGAACTGTTCGGTCACGAGAAGGGCGCCTTCACGGGGGCGGACAAGCGGCGCATCGGATACTTCGAAAGCTCCGACGGCGGAACCCTGTTCCTCGATGAGATCGGCGGCATCTCCCTGAACCTGCAGTCGAAACTCCTGCGCGCCATCGAAAACAAGAAGATCTATCGCCTCGGCAGCAGCAACCAGATCAGCGTGGACTTTCGCCTGATCACTGCGACCAACCGGGACCTGAAGGCGGACATGGAATCCGGGCAGTTCCGCGAGGACCTCTTCTACCGGATCAGCACCATCGTACTGGAGATTCCCCCGCTTCGCGAGCGAAAGGAAGACCTGCCCCTGTTCATCGATTACTTTATCGGCAAGTTTGCCCGTGAGATGAAGAAGGAACGCATTGAGGTTGACCCGGTCGTACGCGAAGTCCTCGAAAACTACGACTACCCCGGCAACATCCGCGAGCTCAAAAACATCATCGAGCGTCTCCTCGTCCTGTCCGACCGGGGCGAGATCCGTCCCGAGTACCTGCCGATGGATATGACGGCGGGAGTGCGGGAGGGCTTTGACGGTTCCGGCGCGGGTGGCTCAGGTGCGGGTGGTTCCAGCGCGGGTGGTGCCGGCGCGGGCAAAGGCAGGTCCGACGGTGCGGGTTCGAGTGCGGGTCGGATCGAATTCTCCGGATCCCTGCGCCAGTACCGCAGCCTTGCGGAGCGCGAATACATCCGCCAGCTCCTGCAGGAGCACCCGGATGACATGAATCGGGTGGCCGAGATCCTGTCGATCTCACGCAGGCAGCTCTTCAACAAGATGGTGGAGTACGGGCTGAAGTAACTCTGCAAAACCCCGCTGTTTTGGGTATTTCTGCAGAGTCTGATACCGGGATTTCTTAGGAAAACAAGCTGAACTCTGCAAAATCCATTGATCTGGGCTGTTTCTGCAGAGTTAAGGGAAACTAACCAGCTGATTATTCACCTGAACTCTGCGAAACATGGCTTAGAATAGCTTTTCTGCAGAGTTTAACCAGAAAATACTAGTTTTGGCCGAGAAAACTCTGCGAAAACAGGCTGTTTTGGGTATTTCTGCAGAGTTCGCGCTGCGGCCTGCGCTGCGGAGCGTGGCCGTTTATAAATACCGAGAAAAAATCGATAAAACACCCCGTCCTGTAAGGTAAAAATACTTGACACCGTGCGACCCTTGATGTATACTCGCATGGTGTCAAGTTTTATTGCTTGTCAGATTCGCCGAAGTGGGTAGTGAACGGGATGAACAGTAACTGGAACATCGAGGATATCACGAAGCAGAGCCTGCTGTACGATTATTACGGGCAGCTGCTGACGAAGCGGCAGCAGCAGGTATACGAGCTGTACCATGGGGAGAATCTGAGTCTGGCAGAGATCGCAGAGGAACTTGAGATCAGCAGGCAGGGCGTGCACGACGCGCTGAAGAGCGCGGGAAGGTCCCTGGACGGATATGAAGAGAAACTGGGGCTCGTGCAGCGCTTTCTGAGAACGGATGCGGCGATCGAGCAGATCGACCGGGAAATCCTGGAGATTCTGGACACGATCACTCAGATGAGGGGCGCTGAGGCCCGGCCGAAATCGGACGCCGAATCGCGGCCGACTTCCGACACCGAGGACCTCATTCGCCGGCTGAAAAAAGTCAAATCGATCATCGATCGACTGGAGGAGTGAACCGATGGCTTTTGAAGGATTATCGGATAAATTACAAGGCGTTTTCAAGGGACTGAAGGGCAAGGGCTCCCTGACCGAATCGGACATCAACGCCGCGATGCGCGAGGTCAAGCTGGCGCTGTTAGAGGCGGATGTCAACTTCAAGGTGGTCAAGGAATTCGTTGCTTCCGTCAAGGAGAAGTCACTGGGCGAAGAGGTCATGGCATCGCTGACGCCGGCCCAGCAGGTCATCAAGATCGTCAATGACGAGCTGACCGAGCTGATGGGCGGGGCAGGGACCAAACTGACCTACTCCCCGAAGGGATTCACCGTCTACATGATGGTTGGTCTGCAGGGTACCGGTAAGACGACGACCTGCGGCAAGCTGGCCAAGTGGCTCAAGAAGAACGGCAAGAAACCGATGCTCTGCGCATGCGACATCTACCGTCCGGCGGCGATCGACCAGCTGGAGATTGTAGGTGAGGCGGTCGAGACCCCGGTCTTCACCATGCGGGACTGCAAAGACCCGTCGAAGATCGCGAGCGCGGCCATCGAGGAAGCCGAGAAGAAGGGCTACAATGTCCTGATCATCGATACCGCGGGCCGGCTGCAGATCGATGAGGCGCTGATGGAAGAACTGGAGAATCTCAAAAAGACGGTGCGTCCGCATGAGATTTTGCTGGTGGTCGACGCCCTGACCGGTCAGGACGCGGTCAACGCAGCGGAAGGCTTCAACGACAGACTGGGCATCGACGGCATCATCATGACCAAGATGGACGGCGACTCCAGAGGCGGCGCGGCTCTTTCCACCAAGAAGGTCACCGGCCGGCCGATCAAGTTCGTCGGTATGGGCGAGAAGCTCGATGAACTGCAGGAGTTCCATCCGGAGCGGATGGCGAGCAGGATCCTGGGCATGGGCGACATGATGTCCCTGATCGAGAAGGCCCAGGAGGACTACGACGAGAAGCAGGCCGAAGAACTTGAGCAGAAGATAAGAAAGAACAAGTTCACCCTGGAGGACTTCCTGGACCAGATGGGCCAGATCCGCAAGATGGGCGGCATCGCCAAGATTCTCGACATGATGCCGGGCATGGGCAATGCCAAATCCGAAGACATCGCAAGAGGCGAGCAGGAGTTCCGGCAGTTCGAGGCCATCATCCAGTCCATGACCAGGCAGGAGCGCGAGAATCCGCAGATCTTAAACGCCAGCCGGAGAAAGCGCATCGCCGCCGGTTCCGGGCAGTCGGTTCAGAAGATCAACGTTCTCATCAAGCGGTATGAAGAAGCCCGCAAGATGATGAAGCAGATGATGAAGCCGGGCGCGATGAACAAGATGAGCAGAATGTTTAAGGGCATGTAGACCGGAGAAGCCGGAAGACCTGCCTTTGCATATAGATATCAAAGTACACAATAATTCAGGAGGAAACAATAATGGTAAAAATCAGACTGAGAAGAATGGGAGCACACAAGAAGCCGTTCTACCGCATCGTCGTTGCGGATTCCAGAGCACCTAGAGACGGCAGATTCATCGAGGAGATCGGTTACTATGATCCGATGAAGAAGCCGGCGGACATCAAGATCGACGAAGAGAAGGCGAAGAAGTGGCTTGCTACCGGCGCGCAGCCGACAGAGAGAGTCAAGGCGCTTTTCCAGAAGAACGGCATTGCATAAGAAAGCGGTGATGCGAATGATAGAATTAGTCAGTGCAATCGCAAAGTCCCTGGTAGAGCACCCGGACGCTGTGGAAGTCACTGAGACACAGGACGGAGACAGCACGGTCATCCAGCTCAAGGTGGCGGAGGATGACATGGGCATGGTCATTGGCAAACAGGGACGGATCGCGAAGGCGATTCGGACTGTGGTCAAAGCGGCAGCAACCAAGGCTAACAAAAAGGTCGTCGTGGAGATCGTACAGTAAGACAGAAAAGGACAGGGGCGCATCGCAGTATGTGCCCCTGATTCAGTTGGAGAATCTGCAAAGGCAGGCCGGAGCACAGATGGAAAAAATTTTGATCGGAAAAATCACCAGCGCCGTCGGACTGAAGGGCGAGGTGAAAGTATATAACTATTCGGACGGCGTCAGCATCTACGAGGAGACGCCGCAGATCTACGCGGGAGAGAAACTCTATGAGGTGCGTTCGGTCAGGACGCAGAAGAACATGGTGGTTCTCGGTCTTGCGGGAATCGATGACAGAAACGCGGCGGAGAAGATGCGGGGAACGGAGCTCTTTGTGACCGAGGCGGACCTGCCGGAACTTCCGGAAGGGCAGTTTTATGTGCGGGATCTGATCGGCATGGAGGTGATCAGCGACGAAGGAGAGAAGATCGGCCTCGTGAGCGACGTGATCCAGAACACCGCCCAGGACATTTTTGAAGTGGAGATGGAGAGCGGAAAGCGCGTCCTGATCCCCAAGGTAGACGCCTATGTGAAGCGGATCGACGGGCAGGAGCGCAGGATCACCGTGCACCTGCAGGAAGGAATCCTGGACCTCTGATGAAGATAGATATATTGACCCTGTTTCCGGAGATGTTTTCTCCGGTGACGGATGCGAGCATGCTGGGGCGTGCCGTTAAAAACGGGATCCTGGAGATCGGACTGCACGATATCCGGGACTACACACAGGACAAACACAACCGGACCGATGATTATCCTTTCGGCGGCGGAGGCGGCATGGTGCAGATGGCGGACCCCGTTTTTCGCGCGCTCGAGGCCCTGCCGTCCGTGCAGGCCGCGCAGAGCCAGCAAAAGCAGGCCGGCGCCGAAGAGAACCCACAAAAGCAGGCCGGCGCCAAGGAGAGCAGCGAGGCGCAGCCGGTCCGTCCGCGCATGCTGTATATGTCGCCGCGCGGGAAAATCCTGGACCAGCAGAAGCTGGAGGAGCTGGCGGCGGAGGAGAATCTGGTGATCCTCTGCGGGCATTACGAAGGGGTGGACCAGAGGATCCTTGATCACTGGGAGATGGAGGAGGTCTCCATCGGCGATTACATTCTGACCGGAGGGGAGCTTCCGGCCATGGTGCTGATCGACGCCCTCGCGCGGATGATTCCCGGCGTCCTCGGCAATGTGGAATCCGCCCTGGATGAATCCATTTATTCCGGGCTTTTGGAGCACCCGCAGTATACCCAGCCAAGGGAGTACCGGCAGATGCAGGTACCGGAGGTTCTGACGAGCGGCAACCACAGGAAGATCCATCTGTGGCGGTTTGAACAGTCCCTGAAACTGACGGCGGAGCGGCGGCCCGACCTGCTTTTGGAGTACGCCGGGCGGCGGGATGAACTGGACAAGGAAGAGCGTCGACTTTTGGACAGCGCATTGCAAGGCTGCGGGCTTTGTAATATAATAAAGTGATGAAAATCAAGATTTCCAGAAACATACGAAAATACATTATCCTATACCTTGCGCTGATTCTGATCCTATATCTTGTGATTGAGATGGTGCCGCGGATGACGACGGCTTTCGAGACGACGCAGATCCTGGAGCCGGGAAATCTGGTGCTGACCTGCGAGACGACCGGCTATCTGATCAAAGAGGAGACGATCAATATTGCTCCTGAAAGCGGTACGATCAAATACCTTGTGAAGGAAGGAACGGTGGTCAGCAAGAACCGGAAGGTCATCGAGATTGGAGAGAGCGAAGCGAACATGGAAGGCTCCGTAAAATATGAAGATCTGCTTGACGGCATGCAGGGATACAGCGGCCTCGTCGAGAGGAGAAGGACGCCCATCAGCGGAGTCTTCAGCCTTTCGATGGACGGGTCCGAGCAGGCGATGAATCCGGCGCATATGGACAGCCTGTCCTACGAGAAGGTGAAGGACCTGCCCATGAAGGCGCGGAGCCTGGAGACAGGCGCAGTCGCGGCCGGGGATCCGATGTACAAGGTGACGGATGATAACAAATGGTATGTGGTCTGCTGGCTGGATAAGGATGAGGCCGAAGGGTACAGCGAAGGACAGGAAATGAAGCTGCAGCTGCCTGCCGGGACCGTGGATGCAACCATCCGGAGCGTCACCAAGGAGGAGGACCGCTACAAGGTAATCTTCCGTTCGGACATGTACTATAAAGAACTTGCGGCGAGCAGGGAAGTGGATATGACCATCACGAGCAGCGACTGCTCCGGGCTTCTCGTGGACAACGTGTGCCTGATCGAGAAGGAAGGAAAGCAGGGCGTCTACGTCAGAAATAAGAACGGCGACTACTACTTCGTCCAGGTCAACGTGATCGAGACGGACGGCAAAGAGTCGGTCATCTCGGAGTCATCCTACTACGACCCGGAGAAGGAGGACATCGTCTATACGGTCAGCGTCTATGACGAAGTGCTGAAGCAGCCGGAGAAGGCGCTGAAGCAGGAACTGAAGGAACAGGAACAAAAGAAGAAACAGAACAAGCAATAGGAGGAGAGCACAATGGAAGACATCAAGGGTAATCTGAGCAAGGTTCACGAGAGAATCAGGACTGCCACTGACAAGGCAGGCAGGGCGGAGGATGAGGTCACACTCGTCGCCGTCAGCAAGACCAGAACACCCGAAGAGATCAATACGGCGATCGATGCAGGCGTGACGGACATCGGAGAGAACAAGGTCCAGGAGATCATGGACAAGTACGATGCCATTAAGCCGGTCAAATGGCACATGATCGGCCATCTGCAGACCAATAAGGTCAAATATATCATCGATAAGGTCGATCTGATCCATTCCGTCGACTCTCTGAAACTGGCTAAGGAGATCAACAAGCGCGCGGCGCAGCACGAGAAGACCATGGATATCCTGATCCAGATCAATCCGGCCCAGGAGGAGAGCAAGTTCGGCGTCAGCCTGACAGAGGCGCGCGGACTGATCGAACAGATCCTGGCGGAGTGTGAGAACGTCCGGATCCGCGGACTGATGAGCGTGGCACCGATTGCGGAGGATCCGAATGATGTGAAGGTATATTTTGACGGCGTACGCGAGCGCTACGAAGAGTGTGCGGCGATCGATCATCCGAACCTCGATTTCAAGTACCTCTCCATGGGTATGTCTCACGACTTCGAGGTGGCGATCGAGGCCGGATCCAATCTGGTTCGCGTGGGCAGCGCGATCTTCGGCGAGCGTGATTACGAAGCATTCAGGAGGATGAACAACAATGGGGGTAATTAACAAATTCAAAGGAATCATCGGACTCGAGGATTATGAAGAAGAGTTCGATGAGTACGAGGAGGAGTCCTATGAGACCTCGTCCTACTATGACGGGAAACCGGCGGATCAGCCGGCGCCCGCTCAGAAGAGCCTGAGTTCGGGAAGGTATAACACGGCGAACGTGGTATCCATGCAGGACAGGAAGGTGAGAGCCATTACGAACGCATTCAAACTGGTCGTGATCGAGCCGCAGGGGTTCGAAGAATGCTCCCGGCTGGTCGACAGCCTGAAGGCAAGAAAGCCGATCATCGTCAATCTGGAGAAGCTTGACGCAGATCTGGCAAGAAAGATTTTTGATTTCCTCGGAGGCGCGACCTATGCGCTGAACGGGAACGTACAGAAGGTAGCCAACAATATCTTCATCTTTGCGCCTGAGAACGTGGCGATCGCCGCGGACGGGGAGCACAAGCCTTATAACTTTAAGGATTCGGGCGGGGAATACAATCAGTGGAAGTAGTCCTGCAGGAGGAGAATGATGATCAGACCGATCGATATACAGGAAAAGGAATTTTCCAGAGCCGTCAGAGGCTACAAGGAGGAAGAAGTCAACGCTTTCCTCGATGAGATCACGCTGGACCTGGAACGGCTTTTGAACGAGCTTCGCGAAACAAAGGAAGAGAACAGCCGGCTGGTGGAGGAGCTGGAGCGCCACCGCGGCAGTGAGGGCACCGTCGTGGAGACCCTGGAAGCCGCGAAATCATTGATGGCGGATATTTCCGCCAGCGCCGAGAAACGGGCGGACATCCTCCTGAAGAATGCGGAACTCGACGCTGAACTGATGAGAAAAGAAGCCAGGGAAGCGGCGGAAGACCTGGCCAGAGAGAGCGAGGCCATGCGGACCAGGTTCGTCAGTTTCCGGACCAAATACAAGCAGTTGCTCGAGTCCGAGCTGCAGCGCTTCGATTCCCTGACCATGGAGATCTTCCCGGAACTCGACCAGGAGAATTTCGTCGTGCAGGAACCGGTAAGCACCCAGGTGACCCGTGATACCGTGAGGAATACGAAAATCTGATGCTGTATGTGTTGCTGATCGTAGCCGTGATCGTGCTTGACCGGGTGGTCAAGATCGCGGTGAGTACAAATATGGATCCCGGAGAGACGATTCCGGTGATCGATCAAATCTTTCACATCACTTATGTGCAGAACACGGGGGCGGCCTTCAGCATGCTGCAGGGGCATCCGATGCTCCTGATCGTCGTGCCGGCCGTCGTGATCGGGATCGGTATCATTTTTATTTGCGTGAATTCAAAGACCTATAATAAGATCTTCCTCTGTTCCGTTTCACTGATCTGCGGCGGAGGTCTGGGAAACCTGACCGACCGGATGTCGCAGGGGTTTGTCACGGACATGTTCGATTTTCGCGTATTTCCGGTGTTCAATGTGGCGGACATCTGCGTCTGCGTGGGATGCGGACTGCTGATGCTCTATATGATCATCCAGACGAACCGCGCACCGGACAAAGGCAGGAGGGGCGGCAATGGCAGATAAGGACCGGCCCGAAGCGGCAGGGGCCGAGACCCTGGACCGGCTCGACGCGGCGGAGATCCTGGAGTTCACGGTTCCGGAGCAGATGCAGGGAATCCGGCTGGACAAGGTCCTGGCGGATGCCTATGACGGTCTTTCCCGCAGTTATATCCAGAAGATGTTCGAGCAGGGCTGCATCAGCGTCGGCGGCAGCGTCTGCACGGAGAAGAAATACAGTGCCTCCGCAGGGGATCAGGTGGAGATCCGCGTAATGCAGCCGCAGCGGCTGAACGTGGAAGGCGAAGATATCCCCCTTGAGATCGTCTATGAAGACAGCGATGTGATCGTCGTCAACAAGCCGGCGGGCATGGTCGTCCATCCGGCGCCGGGAAGTCCTTCCGGGACGCTGGTCAACGCGCTGCTGTACCGGTACGGAGACCAGCTATCTTCGATCAACGGGGTGATCCGGCTGGGCATCGTGCACAGGATCGATAAGGACACCAGCGGCCTTCTGATGGTCGCGCGAAATAACAAGGCGCATGAGAGCCTGTCCCGGCAGCTCGCAGAGCATTCCATCACCAGGAGGTACTGCGCCATCGTCCGGGACAATATCAAAGAAGACGAGGGGACGATCCGCGGGGATATCGGACGCGATCCGAAAAACCGGCTCCGCAACGCGGTCGTTGCCAGCGGGGGAAAGCCCGCCGTGACCCATTACCGGGTGCTGGAGCGCTTCGGCGCCTTTACCCTGGTGGAAGCGGTCCTGGAGACGGGGCGGACCCATCAGATCCGCGTGCACATGGCGCATATCCGTCATCCGCTGCTCGGGGACAGCCTGTACGGGCCCAGGAATTCCGGAGCAGGAGATGCAGGCGCCCGCAGGCAGATGCTGCATGCGGGCGTGCTGGGATTCGTTCATCCATCGAGCGGAGACTATATGGAATTTGAAGCTCCGCTTCCGGAGGACTTCAGGAAAGTTCTGGACAGGCTGCTGACTATAAGATGTAACCGCTGTGGAACTCATCTCTGAGGAATTCCAGGCACTGTTCACAGACAAAACCGTCCTTAAATGTGAACGTATCGTACTTGATACAGCCGCAGAGACTGCACTGACAATTTGCATGGTGGGTTAACATATAGATCAGCTCCTTTCCAATATTGTAATGCTGTAAAAGGACTATAGTCCTTTTAGATAAATAAGGCAAGTTTTTGCCCGCTAAATGTAACAAAAGATACTCAGGGTGTAATGAAGGAGTGAGGTTATGTACGAGTCATTTGTTCTGAGACAAACAAAGGCAGGCAACATCATCGGCTGCCACTGGCCGGTGCAGGACCCGGACAAGGTCATCTGCATCGTGCACGGCATCGGAGAGTATGGCGGACGGTATGACCGCGTTGCCGGGAAGTTCAATGAAGCGGGATTCGCAGTTCTGTCCATGGACCTGCGCGGACACGGTGAGTCCCTCGGAAAGAAGGGGGAATGCGCCCCCAGAGCGGATGTGCTGGACGATATCAGCGCGCTGCTCACCTACGCGCAGATGCAGTATCCGGATAAGAAGATCGTGCTGTACGGTCACAGCATGGGCGGCAATATCACGCTGGATTACAGATGCCGGGGCGGCATGAATGACGTGCCGGTCGGCTATCTGATCTCCGCTCCCTGGATCCGGCTGGTCCATCCGATTCCGGAACCGGCTTACTGGGCGGTCAAGGCGCTGTCCAAGGTCGCGCCTAGGCTGACCGTGGGCTCCGCTGTGGATGAAGCGGCCCTGGGCAATCCGGAGTGTGTCCTCCCCTACAATGACAACCCCATGGTCCATAACAGGATCTCAGCCCTTTGCGCAGTCGACGGCTTCCGCGTGGGCAGGGCTCTGGAGCGGGGTAAACTTCCGGACAACGGCAGAGCGGCGAAGATCCCCATGCTGATGATGCACGGAGGAGACGATCAGATCTGCGATCCGCAGGCGTCCAGAGTCGTAGCGGCCCGCCTCGTCAAGGAGGGACAGCCGGTCGAATACATCGAGTGGCCGGGCCTTTATCACGAGATCCATAACGGCGGTCCGGACAGCACGGGAGATGAGGTCATCGAGCGGATGATCCAGTATTTCCAGTCTCTGTAACGGGCAGCGCGGGATCCACGTACAACGTTTTATTATGAGTGAAAATGACCATGCCGGGGCGTGCTCCGGCTGGTTTTTTTACGTGGCGGACTTTGGTGTAATCGACGGGGACGTTGCCGGATGCGCTGCCTTTGCTGTGGTAGGCGGCGATCTGCGCGGCCTCAAGCAGGTCCTGATCGGTCGGCTCCTCCCGGTCGAGAAGCAGGATCACATGGGATCCCGGGATGTCCTTGGTGTGCAGCCAGAGGTCGGTGCCGGCGGCGCGCTTCAAGGTCAGCCAGTCGTTCTCTTTGTTATTGCGGCCGGCCAGGCAGGTCTTGCCCGAAGACAGGGTGTAGGTGTAAGGCGCAGGCTTTGACTTCTTTCTGGGCGCGTTTTTCTGGGACTTGCGGAAGCGGATCAGGCCGGCTTCCACGAGTTCTGTCCGGATCAGGGAGAGTTCTTCCAGGGAATGAGCGCGCTCGGCGAAGGAGAGCACGGATTCCAGATAGCTGATCTCCCGCCGGGTCTCCTCCATCTGGACGGTCTTCTCCCGGACCGCCGTCTTGGCCTTGCCGTATTTTTTGTAGTAATTCTGCGCGTTGCGGGACGGGCTGTAACGGGGATCCAGGGGGATCTTCACCTGGCTTCCGTCATAGTAGCTCGTTACCGTGACTTCCTTCGCGCCGGGAGAGACCTGGTGCAGGTTGGCCGTCAGCAGTTCCCCGAACAGGCGGTATTTGTCCGCGTTCTCCGCCTTCTGCAGATCGGTGCCAAGGCGCTGCAGCTTCAGTTTGTGCTTGTCCAGGGAAGCCTTGATGACGCGCTGCAGGTCGTTTGACTTCTGCCGCAGGGTGTTGGAGGATTCCCGGTGCACGAAGTAGTAGCAGGCCGCCTCGCTGAAGTTTTCCAAAGGCAGGGCCGAAAATCCAGGATCCTGCTCGTAAACGGACAGCGGAGTGATATGAAAATCGGCCGGCTTATTCTCTTCGTTCAGATAGACGACCGGATGGATGTTATTATCCCGGATGGAGCTGATGATACTCTGAAGCAGGGCGTAGGCTCTTCCCGCATCGAAGGCCGCGCCGGTGGACTGGTCGCCGGAGAAGCCTGCATTTGCAAGAGTCTGGGCGAGGGCGGGGGAAATCCCCTGGATGCCCGCGAGCAGATCGCGCTCCGGCTGCAGCTGATTGGTCACCATCTGCCGGATGTCATCCTCAGTCACCTCGGTGAAGGGGATCTTGTCCTGCAGGGGCGGGTACTCGTAGAGCTTGCCCGGAAGGATCTGACGGGCCCGGTTGACGTCGATGGAAACATGCTTGATGCTGTCGATGATCCGGCCTGTTGCCATGTCCAGCAGGAGAATGTTGCTGTGCTTTCCCATGATTTCCGCAATCAGTTTGCGGTTGACAGAAAACCCCATTTCGTCGACAGCCTCCAGGCAGATCTCGAGGATCCGGTCATTCTGGTACTGGTCCACGGAAACGATGCGGGCCGCGCCCAGGT
>JAZNNY010000095.1:0-11018 GCA_045580505.1 Lentihominibacter sp.
AGCGGCGGAGATGCGCCGGGCATGAATGCGGCGCTGCGGGCAGTTGTAAGGACGGGCCTGTCTTTGGACATGGAAGTGTACGGGATCAGCCACGGCTATGAGGGTCTGCTGAACGGTGAGATCGAGAAACTGCAGTGGTCTTCCGTCGGAGAGATTCTGCACAGGGGCGGAACCATTCTGCGGACAGCGCGCAGCAAGCGGTTCCTGGAAGAAAAGTGGCAGGAGCACGCGGTGAACATCCTGAAGGCGTTCGGGATCGAGGGCCTGGTTGTCATCGGCGGCAACGGGTCGTTCCGCGGCGGACTGGAACTCGCAAAGCGCGGGATCACCGTGATGGGCGTGCCCGGAACGATCGACAACGATCTGGGCTACACGGACTACACGATCGGGTTTGATACGGCGGTCAATACGGTTCTGGATTTGATCTCCAACATCAGAGACACTTCGTCCTCTCACGAAAGGGCGACCGTCATCGAGGTCATGGGACGGCACTGCGGCGACATCGCCCTGCACGCGGGTCTTGCAGGCGGGGCTGACTACATTCTTGTCCCTGAAAAACCGGTCGACGTGAACAAGGTCTGTACCGAGATGCTGCGCGGCAAGCACGCCGGCAAGGGGCACAATCTGATCCTGAAGGCCGAGGGCGTGGAGGTTGCTACGGATGAACTGGTGAAGCGGCTCGAAGAAGTGACCGGGATCGAGACCAGGGCGGTCGTGCTCGGATATATTCAGCGCGGAGGCAGCCCGACGGAACGCGACCGGACGCTGGCCTCACTGACAGGGGCTAAGGCGGTCCGTCTTCTGTACGATGACATGGAGAGCCGGGCAGTCGGCATCCGGGGCAGCGAGATCGTTTCCTGCGGACTGGAGGAAGCGCTGGAGATGGAGAGGGATTTCGATCAGGATATCTACGACCTGGCGGTCATGCTTTCCTAAGACGGAAAAGCGCATCTGAATATCACAAAATCTCCATTTTTCATCGGGCCCTGTTTGTGGTAAGATAAACAGGATAGCAATTGCCTGAGAAAGAGTAGGACTATGTTAAGAGATCTGAATCGAAAACTGAGAAAACTGTTTCTTTTGCTGGGGTCGGTATTCGCTCTGTTCAAGTTGTTTGAGAAGATCGAACTGCCGGAGAAGCCTGAAGAAGAGGGTTTTGCGACCCAGGAATTTGACGATATATGGTAAACAAGGAGTAATATATAGATGAGAGTACTGACGATCGTGAGCGGCATTCTTATGCTCGCCACTGGTGTGTTCTGTCTGATCAATCCCGGACAGACATTTCTCGTCCTCGCTTTTGTGGTGGGAATTGTCATGGTCATCAACGGGATCATACATACGTTGGCGTATCTGATCGGCCGCGGACTGAATAATAAAGGGGACAACAACGGATGGATCCTGGTGGATGCACTGATCACGTTGCTGCTTGGCGTGCTCGTGCTTTGCAATCAGCTGGTCGTTGACATTGCCATCCCGATGGTATTCGGCATGTGGGTACTGGTCTCGGGCATCCTGCGTATAGAGGCGGCAAGTCACATCAATAAGGAGAGAAAGCGGTCCAACTTCCGTTCGACGATGATTACCGGCATCCTGACCGTGATCGTCGGGATTTTCGGATTTATCAACCCGCTGGTTTCCTGGATCACAGTCGTGATCCTGCTCGGTATGTTCCTGTGCATGCAGGGAATCAACATCATCGAACTGGGCATCAACATGCCGCATGAGAAGAAGGACTACATCCGGGTCTACAAGAGAAGACGGGAACCGGTGAAGATCACCAGCGAAGATGAGACGCCCGAAGCGGTAGAACAGCGGCTCGAGGCCAAGGCGGAAGAGGAGAAGCAGGCGAAAGAACAGGCGGAGATTCTTGAAACCATAGGAGCAGTCGTAGATGAACCAAAGGTATGATGTCTGCATCATCGGGGGAGGCGCCGCAGGTCTTGCGGCGGCCGCTTCCATTGACAGGAAGATCAGAACCTGCATTCTTGAGAAAAATCAGATCCTGGGTCGCAAGCTCCTTGCGACCGGCGGCGGCAGATGCAATCTGACCAACGCCGGGTGCGGGGGACATGCTGCGACACTGGATTTTTTTGCTTTGCACGGCCTTGAGACCGTTTGTGATGACGAAGGTCGGTATTTCCCATATTCCGGCTGCGCATCCGACGTGGTTCGGGTGCTGGAGCAGGCTGCAGCGGAGAACGGATGCGATGTTCTGACCGACTGCGAGGTGACCGGAATCGCCAAATCGTCCGGTGGGTTTGCAGTGCATGCAAAGGCAGGCCGGACCGTAGAACAGGCAGCTCGGGCGCCGCTTGAAATCGAAGCCGGCGCCGTGCTGATCACGACCGGCGGCAAGGCTGCGCCCCAGTTCGGTACGACCGGGGATGGGTACCGGCTGGCAAAGAGCCTTGGACATAAGGTGAGCCGCCTGTATCCGATCCTGACCGGAATCGAATGCGGGGACTTCGGCGACCTGAAGGGAATCCGCGCCCGGGGGCAGGTGAGTCTGCGAAAGGATGGGCAGGAGATTGCGTCAGAGCGCGGTGAAATTCAGTTTACCCGGGACGGGATCTCCGGAATCTGCGTCTTCAATCTGACTCCTTATATCGCAGCGGAGAAAGGAGAATCTCCGGCCGAGGCCTTTGCCAGATACGAGCTGGTACTTGATCTGGCACCGGATTTCACACCGGAGCAGATCGCCCGGCGCAGCTCGAGCTTCGGGATCCTGAACGAGCGGCTCTCTTGCAGGGTCGGTCTGGAGGAGATCAAGTCCTGGCGGCTTCCGGTTCTTGGAATCAAAGGCTGGAAGGACGCCCAGTGTACGGCAGGGGGGATCCTGGCGGAAGAGATCGACTTCGATACGATGGAATCCCTGTTTGTGCCGGGCTTGTACTTTGCCGGCGAGATCCTGGATGTACAGGGTCCCTGCGGCGGCTATAATCTGCAGAACGCCTGGGAAACGGGACGGAAGGCCGCGGCAGCGATCAACGCGCGTTTTTCGGCGGGGTGATGATTGGACGTGGATTGGACGGATGAGGTCGGATCAAGAAGCACTGGCAAATAATGGAATAACTCTGCAAAAGCATCTCTAAATCGAGAATTCTGCAGAGTTCAATCGATGCAAAGCCTGCAAAAGAGGGCGAAACTCTGCGAAAGTGCCTTCAGAACGGGAATTCTGCAGAGTTTGACCAGAGCAGAGGCGGTTTTGGCAGGCTAAACTCTCCGAAATCACCCATAAAATGAGGATTCTGCAGAGTTGGGGCCAGAAAAGGAAATATCTGTAAATAAAACTCTGCAAAATTAGTGAAAAGATGTCTCTGCGGCAGAGTTGCCAGGAAGAAAGGGACCAGACAGCAGGTGAGATACAGGATCAGCGAGATAAAAATCGATGCAAAGGAGTATGCGGACGAGCCGCACCGGATGGAGCACATCGAGCGTGCTCTGAGGAAGAAACTCCGGAAGAAGTTCGGTGGAAAGTCTGCGAAGATCACGAACATAGAGATCATTCGTGAATCGATCGATGCCAGACATAAGCCGGATGTGAAGGCGGTCTATACGCTGGACTTTGACTGCCGGGAGAAATGTTCGCTTCCTGAAGGAGGCATAGAGGAGTACCGGCCGTTAGAGATCCCTGGCACAGACAAACCAGGAACAGACAAACCGGCAGCTGCTGCCGGGGAGGAGAATCTCCGTCCGGTCGTCATCGGCTTTGGCCCTTGCGGGATCTTCGCGGCGCTGGTTCTGGCAGAGGCAGGGCTTCGGCCCATCGTCATAGAACGGGGGAGACCGGCAGCGCAGCGCGCGGAAGATGTGCGCAGGTTCTGGGAAGAAGGAATTCTCGATCCGGAGTCAAACGTCCAGTTCGGTGAGGGCGGCGCGGGCACGTTCTCCGACGGGAAACTGACAACGGGAATCCGCAATGTCCGGATCAGGAAGGTGCTGCAGGAGTTCGTCCGCGCGGGAGCGGATCCGCAGATCCTTTACCAGCAGCGGCCGCATATAGGAACGGACCGGCTGCAGCAGATCATACCGAAGATCCGGGAACGGATCGAGATGCTCGGCGGAGAGGTGCGCTTCGAGACGAAACTGATCGGACTCGAGACGGCAGCCACGACCGACAGGGCCAACGCGGTCGGTACGACTGGTGCGGCCGATGGGCCTGATACAGCGACCGAACCCGGCCCGACCGAACCCGGCGCGACCGAACCCGACGCGTCCACCCGCCTGACCGCACTTCTGACCGAAACGAGAGGCGGCTGCCGCGGGAAGATCCCCGCGCGATACGCCATCCTGGCCATCGGACACAGCGCGAGGGACACCTTCCGCATGCTGCGAGGGATGGAAATTCCGATGGAGCAGAAGGCGTTTTCGATCGGCGTTCGGATCGAGCATCCGCAGGAGAGGATCGATGCGGCCCAGTATGGGGATCCGGAGCTGGCGAAGGTCTTCGGGCCGGCGATCTATAAGCTCAGCCACCGGTGCGGGAACGGAAGGGGCGTGTATACCTTCTGCATGTGCCCGGGAGGAAGGGTCATCAATGCAGCGTCCGAAGAGGGCGGCATGGTGACCAACGGGATGAGCGAAAGCGGAAGGGACTCAGGGACTGCCAATGCGGGACTGCTCGTCGATGTCAGGCCGACGGACTTCGGAAGCGAAAATCCGCTGGCCGGCGTGGAGTTTCAGAGAAGGTACGAACGGCTTGCCCTGGAGCAGGGAAGAAGTTTTCCGGGCGGCCTTCCGAAGACGGACTACCGGACTTTTCGGGAGAAAGAAGAGGATCCGGTGCGAAAGAGCCTGCCTGCCTTTGCGGCGGAGGCGATCATCGAGGCCATGCCGCACCTGGGAAGAAAACTAAAAGGATTCGATGCGGACGACGCGAAAATGACCGCAGCGGAGACCAGGAGCTCTTCGCCGGTGCGCATTCTGCGGGATGAAGCCATGCAGACCGCGATCCGCGGACTGATCCCGGCGGGCGAAGGTCCGGGATATGCCGGCGGCATCATGTCGGCGGCGGTGGACGGGATCTGCGCGGCGGAGCAGGTCATCCGGGAATACGGCGGGGCCGGAGAAACCGACGCTCAGCGCCGGAAAAAATGAAAGGAACAGAAAGTACGCGATGGTATCGATTGCGGTAAGTGAACAAATCGAGCGAAGTGATCTCTTCGGAAGCATGGACCGGTACCTGCACATGATCGAGGACCGGTTTGGCTGCATCATCATACAGAGGGACAACGACCTGCTCGTCAAGGGAGAGCAGGCGGCTGCCGCCTGCGAGGTGATTCGTGAAATGATGGAGACGCTGGAGAAGGGCGAGCGCCTGGACCAGCAGAAGGTGAACTATATTATGGAATTGAGAAGCGAAGGAATATCGTACAGCGATGAGAATCCGGGACGGGATATCATCTGTTTTACTCATGAAGGAAGACCGCTCCGGCCGAAGACGATCGGACAGAAGGAATACGTGAAGAAAATCCGGAATATGGATATCGTGTTCGGGATCGGACCGGCAGGAACCGGCAAGACCTACATCGCCGTGGCCATGGCGGTGAACGCCTTTAAGAATAAGGAAGTCCAGAAGATCATTCTGGCGCGGCCGGCGGTGGAAGCGGGGGAGCGGCTGGGTTTCCTTCCCGGAGACCTGCAGGAGAAGGTCGACCCCTATCTTCGCCCGCTGTATGACGCGCTCTACGATGTGCTCGGACGGGAGAGTGCCCTCCGGCTGAAGGAGAAGGAAGTGATCGAGGTCGTGCCGCTCGCCTACATGCGCGGACGGACACTGGACAATTCCTTCATCATTCTGGATGAGGCGCAGAACACGACGCCGGAACAGATGAAGATGTTCCTGACCCGTATGGGCTTTGGCTCCAAGGTCGTGGTCACCGGAGACATCACGCAGATCGACCTGCCGCGCGGCAAAAAATCCGGGCTGGTCGAGGCAAGGAAGGTCCTGCGCGATGTGGATGAGATCGGCTTCTGCCATCTGAAGGACGTCGACGTCGTCCGCCACCAGCTGGTCAAAAAAGTCATCAGCGCCTACGACGATTATTACCGCAAGCACCCGCCAAAAGAGGAGGACTGACATGAACCTATTGATCAATGAACCGGATATGCTGGAGGAAAGTCTGCTCGGACGCATGCGGCAGGCGGCGGGGATCTGCCTGGAAGGCGAGGGGATCGATCCGGAAGGAATTGAGATCAGCCTCTCCTTCGTCTCTGAAGAGGAGATCCGCGAGCTCAACAGGGCCTACCGGGAGATGGACCGGGTGACAGACGTTCTGTCCTTCCCCCTGATCGCAGACCTGGACGAGCTCTTCGACGCGGAGGAGGCGGAAGGCGAGAGTGAGCCCATCGCGCTCGGCGATGTTGTGATCTGTCTTCCAAAGGCAGATGCGCAGGCGAAGGAGTTCGGTCACAGCAGGGAGCGTGAGATCGTCTATCTTTTCGTGCACAGCGTGCTGCACCTTCTGGGATATGACCATATGGAGGACGAAGAGAAAAGCGAGATGCGCGCCCGCGAAGAGGAAGTCATGAGAGAAATTGACCTGGTCAGGGAGGAAGTATAAATGAGAGATGCGGAATTATATGAGATCGCCGATGACGCCAGAGAAAATGCCTACGCGCCGTTTTCCGGCTTTCGCGTCGGAGCGGCTCTGCTGACGGAAGAGGGAAAGGTATACACCGGCGTGAATGTCGAGAATTCTTCTTACGGGGCAACGATCTGCGCGGAGAGGACTGCCTTTGTAAAAGCGATCTCCGAGGGAGAAAGAAAATTTGATTCGATCGCGATCTCCGCGGGAGATGAGGAAGCGCTGCCGTGCGGAATCTGCCGGCAGTTCATGTACGAATTCGCGCCGCAGATCCGGGTCATCACGGGACCGCTGCGGGAGGAACTGCCGGATGAGGGACTGAAGGTGAGGACTCTGGAGGAACTTTTGCCAAACGGATTCAGATTAGAAAGAGAGTGACCATGAAATCAGGTTTTGTCGGAATCGTCGGACGGCCGAACGTCGGCAAGTCCACTTTGCTCAACGCGATTCTCGGAGAGAAGATCGCCATTACAACATCAAAGCCGCAGACGACCAGAAACACCATCCGGGGGATCTATACAAGTCTTGCGGATGAGATTCAGATCGTGTTCATCGACACGCCGGGAATTCATAAGCCCAGAAACAAACTGGGAGAGTTTATGACGGACGCGGCCATCGGAACCTTCAAGGAAGTGGATGCCATCATCTTTATCGTGGACGGACCCATCGACAAGGGGCCGGGGGACAGATACATCCTGGATCTTCTGAAGGAAATCGATACCCCAAAGATCCTGGTGATCAATAAGATCGACCAGATGCCGCCGGATGAATTCGCGGCCATCTACCGGACCTATGAGGAGATGGATGAATTCGACGAGATCTTCGGAACTTCTGCGCTGGAGGGCACCAATGTGGAGGAACTCATCCGGTGCGTCAGCGGTTACATGGAGGAAGGACCGATGTTCTTCCCGGAGGATATGGTGACGGAGGATCCGGTGCGGTTCATCGCCAGCGAGATCATCCGGGAGAAGATCCTGCTGTATATGGAGGATGAGATCCCGCATGGGGTGGCTGTGGAGATCGAGCAGTTCATCGAAGAAGAACAGATGACACGGATCAGCGCCTGCATCTACTGCGAGCGCAAGTCCCACAAGGGGATGATCATCGGCAAGGGCGGCCGTAAGCTCAAGGGAATCGGCAAGAGCGCCAGAGAAGAACTGGAGGCCCTGCTCGGCACGAAGGTGTTCATGCAGACCTGGGTCAAGGTCCGGGAGAACTGGCGGGACAGCGACATCGCGCTGTCGAATTTTGGCTACCGGGAAGAACGGTAGAAAGCGGTAAAGTACGGGAATCACTGTTATGCTGACGGATACGGAAGGCATCGTCCTTCGGCAGATCAAAACTTCATATAACCGGCGCATGATCCTGCTGTTCTCAAGAAAGTACGGCAAGATCAGCGCCGGAACCGGAATCGGGGAGAAGGGCCGCGGCAAGAGTGCGCTGGCCCTGCGTCCGTTTACCCACGGCCGCTACGAACTGTTCAAGAACCGGGATAGTTATAACATCAACTCCGCGGAAGTGCTGCACAGCTTCTACCGGATTGGGGAGGATGTGGACAAATACGTCTACGGGGCCTACGTGCTGGAGTTTACTGAGAAGACGCTGGAGGAGGAGATGCCGGCGCCGCGGCTGTTCGAGCTGCTGATCGAGTTCTTCGAGGTCCTGGAAGGAAGAGACCGGGGGATCGGAACGCTCGTGCTGGCTTACCAGACCAAGCTGCTCCGGATCATGGGACTGCTGCCGCGCCTGGACCGCTGCGCGATTTGCGGCAAGGAGAAGCCGGCCAGCGCCTTCAGCGTGAGAGAGGGCGGAATCGTGTGCGCGGACTGCGCCGCACAGCCCGAAATTTCATCGGACAGTACATTGATTTCCTGCGGTAAATTTGATATAGTTAAAGTGCTGAATTATTTTCTTGTTAACCCGCTGAAAAAGCTGGAAAATATCGCACTGACGGAAGAAATGGGCAAACAGGTCAGCCGGCTGCTGCGTGAGTATGCGGCCTATCATCTTGGGATTTCAGACCTGAAGAGCGAGAAACTATTATAAAAAGGGAGGAGACTACTTATGGAAATTACTCTGGAAAAGATCGAACTGGTCAAGGACAGAACAGGGGTCACATACGCAGAGGCGAAGCAGGCCCTGGAGGAGAATGATGGCAGCGTAGTTGACGCTATCATCGACATCGAGGAAACTGTGAACGCAGGCAGGAAGGAACGCAGCTTCGGAGACCGCGGACAGGCTCTGTTCGGGAAACTGAAGGAACTGGTCAAGAAGGGCAACGTAGCAAGGATCCAGGTCAAGAAGGACGAAGAGAAGATCCTGAACGTTCCGCTTAACGCAGGTATTCTGGGCATCGCAATCGCACCGCTGGCATCCGTAGTCGCAGTCGTTGCTGCCTTTGGATTCAAGTGCAGCATCGAGGTCGTCAAGACAGACGGAACGATCATCGACGTCAGCGACGCAGTAACTGAGACCGTCGGCAACGTGGCCGAGAAGGGAAGCGAAGCAGCGGAGATCGTCAAGGGCAAGGCATCTGAGCTCTACGAGAAGGGCAAGGGCGTAGCCGATGAATACTCCGATAAGATCAAGGACAACGACATCTACGAGAAGGCTAAGGATAAGGCAGCGGACATCGCTGACGATCTGAAGGATAAGGCTGACGATCTGATGGACAAGGCCGGAGACCTGGCTGACAAGGCTAAGGACAAGGCGAGCGAGATCGGCAAGAAGGCGGAGGATGCTGTTGAGGAAGCCGCAGAAGAGGCAGAGGAAGTCGCAGAAGATGTGGCAGAAGAAGTGAAGGAGGCAGCAGAGGACGAAGAGTAAGTCCGGGCAGTAAACTATATGAGCACAGAAGTCACAATGGAGAAAATCACTGCGCTGGCTAAGAACAGGGGATTCATTTTCCCGGGTTCGGAGATCTATGGCGGTCTGGCCAACACATGGGATTACGGTCCCCTGGGCGTAGAACTGAAGAACAACGTGAAGGATGCATGGCGAAAGAAATTCGTCCATGAATCCAAGTACAATGTCGGACTGGATGCGGCGATCCTGATGAACCCGGAGACCTGGGTAGCGTCGGGACACGTCGGAGGGTTTGCGGATCCGCTGATCGACTGCAAGGCGTGCAAGTCGAGATTCAGGGCGGACCAGCTGATCGAAGCCTACCTGAAGGAACAGGGGATCACGGAAGTCGTAGACGGGTGGTCCAATGAGAAGATGGAAAGCTTCATCGCTGAGAAGCAGATTCCATGTCCGGACTGCGGCAAGTCGGATTTCACCGGCATCCGTCAGTTCAACCTGATGTTCAAGACTTTCCAGGGGGTCACGGAGGACTCCAAGGCGGAGATCTTCCTTCGTCCGGAGACAGCACAGGGCATCTTCGTCAATTTCAAGAACGTACAGAGAAGCGCAAGAAAGAAGATCCCGTTCGGAATCGCCCAGGTGGGCAAGTCCTTCCGTAACGAGATCACCCCGGGCAACTTCATCTTCCGGACCAGGGAATTCGAGCAGATGGAGCTGGAATTCTTCTGCAAGCCGGGTACGGAGCTGGAGTGGTTCGCCTACTGGAAGGATACCTGCGCGAACTTCCTGAAGTCTCTCGGCATCAAGGAAGAGCACATCAAGCTCAGAGATCACGACCCGGAAGAACTGTCCCATTACAGCAACGCGACGACGGATATCGAGTATCTGTTCCCGTTCGGATGGGGAGAACTCTGGGGAATCGCGTCCAGAACGGACTTCGACCTGATGGCGCACCAGACGCATTCCGGACAGGACATGAGCTACATGGATCCCGAGACCAATGAGAAGTACGTTCCGTACTGCATCGAACCGTCGGTCGGTGTAGAGCGTATGCTGCTCGCCTTCCTGGTAGATGCCTACGACGAGGAAGTGCTGACGGACGCCAAGGGCAAGGAGGACATCCGCAAGGTCCTGCGGCTGCATCCGGCGCTGGCACCGTTCAAGGCAGCGGTCTTGCCGCTCAGCAAGAAACTGGCTCCTGTGGCGGAACCGATCTATGATGAACTGAGAAAATACTTCCTTGTAGATTACGATGCGGCGGGCTCCATCGGCAAGAGATACCGCAGAGAGGATGAAATCGGAACACCGTTCTGCATCTGCGTGGACTTCGATACCGAGGAAGACGGCTGCGTGACGATTCGCGATCGTGACACTATGGATCAGATTCGAATTCCTGTTGCACAGGTAAGAGAATATATTGAAGAACGTTTACAGTTTTAGTAAGTGAGGAGATTTGCAATGAAGAAGTTTGTTTATTCATTCAATGAAGGTTCAAAGGACATGAGAGACCTTCTTGGTGGTAAGGGTGCGAACCTGGCAGAGATGACCAAGATCGGACTGCCGGTTCCGTTTGGTTTCACTGTTTCTACAGAAGCCTGCACAAGATACTACGAAGAAGGTCAG
>JAZNNY010000096.1:0-2080 GCA_045580505.1 Lentihominibacter sp.
AGAAGGAAGATGTAGCGTTGGAGAGCGCGACGATCGCAGCGTTCTGCTCGGGGAGCAGCGTCATCTGCGCGGAGAAACCGTTGGTGTTCCCGCCGTGTCCGATCATCTTCACGCCGCGATAGATATCGGTGAACCAGCCAAGGCCATATTCAGTGCTCTGGAATTCCTCAAAATTCCAGAAATAGGGCGTCCCGATAACCTGCGGGCTGTGCATCAGGCGAAGATTCTCCTCGCTGATCAGGCGCCGGCCGTCTGAGGCTCCGCCTCTGAGGTGGAAGAGTGCATATTTTGCCATATCGGAGGCCGTAGAAACGATCGCTCCGGAAGGCGCGAAGGCTCCCAGGTGCATGTAGGGCGGTTCGATAAAGGTGCCGTTCGCAAAGACATAGCCTTTGGAGGTGTTCTCATACTTTGCGAGCGACTCGATCTCGAAATCCGTGGACTGCATGCCAAGCGGCCGGAAGATCCTTTCGCGGACAAATTCCTGATAAGAGATGCCTGTGATGAGTTCAACAAGATAGCCGGCCAGAGAGACCATCTGGTTAGAGTATTGGAGCCCCGTGCGGAAAGCCATATTAGTCTCGAGGTATTCGAGTGAGCGCACCATCTCTGCACAGTCCTCCATGACGCAATAGATTGCCTGAAGGTCGTATTTGGGCACGCCCGTGCGGTGGCACATCAGGTCGCGGACAGTTACGTTTTCCGTAAGGAGCCCGCTGCTGAGCTTAAGAGAGGGGATGTATGTTTTGACCGGCTCATCCCAGTTCAGTTTGCCTTCATCAACCAGCATACCGAGTGCAAGGGCGGTGAAGGTCTTGGTGATCGATCCGATCGGAAGTACGGTGTCCGCTGTCATCGGGAGCTGTGCAGCCGCGTCGCGCAGTCCATATCCTTGTGTGCTCACGATCTCTCCGTCACGGATGAGGGCAACACTCATTCCGGCAACGTTGTAGTCGTCCATCAGTTTTCGGATCATGTTTTCTGTTGTCATTCGATTTCTCCTTTCACTGTGCAGCCGATTCCCGGCGCGTCCCATAGAACTGCTTTTCCGCCGAGATGGTCGAAACCGCCGCTCACTTCTTCCTGTGCCAAAATATAGACCGAATCCAGGTCCACTTCCCTGATAATGTCAAGTGCCGCTGCCAGATGCATTCCCGCAAGATTCCCCAGAGCGCTCTCTCCCATGCAGCCGATCATGCAGGTCAGGCCTGCCGCCTCGCAGATCGCTGCGATCTTGATGGCGGGATATATACCGCCGCACTTCATCAGCTTGATATTGATGACATCAGCCGCCCGCATGGAAGCCAGGCGCATGGCATCGCGGATTCCATGGCAGCTCTCGTCCGCGGCGATGAGAATGGGGGAGTGCATCCGGATCTCCCGAAGCCCCTCGAAATCACCGGCAGCGACAGGCTGTTCGATCAGTTCCACGCCGAGAGAAGCCAGTTCGCCGCTGATCCAAAGGGTGTCTTTGACAGTCCATCCCTGATTGGCGTCGATACGCAGACGGGCTTTCCCGCTGACTGCTTCATGGATCGCGCACATGCGCTCCAGATCCGTCCGAACGTCCTCGCCGAGCTTAACTTTCAGAATGTCAAATCCTTTGCCGACCCACTCCAGCGCCTTTTCCGCCATCTTCTCCGGAGTGTCGATGCCGATCGTGACATCCGAGTGAATGTGCGGGTCATCGCCGCCCAGGTACTTGTAGAGCGGAACTCCGGCTGCTTTGGCGGCAATGTCGTAGCAGGCAATATCAATGCCGGCCTTTACAGCGCCGTTTCCGGTGTAGAGCCGGTCCATAACACGGTGGACTGCGCCGATCGCGCGGGGGTCCATGCCCAGCAGCGCGTCCCGCAGGTCTTTCCCGACTGCCAGTACAGTGCCCAGATTGTCTCCCGTCACGAACGGGAGCGGAGCTGCTTCTCCGTAACCGGTGATTCCTTCGTCTGTGAGGACCTTCACAATGCAGGAGTCCATATCCGTGATCGTCGCGAAGGCGACCTTCATCGGTTCCTCGAAGCGGAAACCGGTGACCAGAAATTGTATATCTGTGATGACCATGCTTCACTTCCTTTCGAAG
>JAZNNY010000097.1:0-13334 GCA_045580505.1 Lentihominibacter sp.
ATCTCCGCGACGGAGATTTTCCACAGAGGGTTCTCAGACTGCTGCCGGGAGATCTATAATAAGTTCAAGGGATATGACGCCATCTACTTCACTCTGGACATCGCCGTTCTGGACCCGGCCTTCGCGCCGGCGGTAGGAACCCCGGCCTCCGGCGGCCTGACGTGGAGAGAGCTGATCGAATTCGTCCGCCACATCATCAAAAACCTCCCGGTTACGGACATGGACATCGTCGAGATGGCTCCGCCGCTCGACTCCAACGATATCACGGCCTGGGCCGTGATGAGAATCATAGAGGAAGTATTCTCTATGGTGGACAGGAAGTAAGCATGATCGCAGATGAACTGTATATCAACGGGAATATCTACACATCGGACGAAGCGCGTCCGCATGCGCAGGCTGCAGCGGTGAAGGACGGCAGGTTTCTTGCCGTCGGCTCCGATGAGGAGATCCTGGCCTTTCGGGGCAGCGGAACGCAGGTTTATGACCTGATGGGGCGGTTCGTCCTTCCGGGTCTTGTGGATGCGCACACGCACATCGGGCTCTCCGCCATGATGGGCGACGATGATGATATGCCCATGTACGATTGCAGAAGCCGCGAAGAAGTTCTGGAAACACTGCGCAGTGAGGTGCGAAAGCACCCGCTGCGTCCTTTTTATGTGATGTTTTTCGGGCAGGCGGAGGCGCTGGAGCCGGGCGGGCTTCGCCGGGAGGACATCGATGCCATCGTCCGGCGCCGGCCGGTCGTGCTGATGGAACACGAATGCCACAGCGCCTGGCTGAACAGCGGCGCCCTCCGGTATCTGAAAATCCGGGAGGATACGCCGGATATCGCGCCGGGATACTGCGTGTATGAACGCGACGAAGAGGGCAGGCTCACCGGCTGCATCAAGGAGATGTGCCTGCTGCCGATCCTGGATCTGTCCGGCAACCTGTCAAAAAAAGCCCTGCGGGCCGGCATGAAGAAACTGATCGATTACCTGCTCTCCTGCGGGGTCACGACGGTTTATGATGCGGGAAGTTTCCTCCACGAGGAGAGGGTCTATCAGGTGCTGAAGAAGATGGATGAGGAAGGCGAGCTGCCGCTGCGCTTTGAAGCAACGCACATCATCAATCTCCCCTCGCTGCTGGAGGGGGCGATCGATGAATTCCGGCGCTTGAAATCCCTCTACGAGAGCGAGCATATCCGGTTCACGACGATGAAGATGATGCTCGACGGAACCCTGCGGATCCATACGGCAAAGCAGGTCACGCCGTACTGCGATACCGGAAGCGACGGGGGCACGCTGATCTCCGAGGAGAAACTATATCAGCTCATCCGCCGGCTGAACGAGGAGAAGATCGACTTTCACGTCCATACGGTGGGCGAGGGCGCCGTCAGAATGCTGATGGACTGCGTGGAGCGGGTCCGGGAGGAAACCGGCGGTCCTCTGGACATCTTCGTGACCGCGGCGCACATCGAGACCCTACGGGATGAGGACATCAACAGATTCAAAGAACTCGGCATGGTCGCCGACTTTACACCGAGCTGGCACGGAGGCAGCTGCCATGCCGATCCGGAGCATATGAAGAAACTCCTCGGTCCGTACCGGGGAACGCACACCCTGCGAGCCAGGTCCGTGGCCGAGACCGGCGCCATGGTGACCTTCTCCTCCGACGAGGTCTCACTGCATGAGATGGACTGCTGGAGTCCCTTCCGGGGCATGGAGGTCGGTCACACCCGGCAGGAGGTCGCAAAGGGCGGCCGGGAGGCCCCGGTCTATCCCCCGGAGGAGGAAAGGCTGGACCTTGCAGACCTGATCCGCGGCTATACGATCACCCCCGCTAAGGTGCTGCGGCTGGACGACCGCATTGGGTCGATCAGCCCGGGCAAGGACGCGGACATGGTCGTGCTCCGGGAAAACCTGTTTGAGATGGACCCCTATGAGATCCACAATATCAAGCCCGAGTGGGTCGTGCTGAAGGGGAAGTGGGTGAAGTGACGGTGCGCGTTACATCCCCTGCATCTCGAGCAGAATAGGAGCGTGGTCCTGGCGCGGGCCGGAGTCCAGCATCTCGGAGCGGACGATCCGGTCTGCGATCCGGTCGCTGACCAGGAAGTAGTCGATCCTCCAGCCGCTATTGTTGATCTTGCTGGTCTTGACCCGCTGCGCCCACCAGGAGTAGGCGCCGGGGATATCTCCGTGAACGTAGCGGAAGCTGTCGGTCAGGCCGGCAGCAAGAAGATTCGAGAATCCTTCCCGCTCTTCATCGGTGAAGCCGGCGGACATGTGATTGTTTTCAGGATGAGCCAGGTCGATCTCTTTATGGGCGACGTTGTAGTCCCCGCAGGAGATGACCGGCTTTTTTTTATCGAGGGAGGAGAGATACTCCGCATACTTTCTGTCCCAGACCTGCCTTTCTGCGAGCCGCCGCAGGCCGTCGCCCGCGTTGGGCGTATAGACCAGATTGAAGAAACAGTCTTCGAACTCCAGCGTGATCATGCGGCCCTCCAGGTCCATCGGCTCCGGCGCGCCGATCGACGGAAAGTCTGCTTGGAAAGGCAGGCCTTTTTTGATTAAGGCCATGGTTCCGGCGTAGCCCTTTCTGGCAGGTTCCCTTGAACTGATCCAGCTGACCTCGTAGTCCGGGAAGTACTCGCTCAGAATGCCGGCCTGCTTTTTGTTCATGCCGGCCGCCGGCAGCTTGGTCTCCTGCAGGGCGATGACATCCGGGTTTTCTTTCGCAATGGTTTCAAGCACGGCTCTGGAAAGCTCCGACCTTGGGCTGGTGCCGGTCAGGGCGGCGTTTAACGAATCTATATTCCATGAAATAAAAATCATAACTGCGTTCCTTTCGGTGACCGATGTGATGTTGTGTAAATTAATTGTATCATAGAATGTATTAATTGAAGATACCATTTCACAGTGTTAAAATGAAGGGCAGGAGGTGGGACCGGTTTGAAGGAAACCAGCAGAGGGATTATTGTCATAGCGAACATCTTGTATCTTTTCCTGATCGCTGCCTGCATCTATACGATCTGGCGGCGCGGAATTGAATCGATTGAGCCGAGGGACCTGGTCAGCAGCGTTCTCGGTGTGTTCGGGATCCTGGTGGGATATGTCCTGTTCATCTGCTGCCTGCTGGATGTGCAGAAGATCGGGACGGATCTGAGGTATTTCAGATACCTGCTCGGTGTGACGGTCCTGGGGCTGGCCACGGATACGATCGCAGACCTGCTCGACGGGTTCGGGCAGTACTGGCACCTGGCGGTGCTCTGTAATACCCTGCACTATATGTGCACGCCCGTCATGATGTTCCTCTTTTGGAGATATCTGCGGCCCATCCTGAACCTCGAGCCGCGGTCCGAAAAGAACATCGAACGGTTTATCCGCTACGGGATGTTCGTCATGCTGGCCAGCGATCTGGTCGACATCTTCCTGCCCATTTATTATGTCATCGAACCGGATGGCAGGTATCATCATGCGAGCACCTTTCCCCTTTGCATGCTTTATCCGGCGATCGCCTTTCTGATTCTCGGGGCGGTGATTCTGAAGAGGCGCAGGTATCTGGATGTACTTCAGACGGGGTGCCTGCTGATCTATATCGCAGCCGGCCTGATCGGGACGGGGGTCACCGTGCTGCTGGAGGGAATCAGCATCGGCAACTGTGAGGCAATCCTCGTCATGCTGCTGATGTACTGCGTGCTCAATATCACGCAGGGCAGAGAGAAGATCGAGGCGGATAGAGACCTTGCGACTGCAGCGGGCATCCAGGAAAGCGTCCTGCCGAAGGGATTCCCGTATCTGCCGGAGCGGGAGGAATTCGACCTCTATGCGTCGATGAAACCGGCCAAGGAGGTCGGAGGGGATTTCTATGATTTCTTCATGATCGGAGAAAACCACCTGGCGCTCGTCATCGGAGACGTTGCCGGCAAAGGCGTTCCGGCAGCCCTCTTCATGATGGTGGCCAGAACCCTGATCAAGTCAGAGGCCAGGAGAACGGACACGCCTGATCCGGGCAGGATCCTTACGGCTGCGAATGATCAGCTCTGCGAAAACAACGATATGGGACTCTTCGTCACGGTATGGCTGGGCATCCTGGATCTTTCTTCCGGGAAAATGTACTGCAGCAGGGCGGGACACGAATATCCTGCCTTTGCGAAAGGCGGCGGACGATTCGAGTTGTTAAAAGGCAGGTCCTCCCTGCCCATTGGGAGCATGGAAGGGCTCTCCTACCGGACAGAGGAACTGGTGATGGAGCCCGGGGACACGCTTTTCCTCTATACGGATGGGGTTGCCGAGGCGACGAATAAGGTGAAGGACCTGCTCGGGACGGAGCGGATGCTCGCGGCGCTGAACCTCCATCCACAGGCGTCTCCTGCGGACATCGAGCATACGGTAGGGGAAGCCATTGCGGCGTTTGTTGGCAAGGCATCGCAATTTGACGATATGACGATGCTGTGCCTTAGATATCAAGGAAAGGAAGGTTCTATATGAACAAGTATGCATTTATCGAAAACGTGCCGGATCTGTCGGTAGAAGATTATTCCGTAGTTTTTGATGACGGGGAATGGATCAATCTCATCGCAGGACTTGACGGCATCGACAATGTCATGGAATATGCCCGCCAGCAGATCGCGGATGGATGCAGCCTGATCAACCTGTGCGGGGACTTCGGCCCTGACCACGTGGCGGAACTGATGAAGGACGCGCCGGAAGGAACGGAGGTCCACTATGCTGCCTACCTGCCGGAAGAGCTTGCCAAGCTGGAGGCGCTCGAGCAGTTTATCGAATACGGTCAGATCATCTTTGGCGGTGTTGAAGAGCCGAAGCGCCTGGAACTGGCCGCGCCTGAGATGAATACGCACATCGTGTTCGTAAAGGATATGGACCAGGCAATCGAGGCGGCGCGTATGCTCGCACAGGAGGGCATGGACGGCATCGAGCTGTGCAGCGGATTCGATCTTGACATGACGAAGCAGATCATCGCAGCAGTAGAAGAAATCGACCCGCGTGTTCCGGTCGGAAGCAACGGGATCAACTAGTAGAGAAGACAGAGGACGGATTTATATGTTAACAGTAGAACATCTGAATTTTTCAGTGCTTGAAAACGGTGTGCGAAGGCAGATCCTTTCGGACATCAGTTTTCATGTGAACAAGGGAGAGATGCTGGTCATCACCGGCCCGAACGGCGGCGGCAAGTCCACGCTGGCCAAGGTGCTGATGGGCATCGAGAAGGCGGACTCCGGGAAGGTGCTCCTGGACGGAGAGGACATCAGCGGCTTCGATATCGACGAGCGTGCAAAGGCAGGCATGGGCTTCGCTTTCCAGCAGCCGCCCCGGTTCAAGGGGATGACGGTCGAGAAACTGATCTCGCTTGCGGCGGGAGAGGAGAAGAGCGAGTCGGAATGCTGCGATCTCCTGAGCCGCGTCGGACTGTGCGCGCAGGAATATATCAAGCGTGAGGTGGACAATACCCTGTCCGGCGGCGAGATGAAGCGGATCGAGATCGCGACGGTCCTGGCAAACGGCCATAAGATCTGCATCTTTGACGAGCCGGAGGCGGGCATCGACCTGTGGAGTTTCTCCATGCTGATTCAGCAGTTCGAGCAGATCAAGGAGGACGAGGAGCAGAGCGTCATCATCATCTCCCACCAGGAGAGGATCATGCAGATGGCGGACCGGGTCATGGTCATTGAAGACGGAAAAATGGCCGGCATCGGCAGACGGGAGGATGTGCTCCCGGCTCTGATGAGGGAAGGACCCTCCTGCTGTACATTCTTAAAAAATCTGGAAGGATTGGGGGACACACAGGCATCATGACAGATCTAGACAGAGTAACACAGGCTATATTGAAATACATTGACGAAACGGGCTTCCGCCAGGAGGGCGCCTTCAATCTGCGCTGCGATGGCGTGGCGCTTTGCCACGGGGACAGCGAGCACGTGAAGATCGTCCGCAAGGAGGATAAGCCCGGCATCGACGTGTACATCGACGGTGAGACCGACGGCGAGGAAGTGCACATCCCGGTCGTCCTGCAGGAATCAGGCATGAACGATAAGGTTTACAACGATTTTCATGTCGCGGACGGCGCCAACGTGACCATCATCGCCGGCTGCGGCATCCACAACGACGGCCACGGGGACAGCCAGCACGACGGCATCCACTCCTTCTATGTGGGGAACGGCGCGAACGTCACCTACAAGGAGAACCACTACGGAGAGGGCTCCGGTGAAGGGGCGCGGATCCTGAATCCGGTCACGAGGATCTTCGTAGAGGAGGACAGCGTGTTCACGCTGGAAACGGCCCAGATCAAAGGCGTGTCTTCGACGAAGCGGGAGACAGAGGTGGAACTCGGCGCAGGAAGCAAACTCTTCGTGCTGGAGAAACTGATGACGCATGCGGACCAGTTCGCGGAGTCCAATATGGAGATCCGGCTGAACGGTGCAGGCAGCTCCGCACAGATCATATCCCGGTCCGTAGCCAAGGAGGACTCCAGCCAGATCTTCCACCCGGCGGCGGTCGGCAACGCCAAATGCAACGCGCACATCCAGTGCGACTCCATCCTCATGGACAGGGCCCAGGTCCGGTCCATTCCGGAAATCAACGCAAAGCACCTTGATGCTGCCATCATCCACGAAGCGGCCATCGGTCGGATCAATGACGAGCAGCTGGTGAAACTTCGGACCCTGGGAATGACGGCGGAAGAGGCAGAGAACATCATCATCGAGGCGTTTCTCAATTAGAGGACCACATCAGAACGCGGGGGTCGTGAATCATGGGACTGTTCAGAAGAAAACAAAAGAATCTGCCCGAAATCGATACGAATTCGTATGAACCGGTGCTCCGCTGCAGCATCTGCAGCGGGGAGCAGGTCCTGTGCCTGAAAGACCGCGAAACCGGAGCCATGCACGAGCTGATGCTCATCCGGGACTACTCGGACCTTGCGGAAGTCTGCTCGGCAAACGGGATCGATCCGGACTCGGTGCGAAAGGTGTACTGAGCAGTGGCAGCCGGCAACCCGCCGGATGCTTCGGTGAATTCGAGACTTAAAGCAGGCTTTGCGCAAAGGCAGGGCCTGCTTTTGTATATGGAAAACTCCGCGTTGTGACTGATGAGGATGGCCGTTCAGAGCATGTTACATGACAGAGTCGGCACTGCCCCGGGGTCCGAGAATTCTTCATAACCTGCTTTTTTCTGGCATCCTGCAACGAAATCTGAGAAAAGGAGAGAATCTTCTGGATCAGAGGGTCCTCGCAGGCGGAAAGCATCCCTCAGAAGTCAATAAAACCTCGGGAAAACCGCATATATTTGCCGGTTTGAGACACTTTGACGGCAGAGAATGCAACGATAAATAGGGAAAATATCAAAATATCGAACCTTGCATCCAGATTTTATTCGATAATCATCAAACTTCGTGCAGAACCATGAACCTCGAAATGCGTCATCGAGGGAGAAAAAACTTTTTGAGGGTAGTGAAATCCTCTGTGCGTATATAGTATAATTCTTATGTGAATAGTCAGTATGTTTTGAAACCCCACAAGGAGGATAAAAATAATGAGTGAGGAGTTAAAGGGAAACGAGATGCTTGAGGCAATGGATCGGCTGACCAGGCAGGACGCGCCGCAGCCGGAAGTGCCGCAGCCGGAGGCGCCTGCGCCGGAAGTAGAACCCGCGCCGGAGTCACAGCAGGCGCAGGCACCTGTGATAGAGGCAGAACCCGCGCCGGAAGCAGAACCGGTGCCGGAGTCACAACCGGAAGAGCCACAACCGGAGAAGGCACCTGCGCCCGCACCGAAGCCTGAAAAAAAGCCGAAAAAGAAACGGGAAAAGAAGAGAAAACAGAAGAAGGCCGAGGCCAAAGAGGACCTCGAGGAGCTTGCCCGCGAGAGAAAGGCGGACAGGAAGCGGTACAGGATGGAGCGGCGTCAGCGCAAGCTGGCCGAAAAGGAGAAGTACCCAACGGCCAAGCTGCGCCGGAAGGCAAGACGGCTCCGCTGGAAACAGCAGAGACAGGACCGGCGGCAGGCGCTGCGCGATAAGTACAGGGATGCGCCGTGGATCGTCCGGGTTCCAAGGCTTTATCTTGTGAAGCCGCTGATTGCGCTGCTGGTTCTGTTTGCGCTGTTAGGATGCGCCTATATGGGGCTGCAGCTGTTCCTCGGTACGTATATCGATACGGCAAAGAACAAGCCGGTTTCTAAGGATAAGATCTACGAGATTTCTCCAATCGATGAGGAGGGGGCAAAGCGGATCGATGCCGCGGCGCCGGTGGGAAAGGATGACACCTGGACCATCAGCGTGTACCTGATCGGATCAAACCTTGAGGATATGGGTGAGAATGACCTGTCTTCCCTGGTGTGGAGCCAGGTCAAGGCAGCCAGGGAGGAGCAGGCCCAGAAGAGTTATGCTACGCAGATGGGCCGGCTGGACAACTTCTCCACTGAGCTGAGCAAGAATAAACTGGATCTGCCGGCGTACCTGTACTATCCGGAAAAGCCGGTCCCAAGAGAAGAGTCATCGGAGGAGCCTGTGCTGGCGGATATGCCGGGCTTTGCGTCCACCGACATCGGCGAGATGACGGCGGAGACCTGGTCGGACAATATCAGGATCGTGATCCAGACCGGTGGCGCGATGCGCTGGAGCAATACCATGGTCAATCCGAACCGGACCCAGCGTTTCGAGTACTATAAGGGAGAATTCAGGGAAGTCTATGACCAGCCTTTGCAGAATCCGACGGATCCGAAGACGCTGACTTCCTTCATGGACTTCTGTCGGACCGAGTATCCGGCGGACCACAACATGCTGATCCTCTGGAACCACGGCGGCGGTGCATTCGGCTACGGTTCCGATTCGATCTACGGCGGCATGATGAGTCTTGACGATATCCGGGAGTCGCTGGAAGGCGCTTATAAACCGAATGATAAGAATCCTGCATTCGACATCATCGGCTTTGACGCCTGCCTGATGTCCTCTCTTGAGGTGACCCACGCGCTGGATGGATTCGCAGATTACTACGCGGTCAGCGCGGAGACGGAGCCGGGAGACGGGTGGGATTACACCCCCTGGCTGAAGGCGATGACCAAGGATCCGACCATGAGCCCTGCCAGAGTATGCCGGGAAATCGCGGATTCCTACACGGACCACTATATGACACAGAATGTCAATATCGGCTGGCTCCTTTCAAACGATGTCACCTTCTCCGTAGTGGATGCGAAGAAGGCGAGCAAACTGTACGACGCCTGGTGTGATCTGTCGAAGAAGCAGCTGATCGATGCGACGGAGAACAGCAGCGTTCTGGCGGAGATCGGCCGGTGCAGCAAGAAGTCAACGTACTACGTGTCCTCCTTCTATAACGGATACAACACCCTGGATCTGGGGAATTACATGGATCACATGGTGGACACCTATCCTGCGGAGGCGAGCCGCATCAAGAACCTGCTGGAGGAAACCGTCATTTACCACAGGCAGAACGGATCCCTGAGCGACAGTCAGGGCATGTCCGTCTATACGCCGGGATCGGTAGAGGATTTCTCCGGTCTCGCTATGTGCCTTGAGTACATCTACGATATCTGCGATGATCCGGCGACCCGGGCCCTTTACTACTACAAGGTCGCAGGCTGCCTGAACGAGGATATGGAGAAGTATCTGGCTACGCTGACCGATAAGAAGATAAAGCCGCTGAACACTGCGCCGTTCCAACAGTTTATGCAGTCTGAGCCGGCGACGACCGAGACCGGATTCGTAATTCCTGTGGACGAAGAACTGCAGAGCATGCTGCAGAGTTACGAAGTGGAGATCGGAGTATACGACGAGGAAGAAGGCACGATCGTCAATTACGGCAGAGATGAACTGGCGCGGCTGGACGGAGAGGGAAGTCTGGACTGTGAATTCGACGGAACCTGGATCTGCTTTGACGGAGAGCCCCTGGCAACGGAGGTCGTTTCCTCAACCGAGTCCGGCGTAGAGTACCGGTCACAGGTGATCTACAACGGCAAGGACGCCTACCTGAGCTTTAACTATGACAGGGATACCGAAAAATATACCATTAACGGAATCCGGATCAAAGACAGCTCCGGCGGTCTGCTGAATGAGGACCCGGTCAACTATCTGACCAATTCCAGAATGAACAACCAGCTCAAACCCGGAGATACGATCGTTCCGGTCTACGAGGTGGCGCAGAGCAGCGATGCCGACAGCAGCCAGGATACATCGAGCGGGGAGACGATCACAGTCAGACAGAGTTCCGGAATCAAAGAACATAAACTGCCATCCGGATACTATCTGACCGCGGCCGTCGTCAGCGATTACCGTGGCGATGTGTACTACTCGCAGGTCGTCGGCAATAAAGTGTCCGTTTCCGGTGTGAAGAACCGTGAGGTGGACAGCGACTTCGTGGGAAGAGATTATTAAGATTGACGATTGTTCGGGAAAGAGTTCTGATTCTCAGATAAAACGTCAACAGGGAGTTCAGAATTGTCTGATATAATAAATGCATCATGAAATATATTGTATCGTTTCGTTTCAACAGGAGGAATGAGAGATGAAAGAACAAGCGAAGAAACGATGGTGCAGGATTTTAACCCCCATGCTGATTCTGTCTCTGATCGCGGTGTTCTCGCTGACCGGATGCGGCAACTCCGGCGGAGACTCCGAAGAAGCTGAGGCGGCATCCATGACGATCATTACCGGAGGTGTGGTCGAAGAAGCCGGCGACGATGCAGAAGGTGCCACGGCAGTCGTTCTGCAGGACGGCAAAATCGCATTCGTCGGAAGTGACGAGGATGCGCTCGCCATGGATGACGGCAACGCCGAAGTCATCGATGCAGGCGGCAATACGATCATGCCGACCATGACGGAAGCACATATGCATTATGCGACCGCCATTCAGGCAGCGTACGAAATCGACCTTGCCGATATCATCGATGTCGGCGAGATGCAGGACATCATTAAGACCTTCGTAGAAGAGAATCCGGATCTTGAGGTCTATGCCGGAGCGGGCTGGATGGTATCCGCCTTCGAAAACGGTAGCCCGACCAAGGACGTACTGGATGAGGTCTGCCCGGACAAACCGGTCCTGCTGCAGGATGCGGACGGACATTCCTACTGGGTCAACTCCGCTGCGCTGGAAGCTGCGGGTGTCGATAAGGCCTTTGCCAAGGAATACAACGACAACTATAAGAAGAACGGCGGCAGAATCATCGTCGATAAGGACGGAGAGCCGACGGGTCATCTGAAGGAAGCCGCGATGCTTCTGGTTGAGAAACTGAAACCGGTCTACACGGTCGAGCAGTGCAAGGAAGCCATCGCAGAGCAGCAGGAATGGCTGGCCAGCATTGGATTCACCTCCTACTTTGACGCCGGCATCCTGAACATGGGAGATGAAACGTCCGAGAACTACTGGACGGCCATGTCAGAGATGGCGCAGGCGGGAGAACTGAAGGCTAAGGTCAGAGGCTCCTTCTGGCTGCAGCCCTATGATTTCAAAGACTGGGATGAGTGCAAGGAATATCTGGATGGCTGGCTCGAGAAAGCGAATAAGCTGAGCACATCTGACTACTACAAGATCACGACCATCAAGATGATGGCGGACCAGGTGCTGGAGCAGGGTACTGCCTACATGGGTGAAGGCATGTATGCGGACGGCGTTCTTGAGAACGGCGATATCGAGAGCAACAACATCTGGCACGGCAAGGGCGACCTGATGGAAAAGGCCATGGAATACGCGGCTGAAAACGGATTGAACGTCCACATCCACCAGATCGGTGACGCGGCGGCCACCTTTGCCCTGGACGAACTTGAAAAGGCAGAGAAGAAGTATCCGGAACTCGCGGATAACCGCGTCTGCTTCGCGCACTGTCAGTTTATCACGGAGGAAGACCAGCAGCGCATGAAGGATCTTGGCGTCTCCGCCATCGTAGCTCCTTACTGGGCTGTCATGGACGACTACTACTGGAGCGTCTACCTGCCGCTGATGTCGAGCCAGGAAAAGCTGGACACCCAGTATCCGATGCAGAGCCTTGAGAAGAATGACATCAACGTCGCCTTCCACTCTGACTACGTGGTAACCGCGCCGGATATGGGCTGGCTCTACTACAGTGCGCTGACCCGCGTACTGCCGCAGAAGACCTATGACCTGTGGTACGGAGATGATCCGGCCTACAAGCGCTCTACGAGCAAGAAGGATTCGCAGGATCCGGCTGACAATGAAGAAGTTCAGCTGATCGGTAAACTGAAGCCGTGGGATGAAGCGCTGAATATCGACCAGGTGCTCGACGCGTCCACGATCGGCGGTGCGAAGACCATCAACATGGATAAAGAAATCGGCACCATTGAGGTCGGCAAGTCCGCTGACGTCATGCTCCTCAACATGAACGTAAGAGATCAGGCGGAAAAGGACGTTGAAAAGGTAGAAAACGTCGCTCCGCAGAAGACCTGGTTCGAGGGCGAAGTCGTCTACGATGCCGAGAAGGCACCGGCCGAGGAGGAATAACGCCATCAGCCGGACCGGGAATTCCTGACCTGGATCCTGGCAAAACTGATTCGCGAAAACGGGACTGCTGCATCACGGTGTGGCAGTCCTTTGCAATTTGGGAAACGCAGGGGAACAGAAAAAATGACATAGGATGAAACTGGATTCTATGGTATGATAATACTGTAACTGAAGGATTAAATCTAAAGGAGATTAATAAAATGACGATCGATAAAGTACAGAATGGAGCACAGCTGACAGTCAAGGTTGCCGGCAGACTGGACACAACGACAGCGCCGCAGCTCGAAGGCGAACTGAAGGCGTCACTTGACGGCGTGGAAGATCTCACCATGGACTTTGGCGGTCTGGAGTACATATCCAGCGCAGGGCTCAGAGTTCTTCTCGCGGCACAGAAGGTGATGAACAAGCAGGGCAGCATGACAGTCGCCGGGGTAAACGAGACCATCATGGAGATTTTCGAAGTGACAGGTTTCTCCGATATTCTGACGATCCAGTAAGGAGTTGAGGGCCATGTCAGAGAATAAGGATCTCCGTATCGTCAGCCGCGAGGAGATCACTCTGGAGGCTACCAGGGAAAATCTTGACGAAATCATGGCTTTTGTAGAGGATCAGCTGGAAGAGACGGACATCCTGCTACGGGACCAGATGAAGCTCATGGTCTCGATCGAAGAGATCTTTGTGAATATCGCGACCTATGCATATAAACAGGGAACGGGAGAGGTCTCCATTATCTTCGAAAGGTGTGATGAGCCGCCAGAGGTCCGGATCACCTTTGTTGATCAGGGGGTTCCGTACGATCCGTTAGCTAAAGAAGATCCGGACATCACGCTGCCTGCAGAGAAACGGCAGATCGGCGGACTCGG
>JAZNNY010000098.1:0-3239 GCA_045580505.1 Lentihominibacter sp.
GCCAAGGAGTTGTGTGATGAAATTGTTCCTAAGACCGCTTGGCCTCCGACTTGGGTGATGACCAGGGATCCGGCGTCGCCGCCCTGACCGACATCCTGCCAGGTATCGTACTTGATGAACTTGCCGCCCGGAGCCAGCTCGATGCCCAGTGTGCACTGGTCAGCCGCGCCCTCGGTGACGTTGTAGCCGCCCCATGCGACGCCGACGCCCTTCTTGACGTCTTCATGCTCCGCGTTCCAGGCTGCCACATTGGCCTTCTCTTCTTCGTAGATTGGACGGAGCCGGTCCATCATGCCCTCCATCGGGTACTCTCTGAACGGCTTGCAGTTGACGTTCAGATCTCCCGGACGGGCTACGTTGATGTAACGGAATTCGAACGGATCCATGCCGATCTTCTCCGCCATCATATCCATCATTGCCTCGGAGCAGGTGTAGGACTGCGGGGAACCGTAGCCCCTGTAAGCTGTTCCGTAGTTGTGGTTGGTCGCAGCGACTCTTGCCAGTCCCTTGACGTTCGGTACGTTGTACGGGAAGTAGGTGAATCTTGCCGGTCTCCAGGTCAGGTCATCACCCAGTTCGTTGTAGGAACCGTGGTCGAGGCCGAAGTCCCACTCTGCCGCGATGATCTTGCCATCCTTGTCACAGGCCAGTCTGGAGTTGGAGAAGGACGGTGCACGCTTGCCGGTGTAGGCGATGTGCTCCTGATAGGTCATGGAGACAGCAACCGGCATGTTGTCGCACGCGATGCAGACTTCCGCAGCCAGCGCGTAGGACTGTCCGAAGGTGGACCATCCGAAGGATGCGCCGGTCGGGTTGGCGATGACACGGATCTTGTCTTCCGGAATGCCGGTCGCCTCTGCGATATCCGCCAGGTGAGCGCCGATGGCCATCGCCTTACAGTGAACGGTCAGGATGCCGTCCGCGTCGAAGTAAGCCTGGATGGTATCGGATTCGATCTGGGCATGCGGCTCTCTCTGGGAGTAGAAGCTGCCCTCAACGACGTACGGAGCGTCCTCGAACAGTTTGTCCGTGTCATGTCCCGCGCCCTTGACGGTCGGCTGGATGCACCACATGTTCGGGTGGTCATCGTGGATGCGGATGGCATCCGGCTTGACCGCGTCCAGATAATTTCTGTATTCCGGCAGCTGCTCGTAGTCGAAGGTGACCTTGGCAGCCGCTTCTCTTGCGTGTTCCTTGGTGTCCGCAACCGCAACCGCGATGCAGTCACCGTAGTTCATGATCTTGTCTTCAGCGATGATGAAGTGGGATTTCTCCGTTGCCAGCGTTCTCGGTGAGAAGGTGAAGAAAGCAACGCGGTTGTCGCAGCCCTTCTCCTTGACGTCCTTGGCCGTTACGATCTTGTAAACGCCCGGCATCTTCTCGGCTTCCTCTGTATGGATTGCCTTGATCTTCGCGTGGAAGGTCACTCTCGGCTGAACCATGACCGCGTGCAGGGTTCCGGACGGCATCTTCAGTTCGATGTCATCGCCGTAGTCCTCTACGCCGCAGACTCTGGCCAGGTTGCAGGGACGCAGGGTCGGCTTGCCGTAGTGCTCGCCCGGCGCTGCTTCCGGAATCTTCAGATCCTCTACCGTGATCTCCCCGCGCAGGCATTTCGCAGCCAGCATGACGGAGTCGACGATCTGCTTGTAGCCCGTGCAGCGGCAGATGTTTCTGTGCTTGGTGAACCAGTCTCTGACCTCTTCTCTGGTCGGATCCGGATTCTCTTTCAGAAGCTGATATGTGGATACGATGAATCCCGGGATACAGAATCCGCACTGGACTGCACCGTGATACATGAACGCCACCTGAATCGGATGCAGGAAGTTCGGCTGGCCGATTCCTTCGATCGTTGTCAGCTCGCTGTACTCCTCGACCTTGGAGATCTTTCTCGTGCAGGAGCGAACCAGCTTACCGTTCAGAATGACAGTACATGCGCCGCAGACGCCGGTGCCGCAGCCCACCTTCGTACCGGTCAGACCCAGTCGACGGATAACGTCCGCCAGAGTATCCTTCTCCGGATTGCAGATGAACATACGGTCAGCGCCGTTGATCTTAAGTGTCATCTTTTTAAAATTCATACTTGCCTCCTCAGTGCCTGTGGCACTTTTTGCGATTGATTACTTACAAAAAGTTTATCAGTTTGCCGGTTTATCGTCAACTGACTAATTTGCGGTAATTCCCTTACAATCTTCGAATGATCGGCCTTCGGACACTTGAATTTTCAATATGTTAATCAGAATTATCAAGCAAATTTATTCAGCATTAAATGGCCGGAAATGGTATACTGTAACCAAGCAAGCAAAAAGGAGTTATATTTATGATTTATTTAGATAATGCGGCTACCTCCTGGCCCAAGCCGGAGGCCGTTTATACTGCGGTCTCGGAGGCCATCCGCCGCGGGGGGAATCCCGGCAGAGGCAGTTCCGAGAAGTCGAAGGCCGCAGCCACCGATATCAATGAGGCCCGCGCGGCGCTGGCCCAGCTTTTTCATATTCCCGACCCCAGCCGGGTCATTTTTACACTGAACGCGACCGATGCGATCAATATGGGACTGCAGGGCATGCTCTCGCCGGGTGACCACGTCATCACGAGCCGGATGGAGCACAACGCCGTGACCCGGCCGCTCGCCTATCTGGAGGATTCCGGCGTGCTCGTGACAAAGGTCGCGACCGATCCCGCTGCCGGGGCGGATCCGCAGGCGGTTCTGGACGCCATTCGTCCTGAGACGAAGCTGGTCGTGATGGCCCACGGCTCCAACGTCACCGGCGCCTTGAATCCCATTGAAGAAATCGGCCGCATCTGCAGCGAGGCGGGCATTCCCTTCATGGTCGACGCCTCTCAGACGGCAGGCGCTGTTCCGATCGATGTTCAGAAGATGCACATCGACCTGCTCGCCTTCCCGGGGCATAAGTCCCTGCTCGGCCCGACGGGAACCGGCGCGCTTTACGTGGCTGAATCCGTCAGTCCCCGTCCGGTAAGATCCGGCGGCACCGGAGTCTTCTCCGAAGTCCGTCTGCAGCCTGAACAGTTGCCGTATTACTACGAGGCCGGCACCCAGAACACCGTCGGCATCGCGGGACTCGCCGCAGGAGCGCATTATATCCTGGAACGTTCGGTCAGCAACATCTTTCATGAGGAGCAGCAGATGCTCACGAAGCTGATCGAAGGACTTCTTGCAATTCCCAAGGTCACCGTTTATGAAGTCGGAGGCCAAGCGGTCTTAGGAAGACAATTTC
>JAZNNY010000099.1:0-8525 GCA_045580505.1 Lentihominibacter sp.
CGACAGTCCACTGGACTGTCGGGCCCTTTCGGGTTCTCGCCCCGTATGAACATCTACAGAACGCCAAAAGACCACCCAAAGGTGGTCTTTCGTCGTTGGTGGAGCATACGGGGCTCGAACCCGTGACCTCATGACTGCCAGTCATGCGCGCTCCCAGCTGCGCCAATGCCCCATGGAGCCACTGGCCGGGATCGAACCGGCCACCTGCACGTTACGAATGTGCTGCTCTGCCAGATGAGCTACAGTGGCTCGTATGATAAGGATCTCCGGACCGGACTATTGTTCGAGGTCGTTGATCATATCATCGATGTCATTATATTGCGTCTGATCTGTTGCGTTCGGCCCGATCTGGGGATCGGAGGCCGGTCCGATCAGGAAGTAGTAGGCGACGCCGAGCAGTGCGAATACTGCGAGGATGATGACGAAGATGATGATGCCCTTCTTGAACCGGGCGGACTTCACTTCGGGTGCAACCTCTGTTCCGGCGGCTTCCTCGTAAGCAACGGTGTCACCGGATTTCGCAGCAGCCTTGGCAGCCTGCTTCTCGCGCTTCAAGGCTTCTTTCTCAGCCTTGCGCTGTTCTTTTTCTTGTCTCTTTCGTTCCTTCGCAGAGAGGATCGGTTCAGTCGAGACTTCCTCAGCAGCCGGAATTTCTTCCGCTGCAGGAACTTCTTCTGCCGGAATTTCTTCCGCAGGAATCACTTTCTCCGTTGCTTCCGCAGGAATCTCCTCGACCGGAGCGACAGTTTCTGCCGGAACTTCTTCTGCCGCCGGAACTTCTTCTGCCGGAATTTCCTCTGCAGGAACCTCTTCGGCTGCGGCCGGGCTCACTTCTGCCGGTGCTTCCGGAGCTGGAGCTTCCGTGACCGGTGCTTCCGGAGCCTCAGGCTTCGGAGCAGGCGGCGCGGGCTTGCGGTGCATCTGCTGGACCTGAGAGAAGATGACCTTCAGAACCTGAGCGTCCTTCTCCTCGTAGGGCAACATGACGACTTCATCGTCGCACTTGAACCCGTAAATGCGTTTGGCTTCCGAATGACGAAGCTCGGAGATGTGAGAGTACACATACTCTTTCCCGTCGATCGTTACCGATTTAGTTGTAAATTGAACATTTTTTCCTTTGGAGAGGATCTGTATCGTCTTCATCAAATTCTCCCTTATCAAATACAACTATATGATATAATAGCCCCATAACAGATAAAAAGTCAACTAAATTTCTTGAAAAATTACAGAAATAGGAAGACAAAGCAAAAAATCAATGATATAATGAGACAGCAAATCTGTTGTTTAAGTTGATAAAGAAGTGTTTCATAAAGAAGAGGTATCATATGGATATTAGTGTATTAACTGAACAGAGACGGGAAATGGTTATCAACCTTCTGAAGGGGATGAAGATCAGGAAGAGCGATGGCGAAGGATTTGACAAGGATGACGTTTACGCCAGCATGCAGCAGTTATGTGATGTTTATGAGAAGAGCATTGACGATCTGACAGTCGGCTATGAGACAGAACTCAGTGAACTTCAGGATAAATATCAGAAATATGATGAGAACAACGATCTCTATATCAGCTTAATCATGGAGGCCAAGAAGAGCAGCAACGAGATCATCAACAAGGCCAAGAACGAAGTTGATGAGATCCTGGCCGCCGGCAAACAGCAGATTGCTGAGCAGGAAGAGGAGATCGAGAAGTGCAGAGCGGCAGCCGAGCAGGAGAAGGCCGACCTTGCGGCAGAACTGGAAGCAGCAAGAGCGGCAGCCGAGCAGGAGAAGGCCGATCTCGCAGCACAGATCGAAGCTGAGAAGAGACAGTCCGAAGCGACCAGAGAGCAGTACAGAGATCAGATCGCTGTGATGGATCAGGAATTCGATGAGATCAAGACCAACATCCTGAGAACAGCCGGCAAGATCGATGGGCTGAAGGCGCAGCTGGAGGAATCCGCTGAGGCCCCGAAGTGGGAAGTGCAGGACGATCCGGCACCGGTAGAGGCTCCTGCAGCAGGGCTCTCCATTGAAGAGCCGGCAGAGGAGGCACCGGAGGAACTGACCTTCGAGGAACTCGTGGCCAAGCTGCAGAGAGAAGATGCGGTTAATGCAGGTCCGGCTGAGGTCGAAGCTCCGGCAGAGCCGCCGGTCGTTGAACCTGAGATCGAGGTTCCGGCAGAGCCTGAAGCCGAAGGGTTCCATTTCGAACCGACCTTTGATACTCCGGCAGAACCTGCAATAGAGATTCCGGCAGAGCCGGAAGAGGTTATCCCGGAAGTTCCGGCAGCAGAGATTCCGGCAGAACCGGAAGAAGTCATCCCGGAGATCCCGGAAGTTGAGATTCCGGCAGTTGAAATCCCGGAAGTTGAGATTCCGGCAGCGGAAGTTCCTGCTGACATCCCGGAACTGCCGATCGAAGAGCCGGTCATCGAGGCTCCGGCACAGGCGGCGGGAGATCTGGCAAACATTGAGGATCTGGCCCTGGAAGACATCAGCATTGACCTTCCGGAGGAAGTACCGGCAGAGGTGCCTGCAGAAGAACCGATCGAAGAAATCTCCTTCGAAGGACTGGAAGAACTGTTCAAGGATTAAGTCGGGCCGGGAAATCAGGAATAGAGATTCAGCGCACGGCGGTGGAAAGCTGCCGTGCGTATTTTTCTTAAATCAGAAGAAGGGACTTTCGAGGAGGGAGACATGGAGGCTCTTAAAAGAAAAATCATCACCGAAGGAACTGCGATCGGCAAGGACATCGTGAAGGTCGATCGATTCCTGAATCATCAGCTCGATGTAAGGTTTCTGGAGGAGATCGGGAAGGAATTCGCCCGCAGATTCAGCGATGTTAAGATAGATCGGATTCTTACGGTGGAATCCAGCGGGATCGCGATCGCAGCCTGCGCAGCGCCCCATTTCGGATATCCGCCGGTGGTCTTCGCCAAGAAGGCGGCGCCGAACACGATGACGGAAGGCTTCTACGAAGAAGAAGCCAGATCCTTTACCAAGGGGACGGTCTCCAGGCTGGTCGTTTCAGAACGCTTCCTGAAAGAAGGAGAGCAGGTCCTGATTCTGGATGATTTCCTCGCCTATGGAGAGGCCTCCGTTGCGCTCGCAGAGATCGTGAAGAAAGCCGGCGCCCAGGTTGCAGGAATCGGCATCGTGATCGAGAAAGGTTTTCAGGGAGGCGCCGATAAACTGAAGGCTAAAGGATACCGCGTGGAATCTCTTGCCGTCATTCAGAAGATGGAAGACGGTGAGATCACATTTGAATAAAACAGACAGATACAGTACAGGAGGATTGAAATGAGAGTATACAACACGCTGACGAGAAAAAAAGAAGAACTGCGGACAATCGAAGAGGGTAAGGTTCGCATGTATGTCTGCGGGCCTACCGTATACAACTATTTTCATATCGGAAACGCTCGTCCTTTCGTTGTGTTCGATACATTGAGGAAATATCTGGAATACCGGGGCTACAAGGTCAAGTTTGTACAGAACTTCACCGATGTAGACGACAAGATCATCAATCGCGCGAAAGAAGAGGGAATCTCCGCGCAGGAGGTCAGCGAGAAATACATCAAAGAGTACTTTAAGGATGCGGCCGCGCTGAACGTACGCAAGGCGACGGTGCACCCGAAAGTGACAGAGACCATGCCGGATATCATCAAGTTCGTGCAGGATCTCATCGATAAGGGATACGCCTATGAGTCGGAGGGAGATGTTTACTATCGGACCCGGAAGTTCGAAGGTTACGGTAAACTGTCCGGAAAGAACATCGACGATCTGATCATGGGTGCCAGCGAGCGGACCAACGCAGCTGATGGAGAAAAGAAAGAAGATCCCCTGGACTTTGCCCTCTGGAAAGCCCGCAAGGAAGACTCCGAAATCGCATGGGAATCCCCGTGGGGCATGGGAAGACCGGGCTGGCATATCGAATGTTCCGCCATGTCGAAGAAGTACCTGGGAGATACCCTCGATATCCATGCCGGCGGCGAGGACCTGCAGTTCCCGCATCACGAAAATGAAATCGCCCAGTCGGAGGCGCACAACGGCAAGCCGTTTGCCAACTACTGGATGCATAACGGATATATCAACGTGGACGGCGTGAAGATGTCCAAGTCACTCGGCAACTTCAAGACGGTCCGTGATCTGCTGACCCAGTATGACGGAGAAGTTCTCCGCTTCCTGATCCTCAGCGGACATTACCGCGGCCCCATCGACTTCAACCCGGAGATCCTGTCCCAGTCGGAGAACGGCCTGAAGCGGATGCGCAATGCCAAGAGCAACCTGAAGCATCTGATCTCGACATCGACGGCGGAGGGGCAGGGCGCCGGATGCAAGGAGGCTTCTCAGCAGGAGAAGGAGACCCTGGAGAGTTTTGACCAGTACCGGCAGAAGTTCATCGAGGCAATGGACGATGACCTGAATACGGCGGACGCTATTTCTGCTGTATTCGAACTGATCACTGCGATCAATACGGCGGTCCGCGACGGTTCATCCAAGGAATTCGCACAGGGGTGCATGGATATTCTGATGGAGCTTTGCACCGTGCTCGGCCTGCTGCAGCAGGAGCACGAGGAGACTGTAGAAGTGGATCCGGAGATCCAGGCACTGATTGATGAACGCCAGGCGGCCAGAAAAGCCAAGAACTTTGCCCGGGCGGACGAGATCAGAGACATGCTGAAGGCGCAGGGAATCACGCTGAAGGATACGCCGCAGGGCGTGCAGATCATCCGTGATTAGTCGGGCATCTTTTATGGACAGACAGAAGCTTCGAAATCTGAACGCCGATGCGCTCGCCTACATGGGGGACGCGGTCTATGAGAAGATGGTCCGGGAACAGCTCCTGAAGAGGGGACTTGCGCGGCCGGACCGGCTGCACAGGGCTGCGACCGGGTATGTAAGCGCGCCGGCGCAGGCGAAGATCATCATGACGATTTTTGATGAACTGACGGAGGACGAGCAGGCTATGGTCCGTCGGTGGCGGAACCACAAATACCATTCGAAGGCGAAGAACGCGGACCCCATGACGTATAAGTGGGCGACTGCGTTTGAGGCGCTGGTCGGCCATCTCTATCTGGCGGATGACGCGCAAAGGCTGGACTGGCTTTTTCAGCGGGCGATGGAGACGCTCGACGCTCCGGAGAGGTAACATAGATGTCATCAGGGAAAAAGAAACACAAGAAGCAGGTGAGAAACAAGTCGAAGGACTGGCTGATGGATTACTACCAGACCGGCCGGGCTTTTGATGAGGAGAACCGCCGCCGGCAGGAGGAGGAAGGCGTTCCGAAGCCAAAAGGCCTGAAGAACATGAACTCCTTCGAATGGGCCTGCGTGATCGTGATCGTTCTCGGCCTGATCGGCTGCTTCGTGAGATACGTTATACTGAAAATCTGAGGTAACACATGAGCTGGGCAGATGTATTATTTGTAAATATGTGCCGGGATGTTCTGGACAACGGCTTTTCGACCGAAGGGCAGAACGTCCGGGCAAAATGGCCGGATGGAACGCCGGCCCACACGATCAAACAATTCGGCGTAGTCAATCGGTACGATCTGCAGGACGAGTTTCCTGCGATGACCCTGCGGCCGACCTACATTAAATCCGCGGTCGATGAGGTGCTCTGGATCTGGCAGAAAAAATCAAACCGCACAGAGGACCTTTCCACCAGGATCTGGGATGAGTGGGCAGATAAGCAGGGAACGATCGGCAAGGCCTACGGCTACCAGATGGGAGTGAAGTACCGCTTCCCGTTCGGCGAAATGGACCAGACGGATGCGGTGCTCTGGCAGCTGAAGAACGCCCCGTATTCCCGGCGGATCATGACGAACATGTATAACTTCGCCGATCTGACGGAGATGGGACTGGAGCCCTGCGCTTACAGCATGACCTTCAACGTGACCCGGGAAAAGGGCGACGGAGGAGAGGGCAGCGGGCGTTTCAAACTGAACGCGATCCTGAATCAGCGGTCCCAGGATATCCTGACGGCCAACAACTGGAACGTGGTTCAGTACGCGGTCCTGCTGATGATGCTGGCGCAGGTATCGGACATGGTACCGGGAGAACTGGTGCACGTCATCTCCGACGCCCACATCTACGACAGACACGCGCCCATCGTCCGCGAACTGATCACCCGGCCGCAGTATGCGGCGCCTATCGTCCGGCTGAATCCGGAGATCAAGGATTTCTATCAGTTCACCAAGGACGATGTCATCATCGAAAACTACAAGACCAACCCGCAGGTAAAGAACATTCCTGTGGCGATCTAGCGAGGAGTATCTATGAATGCAATCGTAGCCGTCGACCGGAACTGGGGCATCGGCAAGGACAACGACCTGCTGATCCACCTTCCGGGCGACCTGAAATACTACAAAGAAAAAACCATCGGCAACATCATCATCGTGGGGCAGCGGACGCTGGAATCCTTCCCGGGATCTAAGCCCCTGCCCGGCAGGACCAACATCGTACTCAGCGACGACCCTGCCTTTGCACCGGAAGGATGCGTCATCTGCCGGACGAAGGAGGAGGTCCTCGAGGCGGCGGCACAGTATGAGCCTGACCGCGTCTTCATCTGCGGCGGAGCGTCGATCTACCGGCTGTTCCTGGAGGACTGCGATGCTTTCTACGTCACGAAGATCGATGAGGCGTTTGACGCGGACACCTTCTTCCCGAATCTGGACGAGCTGGGCTATGAAGTGGACTGGTTCTCCGAAGACCAGGAGGAGAAGGGCATCCGTTATCGGTTCGAGCGGTATGTGAAAAGGGACTGACATGGCGGATCTGATCATTGGAAGGAATGCGGTGCGCGAAGCCCTGGATGCGGGCCGGGAGATCGACCGGCTGACGGTACTTCGCCAGAAGGACGGGAAGAAGCCGGAAGGTTCTCTGCAGAAGATCCTCGGCAAGGCGAAGGACCTGAAGATTCCCGTGTTCTATGCGGACAGGCAGAAACTTGACCGGATGGCGGAAGGCCGGAATCATCAGGGCATCATCGCGGCGGTCACCGAATATGAGTACGTCTCCGTGGAGAACCTCCTTAAGACGGCGGCGGACAGAGGCGAGCCCCCGTTTCTGGTCATTCTCGACGGACTGGAGGATCCGCACAACCTGGGGGCGGTCATGCGGACAGCTGAGTGCGCCGGCGCGCACGGGATCATCATTCCGGAGCGCAGGTCCGTGTCCGTTAACGCAACGGTCATGAAGACTTCCGCGGGCGCGGCGGAGCACATCGGATGCGCCCGGGTGAAGAATATCGCGCGGACGATCGAAGACCTTCAGAAAGAGGGGATCTGGATCTACGGGTGCGACATGGACGGAAGCGATCTCTACGGGACTGATCTCAGAGGGCCCGCAGCTATCGTCATAGGAAACGAGGGAAAGGGGATCAGCCGGCTCGTTCGGGAGAAGTGCGACTTCATCATTTCCATCCCGATGAAAGGCAGGATCAATTCCCTGAACGCGTCCAATGCGGCGGCGATCGTCATGTACGAGGCAGTCCGACAGAGAAACGGGGGAAATCGTTATGGTGAGCAGCACGGATAATACGCTTGTCAGCAAGGCGCAGGCGGGAGACCTCGCGGCGGAAGAAGAACTGCTGCGCAGGTACAAGGAACTGGCCAGGGCCAAGGCGAAAATGTATTACATGGCCGGCGCAGATGAAGACGATGTGCTGCAGGAGGGGATGATCGGCCTCCTGAAGGCGGTGCGGCAGTTTGACCCTGAGAAGGAAGCGAGTTTTCGTACCTTTGCGGGAATCTGCGTGACCAATCAGATCATCAGCGCCATTCGCGGAGCCCAGCGCAATAAACACAAGGCGCTGAACACCTCCGTTTCGCTGGATGCTCCCGCGGGGCAGGAAGCGGACTCTGCAGAAGGGGCCTGGCGCATTGAAGACACGCTGATGGCAAGCCCGGCGGATTCGCCGGAGCAGATGCTGGTCATGCAGGACATCACGGAGTGTATCCTGCACAATGATGATAAGGTGTTCAGCAAATACGAACTTCAGGTCCTGACGGAGCGGATGCGGGGCCTGCAGACAGACCAGATCGCAGAGCAGCTCGGCAGGACGAAAAAGTCCGTAGACAACTGCATGCACAGGGTCAGACAAAAGATCATCGCTTTCCTGAATTCGTGATAAAGCGGTTGACACCGGAAGAAAATTATAGTACGATTATTCATAACGGCGTGCTGCTGTAGCTCAGTCGGTAGAGCACCTCATTGGTAATGAGGAGGTTCGGCAGTTCAAGTCTGCTCAGCAGCTCCATTTTATTTATAAAAGCTTTCAGGATTCTAAATTGTAGGAGGAATACAATGGCAAAGCAGAAATTCGAAAGAAACAAACCGCATATCAACATCGGAACCATTGGCCACGTTGACCATGGTAAGACGACTCTGACAGCAGCGATCACGCTGACCCTGCAGAGAAAGTACGGACTCGGTGAAGAAGTCGCATTCGACGAGATCGACAAGGCACCGGAAGAAAAAGAGAGAGGCATCACCATCTCAACAGCACACGTTGAGTATGAGACACCGAACAGACACTATGCGCAC